>NZ_JASCQN010000050.1:0-162845 GCF_030010475.1 Halomonas kalidii | reverse complement strand
CAGCGCACGACCCTGGCCCAGCTCGAGGCCCGCCTGGTGCGCGCCATCCAGGGCCGGCTGGCGACCGAGCGCCGCCGCGAGGCGCACCTGGCCCAGCGGCTGGCCGCCCACCCGCCGGGACGTCAGTTGGAGCAGGCGAGCCAGCGCCTGGCCCGGGCCCGCGGCCGGCTGCTGCCGGCCATGCAGCGCGAGCTCGCCCGCCAGCGCGAGCGGCTCGGCGGCCTGGCCCGCGAGCTGCAGGCGGTGAGCCCGCTGGCGGTGCTGGGGCGCGGCTATGCGATCCTGGAGGACGACCGGGGACAGGTGATCCGCCGGGCGACGGACACCGAGCCCGGCCAGGCGCTCACCGCCCGGCTGGGCGAGGGGCGCCTGCGGCTCGAGGTGAAGCGACGGCTGAAGGGGTGACGCTCCCCTCGCCCACGGCCAGGGGAGATCGGATTACCGATCGGTCATTCACGCCGGTCACGACCGCATGCCGCGGCAGGTAATTACCGATCGGTAATTCACTCGATGCAGGTCGGTGGATTCGGCCTTATACTTACCGAACGGTAATTCAAGGTAGGGTATCCCATGGCCGACATCGACACGCCCAAGCCTCACCAGGTGGCCGAACGGATTCGCCACAGCGAGGACCTCGGCAAGCTGATTCGCCGGGTTCGGGCCGAACAGGAGCTGTTGCAGACCGATCTCGCAGGATTGGCCGGCACCGGGAACCGCTTCATCGTCGATCTGGAGCGAGGCAAGCCGACCCTGCAACTGCAGAAGGTCCTGGATGTGCTGGACCTGATGGGTCTCGAGGTCGTCGTCCAGCGCAAGGGTGCACGACGCCATGGCGATTGATGACGCCCTGCCAGCTCGACGGCACTCCCTCGACCATCAAGTACGAGAGCGACGGCGGTCCCGGCCTGGTGCGTTGTCGTGAGCTCTTGCAGCAGGCCGGTGCACCGGCCATGGATCTGCAGCGGTTGATCGGTTGGCTCTTCTTCAACCTGCTGATCGGCAACCACGACAGCCATGCCAAGAACCTCTCGATCCTGCAGACCGATGATGGGCCTCGGTTGGCGCCGTTCTATGACCTGATGAGCACGACACTCTATAGCGGCCTGTCGCGCCGTTTCGCTTTTCGCATCGCCGGTGAGGATCGGCCCGGCTGGATCGAGAGGCCGCATCTCGAGTCATTAGCCAGGTCGATGAGGTTCCAACCACGTTACTTCATCCAGCAGGGACTCGAGCTGGCCGAACACATGCCAGCGGCCGTCGACAGAACACTCGAGACCCTCGGCGAGGTGGCCCGCCCCGGTACGGAGCACACACTACTGGAAAGGCTTCAGCAACGCCTGACGGGCAATTGCCGCAAGCTGGCGGCTCGCTGGTCGGCCGATCCGGGCTGACCGGCGCTCCCGCGCCTTCTCACTCCTCGCTGTGGCGGGCGGCCGGCTTGAAGATGCCGGGCTCGAGGTCGTGGCGGGACAGCAGCTTGTAGAAGTCGGTGCGGTTGCGCCCGGCGATGCGCGCCGCCTGGGTGACGTTGCCCTCGGTGATCTTCAGCACCTTGATCAGGTAGCTGCGCTCGAAGCCGGCGCGGGCGTCGTTGAAGGTCGGCAGGGCGTTGTCCTCGGCGGCCAGCGCCTGGGCGACCAGCGCCTCGGGGATCATCGCCGAGCTGGTCAGGGCCACGCACTGCTCGACCACGTTGACCAATTGCCGCACGTTGCCGGGCCAGCCGCTGGAGGCGAGCAGGTTGAGCGCCTCCGGCGAGAACCCCTTGACGAAGGGCTTGTGGCGCTCGGCGGCCTGAGTCACCAGGTGCTTGGCGAGCAGCGGCACGTCCTCGGCCCGCTCCTTGAGCGCCGGCAGCTTGAGGTTGACCACGTTGAGGCGGTAGTAGAGGTCCTCGCGGAACTCGCCCTCGTGCATGGCGCGGTCGAGGTCGCGGTGGGTGGCCGAGATGATGCGCACGTCGATGGGGGTCGAGACGGTCGAGCCCAGCGGGCGAATCTGGCGCTCCTGCAGGGCGCGCAGCAGCTTGACCTGCAGCGTCAGCGGCATGTCGCCGATCTCGTCGAGGAACAGGGTGCCGCCGTCGGCGGCCTGGAACAGGCCGCGGTGCTCGCTGACCGCACCGGTGAAGGCGCCCTTGGCGTGGCCGAAGAGCTCGCTCTCGAGCAGCGGCTCCGGCAGCGCGCCGCAGTTGATCGCCACGAACGGCTTGCCGGCCCGCGAGCTGGCCTTGTGGATGGCATTGGCGAGCAGTTCCTTGCCCGTGCCGGAAGCGCCGGTGACCAGCACGCTCACGTCGGAGGCCGCCACCATGCGCGCCTGCTCGAGGATGCGCTCCATGTCGGGGCTGCGGGTGATGATCGCCGCGCGCCACGACTCGTCGCCCTCGGCGGTGGGGACGCTGGTCTGGGCCAGCGCCTCGTCGATGGCGGCGAACAGCTCGTCGCGATCGACAGGCTTGGTGAGGAAGCTGAAGACCCCCTGGCGGGTGGCGCTGACGGCGTCGGGAATCGAACCATGGGCGGTGAGCAGGATCACCGGCAGCCCCGGGGCCTGTCGCTGGACCTCCTGGAACAGCCCCAGGCCGTCCATCTCGTCCATGCGCAGGTCGGTGAGCACCAGCTCGGGACGGTCGGTCTCGAGCACCTTGAGCGCCTGACGGCCGCTCTCGGCGGTGGTCACCCGGTAGCCGCGGCTCTCCAGGCGCATGCCCAGCAGCTTGAGCAGGCTGACGTCGTCGTCGACCAGCAGGATATGGGCGCTGAGCTCGCGAGAGCCGGGCATCCGCGCCGCGGGCGCTCTGTTACCTGGTATGCGTGTGGCGTGCTTCACGTCTCATCCCCCTGTCAGTCGTCGTCGGTCTGCTGTCGCAGGTTGATGTTCTGTTCGATGGCGGTGAGCGCCTCCAGCTTCTCGGCCAGGGCGTCGTTCTCCTCTTCCAGGGCGGCCAGCTCCTCGCGGGTACTCGCGACGCGGCCGGACATGGCGCGGCGCCCCTCCACCTCGTTGAGCCAGTAGCGCAGCAGCGGCTGCAGCGCCGCGGGCGCGGTGTGCAGGTCGGCCTTGAAGAGCTCGGATGCGCGATCCCACTGGCTCTCGTCGCCCCAGGCCAGCACCACGGCCCGGGCCATGCGTTGATCCTTGGTTTCGCCCTGCAGGCGGCCCAGCATGACCTCGCGCCAACCACGCTCGCCACGCTGGGAGGCCAGCCCGAAGGCGACCCAGTCAGGCAACAGACAGGCCTCGTCGTCGAAATCGGGAATCACGGCATGACAGGCATTGGCCGACGGCTCGGCCGCGGGCCGTGCCGTCGTGCCCGGCTGCTCGGGTAGCAATTCACAACCGGCCAACCAGGTCACCGCCAGGCAAGCCAGCAGAGGGCGGAAATTCATCGTCATCGGTTCCTTGCGTGGGCGCTCGATTCGCCGACGAGCGCCAGATGGTCATGAGCGATCTGCTCTGCCACGAGGACACGTGGCAAGGTCAGGCGGAAGCAGACCGCGAAGTGCGGGTCGTCCACCAGTTCCAGGCTGCCGTGCTGCAGCCTGGCGCAATCGGCGGCCACCGAGAGGCCGATGCCGGAGCCCTTGAGGGGCCCCTTGCGTCGGGCACGGCCCTGGTAGAAGGCCTCGAACAGCCGTGGCCGGTCCTCGTCGGCGATCGGCGTCCCGCTGTTGGCCACCTCGATCGTCAGGCGATCGTGGCTGCGGCGGGCACGGATCTCCAGCTCACCGGCATCTTCGCCATAGGCGATGGCGTTGGAGATCAGGTTGTCGAGGATGCGGGTGGTGGCGGTGTGATCGGCCTGCCACTCGAGCGGACCGTCGAAACAGTCGACCCGCATGCCCTTGTTGTCCAGCGCCAGGCGGTGCTTGGCCAGCACCTCCTTGGCCACGGTGGCGACATCGAGCCGCTCGGTCTCCATCTGGCGGTTGTGCTGCAGCAGGTTGTAGTCGAGCAGCTGCTCGATCAACCGCTGCAGCTCGCCGCCGCTGGCGTCGATCAGCTCGAGGATCTCGCGCTGGTGCGGAGAAAGCTCGCCGGCCACCCCGTCGGCAAGCAGCGCCGAGCCCTCGCGCACGCTGGCCAGCGGGGTCTTGAGTTCGTGGGACATGTGGCGCAGGAACTGCTGTTTCTCGGCCTCGAGCTCATCGAGGCGCGACGAGAGCCAGTCGAGCCGCTCGTCGAGCCGAACCAGCTCGGCCGGGCCCTGGATGGGCCGCACGGCATGGGACTGGTGGCCGCTGCCGATGCTCAGCACCCGGCGCTCGAGCTGTCGCACCGGGCGGATGATCAGCCAGGTGAACAGCAGCATCAGCACCAGGCTGGCCGAGACCAGCGCGGCGGTCTGTAGCCACAGCTGGGTCTGCACGGCCTCGGCACGCTCGCGGATCGCATCGATGCGGATATCGATCTGGCGGTTGGTGGCGCGCCGCACCGCCTCGGTATGCTGGGCGAAGGGCAGGAAGTCGGTGAGCCGCTCCTCGAACTCCTCCAGGGGCAGCTCGGGCAACTGGGCGAGTTCCACCAACTGCTCCTCGAGCGCCGCCACGTCGGGGTCATCGGGCAGCAGCTGGCGCTGCTGGGCAAGCAGTTCGCGGTACTCCTCGATGCGCTCGGCGTAGATCTCCAACAGGCTCTCCTGCTCGACCACCGCGTACTGGCGAGCGCCACGCTCCATCTCCAGGGCCAGGGCGCTGAGCGAGCGCGCCCGACGGGTCTCCTCCACCGCCTGGCGGGCGCTGACATCGGCCAGTCGCGACAGTTCCGACAGGGCCGGTCCAGCCTGGAGCATCAGCACGGCCAGGGGCAACATGACGACGAGGAAAGCCAGCAGAACGAGCTGCAACAGGGAGCGAGGGCGCCAGCGACGCGAGACTCGGGTGGTCATGACCAGAGCTCTTTGCAGAATGATGAGAGACATTGCCATCGTATACGCCCAAAGAGTACCAGAGTTCCGCTGGACAGCGTTCCACTTGCCGCTATGCAACCACCAAAAAGAGCCAAAAAAAGGGCCGGCAGAGCCGGCCCAAGTACGCAGGGAACTGAAGGGTCTGGAAAACGCGCCTCTCGACTGCCTGGTCAGGTCGGTCGGCCCGCTTTCCATGGGCCAAAGGCCCCGAAGCCATGTGAAGACCGTTGATTACCAGGGCCCGTCTTCACATGCGGATGGCGAACCATCGCGTGGCGCACCGCCCTGCTTCGTTCCTGGCACCACCGCCTCGGCCTGCGCCGAAGGCGATGCTGCGCGATTCGATCCCCCCGGAAGGGGGGATGAGGCGTCCTTGCCTGGGCGTCCTTGCCCTTCTGGTACACTTCCGTGCCTGTCGGCGGTACCCGTCTCATCGCAACCTAAAGTCACACATCGCTTGGAGCAGACGCTGATCGCTTCCGGGGCCGGACGCACAGGGCAGTGTTTGACCGGACTCCCTTGGCGATCGAAAGCGGCTCGAGCCGTAATGAACCGCTTCCGTTGCTCACCCATACCATTGCCAATCTCGTGCCATAAAACCGGCATCACCACTAATTTCAACAAGTTATTTCGATGGTGGAGTTGGCATACCGCCTGCCGGGGGAGGGTTTGAGGCCGACTGGCGGATTCTCGGCGGCCTTTCGTCTCCATATGGCGACGCCAATCTGGAGAGAGAAAAAAATAACTGCTGAATCAGTAACTTGAAGCGTAGCCCGATGGCGACACCCACGCAAGCCACGACGCTGCGAGGCGACAGCGCTTCGCCCCGCCTGGATCGCGAGGGGACGGCAGGGCGCCGCTCAGGCGAGCGGCTTGACCAGGATCTTCGACTTGCGGGCGTGGTTGTAGGTGTCGCGCTTGAGCGGCGGCAGGGCGTCGATGTCGGCCAGGCGGAAGCCGTGCTCGAAGAACCAGTGCGTGGTATGGGTGGTCAGCGCGAACAGCGCCGTGAGCCCGAGGCGCCGCGCGCGGCGCTCGATCTCGGCCAGCAGCAGTTCGCCCCGGGCCCCGCCGCGGTAGTCGTCGTGCACCGCCACGCAGGCCAGCTCGGCCATCTCGGCGTCGCTGAAGGTGTGCAGGGCCGCACAGCCGATGACCATGCCGTCGCGCTCGATCACCAGGTAGTCGTCGATCTCGTGCTCGAGCCGCTCGCGGGAGCGCGGCACCAGCATGCCGCGGTGCTCCAGCGGCTCGAGCAGCTCGAGCAGGCCGCCGATGTCGCCGAGTTCCGCCGGGCGCAGCTGCTCGTAGCGGTGCTGGGTGATCATGGTGCCCACCCCGTCGCGGGTGAACAGCTCGCCGAGCAGGGCGTTGTGGTCGTGCCAGGAGATCAGGTGGGTGCGGGCCACGCCATGCCGGGCGGCGGCACAGGCCGCGCCCAGGTGGCGGGCCAGCTCGCTGCCGGGGTCGGCCTGGCGCAGCAGCGGTTCGGCATCGGCCGGGGTCAGTTGACGCTGCAACTGGCCGCTGTGGTCGTACAGGCCGCTGGCCTCGCCGAGCAGGATCAACTTGTCGGCACCGAGCGCCATGGCGGCGTGCTGGGCCACCTCGGAGGCGTCGAGATCGAACACCTCGCCGGTGCTGGAGAAGCCCAGCGGCGGCAGCACCACCAGTGAGCGCTTCTCCAGCAGCCCCTCGATCGCCGCGGCCCTCACCCGCCGCACCTCGCCGCTGTGGTGGAAGTCGATGCCCTCGCGCACCCCCAGCGGCTTGGCCATCACCAGGTTGCCCGAGACCGCGGTCAGCTCGACCCCGTGCAGCGGGGTATTGGGCAGCCCCAGCGAGAGTCGCGCCTCCAGCCACAGGCGCTGCTCGGCGGCGGTGCGCTCGACGCACGCCATGATCGTCGGGTCGGCGACCCAGCGCCCCCGGTGGTGCTTGGGCGCGATGCCGGCCGCCTCGAGGGCCAGCTCGACCTGGGGGCGGATGCCGAATACCACCACCAGCCGCACGCCCAGGGTATGAAGTAGCGCCAGGTCCTGGATCAGCTGCTCGCTTCGCCCGCGCGCCATGGCCTCGCCCTCGATCAGGATGACGAAGGTTCGGCCCCGGTGAGCGTTGATATAGGGCGAGGAATTGCGGAACCAGTCGACGAAGGGGAAGCGAGTATCCAAGGCCGCACTCCGGCAGCAGATGAGAGAAAGACGATGCGAGTCTCGACTATATCAGAGCCGACAAAACGGCGGCACCACTGCCGTGGTACCGCCGCTCGATCGCGTTCGAGGCGGCTCGGCTGCTAGCCGAAGATGCCCTTGAACATGAAGAAGAACAGAATCGCCAGGCCGGCGCCGGCCGGCAGGGTGATCAGCCACGACATGATGATGGTGCCGATCACGCGCAGGTTCAGCGCCGACATGCCGCGGGCCAGGCCCACGCCGAGCACCGCCCCCACCAGGGTGTGGGTGGTGGAGATCGGCAGGCCGGTGCCCGAGGCGAGCACCACGGTGGTGGCGGCGGCCAGGGTGGCGGCGAAGCCGCGGCTCGGGGTCAGCTCGGTGATGCCGGTACCCACGGTGGCGATCACCTTGTGGCCATAGGTGACCAGGCCGACGACGATGCCGATGCCGCCCAGCAGCAGCACCCACCAGGGCACCACGGCGGAACCACCCACGGCGCCGCCGCGATGCACCACATCGACTACCGCCGCCAGCGGCCCCACGGCGTTGGCCACGTCGTTGGAGCCGTGGGCGAAGGCCATGGCACAGGCGGTGAAGATCATCAGCACGCCGAACACCCGCTCGACATTGCCGTAGCCGAAGTTGTCGTCGGCGCGACGTTCGTAGACGACCCGCCGCTCCATCAGCACGCCGATGCCCATGATCACCAGGCCGATCGGAATCGACAGCAAGAAGCTCAGGCCGAAGCCCAGGTCGAGCCCCACGTGCTTGAGGCCCTTGTTCAGGGTGACCATGGCGACGATGAAGCCGACCAGGAAGACGTAGAGCGGCAGATAGCGCTTGGCCGAGGCGAAGGGGTCGCGGGCCTCGAAGATCAGGTGCTGAACCGACTTGAACAGCAGATAGGCGATGGTGCCGGCCAGCAGCGGCGAGACCACCCAGCTGGAGGCGATCTGGCCGACCTTGCCCCAGGCCACCGCTTCCATGCCCAGGCCCACGGCGGCAAAGCCGACGATGGCACCGACGATGGAGTGGGTAGTGGAGACCGGCCAGCCCCGGGCCGAGGCGATCAGCAGCCAGATGGCCGCCGCCAGCAGTGAGGCCAGCATGCCGTAGACCAGCAGTTGGGGGTCGTTCGCGAGCAGGGTCGGATCGATGATGCCCTTGCGGACGGTATCGGTGACCTCGCCGCCGGCCAGGTAGGCGCCGAGGAACTCGAAGATCACGGCGATGATGATCGCCTGCTTGATGGTGATCGCCCGGGACCCCACCGAGGTGCCCATGGCGTTGGCGACGTCGTTGGCGCCCACGCCCCAGGCCATGAAGAAGCCGAAGGCACAGGCCAGGATGATGAAGATTTCGCCGTGCTGCGCGATGATCGACATAGGGGAAGTCGTCCTATGTGGCTGTCAGGGAGTAGCGGATTGGCGTGATGGCGGACGCGCCGCGCACCCTGTCATGCGGTGCCGCGACGGATCGCATCCTAGCGAGCCGTGAGGATCTGCAGGCGACTGCCGACGCGTTCGGCACGGTCGGAGAGTTCGCCGACCCAGTCGATGATCTTGTAGAGGAAGATCACGTCCACCGGGGGCAGCTGGCTCTCGAGCTCGAACAGCTGGCGGCGAATGGCCACCTGCTGGCTATCGGCCTGCTGCTCGAGCACGTGCAGCTCGCGGATCAGCTTCTGCATCACGTCGGAGACGTTGCGACCGAAGCCGGACTCGAGCAGGTCCTTGAGCTCCTCCAGGGCATGGCGCGCCTGGGCCACGCAGGCCACGGCGGTCTGCATGTAGTCGCGCATCGGCTGGACGAGGGGCTCCGGCACCTGCATGCGGCGGCCGAGCATGATGCCGGTGATGTCGCGTACCTTGTTGGCGATCTTGTCCTGGACGCTGATCAGGTCGAGGATGTCGGTGCGCGATACCGGCAGGAACATGGTGTTGGGAAGGTTGAGGCGCAGCTCGGTCTTGAGCTCGTCGGCCTCGTGTTCGAGCCGGGTGACGGTCTCGCGGTGTGTCTCGGCGGCCTCCCAGTCACCGACGAGGGCGGCTTCGAAGAACGGCAGCAACTGATCCGCGCATTCGTTGGCCTTGACGATATGGGCCAGCAGCGGCTGGAATGGCGAGCGGCCGAACATCGCGGAGAAAGGATTGGGTGTGACCATGGGCATCCATGTGCGCTGAAGAATTGGCGGCGACAGTATAGTGACCGCCTCCGCTCCCGTCATGAAAATATCACCTGAAGTTAACGCAAGCGAGGCGGCAATGTCATGAGCCACGAGATCGAACTCAAGCTGGCCCTGGGCCCGGAAGGTCCGGCGGCACTGCGCGGCCACCCGCTGCTCGACGGCCTCGTGCCACGACTTACCACCCTCGGCAACACCTACTTCGACACCCCCGAGGGAGCCCTGGAAACCGCCCGCATGGCGCTGCGCCTGCGCCGGGCCGATGGCCGGCTGCTGCAGACCCTCAAGACCCGCGGCCAGGGCGGCGGCGGGCTCTCGCGCCGCGGCGAGTGGGAGTGGGAAGTGCCGGGGCCGGGGCTCGATCTCGCCGGGCTCGCCGCCCTGCCGCCCATGGCCGCCCACGGCGACGCGCTGCTGGCCCGGCTGGTGCCACGCTTTGCCACCGACTTCCGCCGTGAAGCCTGGCGACTCGACTTCGGCGAGGCGCGCATCGAGGTGGCCCTCGACCTGGGCGAGATTCGTGCCGCCGGCCGTACGGTGGCGATCCGCGAACTGGAACTCGAACTCGAGGCCGGTGAGCCGGATGCCCTGTGGGACCTGGCCGAGGCACTCGCCGAGTCGGTGCCGCTGCGCCCGGCGGACACCAGCAAGGCCGCCCGGGGCGGCGCCCTGCTGGCCGGCACCTGGCCCCTGCCCGAAGGCGGCAACGCCGGGGCCTGGCTGCATCGTGCCGTGGTGGCGCTGGATGCCTTCGTCGATACCGGCGATCCCCGGTGGCGTGAGCAGGCCCGCGAAGCCTTCCTGCACCTGGTCGACTCGGCGGGCAGCCCTCATGCCACCGCCCGCGAACTGGCCCGGGGGCTCGACGATCCCGCCTGGCCGACGCCGGCCTTCGGCCGCGCCGCACTGCGCCTGGCCCGCCGCCTGCCCGCGGGCAGGCAGGCGCCATGATGGTTGCATGAGATGGGCGGTTCGTGTGATGAGGGAGGTTCGTCAATGAGCAGGTCGGCAGCCAGGAGAGCGCCATGACCCTAGACTTCAAACCCGGTGGCGCAGGGCTGCGTACCCGCATCTTCCAGATCATCTTCGAGTCGGACACGCCCCTGGCCAAGGGCTTCGATATCGCCCTGATCGGCGTGATCCTGACCAGCGTGCTGGTGGTGATGCTCGAGAGCATCCAGAGCCTGCGCGCCGACTACGGCGACCTGTTCTACTGGCTGGAGTGGGGCTTCACCCTCGCCTTCACCATCGAGCTCGCCGTGCGCCTCTACTGCCTCGACAAGCCCCTGCGCTACCTGCGCAGCTTCTACGGTGTCGTCGATGTCATCGCCATCCTGCCCACCTGGCTGGTGCTGATCGTTCCCGGCGCCCAGTCGCTGGTGGTCGTGCGCCTGCTGCGCGTGCTGCGCATCTTCCGCGTGCTGCGGCTGATGCAGTTCGTCGGCGAGGGGCGCCTGTTGCTGGGGGCCCTCAAGCGCAGCGTCCACCAGATCTTCCTGTTCCTGTTCACCGTCTTCATGCTGGTGACCATCTTCGCGGCCCTGGTCTACCTGATCGAACCGGCCGAGGCCGGCTTCACCAGCATCCCCACGGCCATCTACTGGGCCATCGTCACCCTGACCACGGTGGGCTACGGCGACATCGTCCCGGTCACCCCCATCGGCCAGGCGATCTCGGTGGTCGTCATGCTGATCGGCTACTCGATCATCGCCGTGCCCACCGGGGTGTTCTCGGCGGAGGTGATCCGTTCGATCCGCGCCGACCGTTACTCCGACGAGGCCTGCCCCGGCTGCGGCCACGACCGCCACGAGAAGCGCGCGAAATACTGCCTGCGGTGCGGCACCTGGCTCGACGAGGATACGCCGGACCCCAGGAACGACGACGCGCCCTCCACCGACGAGGCGTAGGGCGCGTCCTGGGTGGGTCCCGGCCCACCGGCCTCCCCGGCCGGTGAACCGCGAGACTCAGTCGGTCTCTAGGGGCGCCTCCCACTGCTCCAGGGGGGCATCGCTCCAGGTGCCGTAGGTGGCATTGGGGAAGACGATCCAGTCACGGCCGAAGCGCTCGGCATGCTCCTCGGCCCGCGCGTGCTGGTCCGCCAGGGGCACCTTGCTGACGAACTCCTCGGAGAAGTCGTGCAGGGTATCGCCCAGCAGCATGACCAGGGTGTGGTTCTCCTCCACGAGGTCCCGGCGCTCCTGCTTGGGCGGCCCCAGCAGCAGCACGGTGTCGTCGGAGACCTGCGGCAGCCCCAGCTCGTTCAGGGTCGCCAGGGTCGCCGCCTTGTTCTCCTGGTAGCGGTCGGAGACATAGTAGATCGCCACGCCCTGCGCGTCGGCGAACTCGAGAAACTCCATGGCCCCGGGGATCACGCCCGGAGCGCCTTCGCGCTCCCAGTGCCGCCAGGTATCCCAGCTGGTGTAGTCGTGGCACCGCTGCATGTCCCGCGCCAGCAGCGCACTGTTGTCCAGCACGGTTTCGTCCAGGTCGGTGATGATCGCCAGGTCGGCGTCTTCCCCATGCCGGTCGATCTGCTGCTCGAGACGCAGGGTGGCCAAGGCAAAGCCCTGGCGCTGCAGGGCGGCGACTTCGGCCGACTGCTGCTGGTAGCGCAGCCCCATGGTGTAGGCGGCCTGCTCGCAGAGGGCCGGCGCGGCGGCGTCCCGGGTACTCTCGTCGGCGCCGGCGGAGGCGGCAACGGACAGGGTGGTCAGGGCGATCAAGGTGGTAGTCGCGACGTTGTTCTTGGGGAAACGGCTCATCAGGGACTCCTTGCGGTGTGTCGAGGCGGGCCGGCTGCCAGCCACGGGCGGCTCCTTCGCCTCGCTCGATTGGCTCGTGGCCTGGAAGCCACGAGCATCACCCTAGGCGATATTGATTGACCGTTCAATTAAAAACCATGACCGACCTGCCCCATGACGCCCCTCTCTTCCCCGAGATCGATGCCCCCGAATGCGAAGCGCCCGGCGGGTGGCCGGGCGCTGGGAGCAGACGAATCGGCGGACAGCCGCCGCGGATCACTCGCGGAAGGGTTCGACGTCGCCTCGCCCCTCGCGGATGATCTTCGGCGGCAGGTCACGCAGGTCGATGACGCTGGTCGCCTCCAGGTGGCAGGCACCGCCGTCGATGATCAGGTCGAGATGGGCACCGAAGCGCTCGCGGATCTCCTCCGGGTCGGTCATCGGCAGCGCCTCGCCCACCGGGATCAGGGTCACGCTCATCAGCGGCTCCCCCAGGGCACCGAGCAGCGCCCGGGTGATGCTGTGGTCCGGCACCCGCATGCCGATGGAGCGGCGCTTGGGGTGCAGCAGCAGCCGCGGCACCTCGGTGGTGGCGTTGAGGATGAAGGTATAGGGTCCCGGGGTGTGGGCCTTGAGCAGCCGGAAGACGGCGTTGTCCACCTTGGCGTAGGTGCCGATCTCGGAGAGGTCCGAGCAGATCAGGGTGAAGTTGTGCTTGTCGTCCAGCGAGCGCAGCCACTTGATCTTCTCGATGGCCTTCTTGTCACCCAGGTGGCAGCCCACGGCGTAGCCCGAATCGGTGGGATAGGCCACGACGCCACCATCGCGAATGATCTGGATCGCCTGGTCGATCAGGCGCTTCTGGGGATTCTCTGGATGGATCTGGAAGAACTGGCTCATGCGAGCTCCCTGTTCGATGGCCGATGGATATTGTCACTATAACGTTGCCCACCGTTCACGCCGCCACCCCATCGACGAGACCGGCCAGGCGCGGGTGGGCCCATACCGGCGGAGTGGCGGTACGCGGGACCGGGCTCATGCTGCCCGGGGCCAGGTGGCCGCCGGGGAAGTGGAAGTCGCTGCCCACCGAGGCGTAGAGGCCACGTTCCTGCAGTTGTCGTGCCAGGTCACGGGTGGCGTCGGGGTTCTGGAAACCGCTGACCAGTTCGGCGGCCTGCCCCCCGGCGGCACGGAAGGCGTCGAGCAGCAGCCCCCGCTTGCGCCGGGTCAGGCCGTGGCGCATCGGATGCGCCAGCACCGCCACGCCACCGGCATCGAGGACCCAGCCCACGGCCTCGGCGAGCTCCGGCCAGTGCGTCTTGACGTCGCCGGCCTTGCCATTGCCGAGATGCTTCCTGAAGGCCGTGGCCACGTCGGGCACCAGCCCCGCCGCCACCAGGGCCCGCGCGAAGTCGGGCCGGCCCAGGGGGCGCGGCGAGCCGGCCTGCTCCCGGGCCCGCAACAGGGCGTTCTCGAGCCCCAGCTTCTCCAGGCGCCGGGCGATCAGCTCGGCCCTCGCCTCGCGCGCCACGGCCTGGGCCGCGAGCCCCGCGACCAGGGTGCCCCGGGGCCCCTCCGGCAGCAGGCCCACCACATGGATATTGATGCCGGCCCAGCGGGTGGAGAGCTCGGTACCGGGCAGCAGCCGGATGCCTTCGCGCGCGGCGGCGGCGCCGGCCTCGTCGATACCGGCCATGGTGTCATGGTCGGTGAGCGCCATATGGGTCAGGCCCCGGGCCTTGCATAGCGCCACCACCTCGGCGGGCGGCAGGGCGCCGTCGGACGCGGTGGAGTGCATGTGCAGGTCGATGGGAAGCGGAGTGCTCTCGCCCTCGAAACGGGCGGGAAGTGCGTTCATTGGCATGACGCCGGCAGGTGACTTTGTCAGAATATGCGTCCATGGTGCTCGCCCGGCCGACCCTGGTCAATGGCGGGCCTTGCCGGACTCTCGCGGCCCGTGCCGCCTAACCCGAGGAAGCGACTGCGATGCTCTATGCGATCATCAGCGAAGACGTGAAGAACAGCCTGGAGCGGCGCCTGGCCGCCCGCCCCGATCACCTGGCCCGGCTCGAGAAGCTGCGCGACGAGGGCCGCCTGGTGATGGCCGGGCCGCATCCGGCCATCGACAGCGAGGACCCGGGCGAGGCGGGCTTCTCCGGCAGCCTGGTGGTCGCCGAGTTCGACAGCCTCCCGGACGCCCAGGCCTGGGCCGATGCCGACCCCTACATTATCGCCGGGGCCTACGCCAGGGTGACGGTCAAGCCGTTCAAGAAAGTACTTCCCTGACTTATCCACCGACGGTTTTTCACAGTTGCTGTGGATAACACTGTTGAAACGCCGCGGACGCCTTGCGACAGCCCAGTCACGATGGCGCTACGGCACCGATGATCAAATTCTGACCAGCCGCCGCCCACCGGAGTCATGCCTTGACCGCCGCCCCTGATGGCCTGCCCCCGCTGGCGGGCCTGGAGACCGCCCGCCTCGACTGGCGCCGGGACGAGACCGGCGAGTCCGCACCGCACTCGACCGCCTTCGACGACGTCTACTTCTCCCGCCACGATGGCCGGGCCGAGACCGAGCATGTCTTCATCGCCGGCAACGACCTGCCGCGACGGTTCGCCGAGTGGCAGGCGCCGCGCCCCTTCGTGGTCGGCGAAACCGGCTTCGGCACCGGGCTCAACATGCTCTGTGCCTGGGCCTGCTTCGACGCCCACGCCCCCGCAGGCGCCAGGCTGCACCTGGTCTCCACCGAGAAGTTTCCGCTCGCCAGGGAGGATCTCGCCCGGGCGCTGGCCGCCTGGCCCGACCTGGCCGAGCGCGCCGCGCGGCTGATCGCCCAGTGGCCCGAGCCGGTGGCCGGGGTGCACCGGCTGTGGCTCGACGCGCGGGTGACCCTCGACCTGCACTTCGGCGACACCACCGAGCGGCTGGCGCTGCTCGACGGCCGGGTCGACGCCTGGTTCCTCGACGGCTTCGCCCCGGCGAAGAACCCCGAGATGTGGCGGCCCGAGCTGTTCGTCGCCATGGCGGCGCGCTCGCGGCCCGGGGCGACCCTGGCCACCTTCACCTGTGCCGGCGTGGTCAAGCGCGGCCTCGCGGCCGCCGGCTTCGCCTGGCGCAAGGTGCCGGGCTTCGGGCGCAAGCGCGAGATGCTCGCCGGCGAGATCCTCGAGCCCCCGGTGGACGCGCGCCGGCGGCGCGCCCCCTGGTTCGTGCCGCCTGCCCCCGCACCGGCGCGGCATGTCGCCGTCGTCGGCGCCGGTATCGCCGGCGCCAGCGTGGCGCATGCCCTGGCGCGGCGAGGAATCGCCGTGACCCTGCTCGACCGGGAAGGCCCCGGGGCCGGCGGCTCCGGCAACCGCCAGGGGGCGCTCTACGTCAAGCTGGCGGTGGCGACCAACCCGCAGAGCCGGGTCTATCTCGCCGGGCTGCTGCACAGCCGGCGCTGGCTCGAGGCACTCGATCCGGCCCGCACGCTCTGGCGGCCGTGCGGCGTGTTGCAGCTGGCCATGACCGAGAAGGAACAGGGCCGCCAGGCGCGCTTCCTGGCCCACCACGCCCTGCCGGCAAGCGTCGTGGAAGGCCTCGATGCCGAGGCCGCCGACGAGCGCGCCGGCCTCCGAGTAGGCGCCCCCGCCCTGGACTACCCGCTGGCGGGCTGGGTGCGGCCGGCGGCGCTCTGTGCGCACCTGGTCGACACCCCGGGGGTGAGCTACCGCCGGGGCGAGGTCAGCGACCTGGTGCGAGTGGAGAGCGGCTGGCGGCTGACGCTGACGACCGGCGACACCCTGGCGGCCGACCAAGTGGTGATCGCCACCGCCGAGCTCGCCAACCGCTTTGCCCAGACCTCGCCGCTGCCGCTGCAGCCGGTGCGCGGCCAGGTTTCGCAGCTCGGGCTGCCGACGGGGGTACCCGCGCTCGAGCGGGTGGTGTGTGCCGGCGGTTATGTCTCGCCGGCGCTCGACGGCGTGCTCACCTTCGGCGCCACCTTCGCGCCCAACGACACGACGACCGAGCTGCGCGAGGCCGACCACGCCGCCAACCTGGCGGAGCTCGAACGCACCCTGCCGGCGTTCGTGGCGGCCCTGCGCGAGACCGGTACCGACCTCGACCCGGCCCGGCTGACGGGCCGGGCGGCGATCCGCGCCGCCAGCCCCGACAAGTCGCCCTACGCCGGGCCCGTGCCCGACGCCGCGGCCTGGCGCAGCGACTACGCCGCGCTGGCCAAGGACGCCACCCGCGTGCCCGAGACCCCGGGACGCCACCATGGTGGGCTGTGGATCAGCGCCGCCCACGGCTCACGGGGGCTGGCCAGCGCACCGCTGTGCGCCGAGCTGATCGCCTCGCGGCTCTGCGACGAGCCGTTGCCGCTGGAGTGGCCGCTGGCCGATCACCTGCACCCGGGGCGGCGGGTGATCCGTGACCTGATCCGCGGCCACTGACTCCGGCGAGGCTCCCCCTCCGGGTCGGTCATCCAGGAGAGAGGGACCGATCCCTGACGACACGCTGCGTGCCCTCAGGCGACGGGACCAGGCGCCTGTCGGCACCTTCCGTCGACCGCCGGGCACGTCACGGCCGGTCGGGCGCGGAGGACGGCAACCCGAGCTCGGTATCCAGCCAGTCGACGATGCGCCTGAGCAGGGTGTTGTCGGCATGGCGCGTCTCGACCGCATAGCCGTGACTCCCGCGGGTCACCGTCGGGCCCAGCGCCATCAGCCGCCCCGCGCGCAGCAGGTCATCGACCAGCGGCGACCAGCCCAGGGCGATGCCCTGCCCGGCCTCGGCGGCACCGATCACCAGGGGATAGTTGTTGTAGGCGAACAGCCGACCGGGCTCGGCATAGGCATGGCCGGCCAGCAGGCTCCAGTGTCGCCAGTCCATCCAGCGTGGGTTGCGCCGGTCCATGTGCAGCAGCGGCAGGGTCGACCAGGCCGAGGGCGGGGCATCGGCGCTCAGGCCATGACGCTCGGCGAAGGCCGGACTGCACACGGGGAAGACGCGCTCGGGATAGAAGCGGTCGACGCCCGGGACGCGCTCGTCGAACCGGATGCCGATGTCGGCGATGCGGACGGCCGGCTCATCGCGCCGATCCGTGGCGACGACCTCGAACTCGGCCTCTTCGACCACCGCCTCCAGGCGCGCGAGACGCGGCAGCAGCCAAAGATGCGCGAAGCCGAAGTCGGCCGCCATCAGCACCCGAGGGCGGGTGGAGGCGGCACGGCTGCGCAGCGCCGCGATGGATCCCTCGATGGTCTTCAGGGCCGGGGCGATCTCGTCATAGAAGCGCCGCCCCTCCCGGGTCGGCCGCAGCCCGCCGCCCCCGCGCTCGAAGAGGACCTGCCCCACCGCCTCCTCCAGGCCACGGATGCGCTGCGAGATCGCCGGTTGGGTGGTGGACAGTGCGCGGGCGGCCGCGGAGAGCGAGCCGAGACGCAGCGTCGCCTCGAAGGCCACCAGCGCCTTGAGGGTCGGCAGCCCCTCCCTGGGTCGTTCAGTCATAAGGCGACCTGATAGTCCCCATAAGGTGCACCCTCCTTCCCGTCGTCGCCGCCATCCCTAGACTGGTCATCGTTCATTGTCCCGGAGCGAGAGCCAGTATGATGTCGAACCCCCAGTTCCAGGTCCAGGCGCATCCCCCCGGCGTCTTCATGGTCGACACCGGGCGGCGAACCGAGTTGCCCGCCCTGTGGCTGCGCGAGCGCAGCCAGGACGCCGCGAGCCTCGATGCGGTGACCCAGCAGCGCCTGTTCAACCCTCACGACCTCGAGGAGGACCTGCGGCTGATCGCCGCCGAGGCCCTGGGCGAGCAGCGCGCCCGGCTGTCGTTCAGCGACGGTCATACCGGGGTCTACGACCTGACGCGCCTGGCCGTCGAGTTCGACCCCGACGACGGCCTGCCCGAGCCGCTGCCCTGGGATGCCGGCATCGACCGCGAGGCCTTCACCTTCGACTGGGAGCGGTTGGCGGACCGAGGCCGTTTCCGCGACTCCCTCGAGGCCTATCTGCGCTACGGCGTGATCATCCTCGAGAAGGTACCGACGGAGGGCGGCACCCTGGTCGAGGTCGGCGAGACCTATGGCCGTGTGCGTTCGACCAACTTCGGCCGGTACTTCGAGGTCTTCTCCCGCCCCCGGTCTAACGACCTGGCCTATCGGCCGGTGCCCCTGGCCCCGCATACCGACAATCCCTACCGCAATCCGGTGCCGGGCATCCAGCTGCTGCATTGCCTGGTCAACGAGACGTCCGGGGGGCTCTCCACCCTGGTCGACAGCCTCTCCGTCGCCGAGCGGCTGCGCGCCGAGGATCCCGAGGGCTACCGCCTGCTGGCCACCACCCCGGTGCGCTTCCGTTTCGTCGATGATGACGTGGAGCTCATCGAGCACCGCCCCATGCTCCACCTGGATGCGGCGGGTCGCCTGACGGGGGTGCACTACAGTCCCCGGCTGGATGCCCTGCCGCTGATGGACGTGGCCACGACCCGCCGCTTCCAGCGCGCCCGTCGCCGCCTCGGCGAGCTGTTCTCGCATCCCGATCACCGCCTGGCCTTCCCGCTGCGGGCCGGCGAGCTGATGATGTTCGACAACAATCGCGTGCTGCATGGCCGCACGGCCTACGAGCCGAACGAGGGCCTGCGCCACCTGCAGGGCTGCTATATCGACCGTGACGGGCCCACCGGGCGTTACCGCGCCCTGTGCCGCTGAGCCCCGCCCCCCTGCACGAGAGAGGTCCCACCATGACCACCGACGACACCCCGCAAGTGAGCTTCACCCGCATGAAGGACGGCACCCGCGAGGACTACCTGCTGCTCGAACGGCTCGAGGAAGCCTACATCGAGGGATTGCCCGAGCGCATCCTCGCCTCCCTGCGCGGGCTGGAGAACACCCTGAGCGGGTATCGGGTCTCGCGTCTCGAGCATGTGCTGCAGTCCGCCAGCCGCGCCGAGGACGACGGCGAGGACGAGGAGATGATCGTCGCCGCCCTGATCCACGACCTCGGCGACGACCTGGCGCCGCACAACCACTCCCAGTACGCCGCCTCGATCCTCCGCCCTTATGTCAGCGCCGAGGTCACCTGGGTGATCGAGCACCACGGCCTGTTCCAGAACTACTACTACATCCACCACTTCGGCGGGGATCCGCTGGAACGCGACAGCTACCGGCATCACCCCTGCTACCAGCGCTGCGTGGACTTCTGCGAGCGCTGGGACCAGGCGTCCTTCGACCCCGACTATCCCACCCGGCCCCTCGAGTATTTCGCACCGATGGTGCGGCGCATCTTCTCCCGCCCGCCCTTCGACCCCGCGATCATCGGCGAGTCCCCCGGCGATCGGGCTTGATCGCGCCGGGCCCGGGCCTCCCGGGTCCGGTGCGAAAACTGCCTAGCCTTCTTCCTCGTCGTCGGCCAGGTCGCGGCCGAAGGCACGCCACTGGGCCAGGGTCATCACCTCGGTGGTCTCGGTCTCGAGGTCGTGGGCGATCAGCAGGTCGCCGCGCTCGAGCTGGCGCTTGAGCTCGGCGACCCAGCCGCGCATGCCCTCGCCGGTGTCGGTGGTGTCGTAGCCCTGGCGGGTGACGAAGGCCTCGAGCAGGGCCTCCAGGGTCTCGCCCGGCAGCATGCGATGGGGCACCTCGATAAAGCGACCGTCATTCATTGCGCTTCCTCTCCGTTCTCCCAGGCCTCGAGCCGGGCGAGGAAGGCGTCCTCGTCGAGCACCTCCACGCCGAGCTGCATGGCCTTCTCGAGCTTGCTGCCGGCGCCCGGGCCGGCCACCACCGCGGCGGTCTTCTTCGAGACGCTGCCGGCGACCTTGGCGCCCAGCGCCTGCAGCCGCGCCTTGCCCTCGTCGCGGGTCATGCTCTCCAGGGTGCCGGTGAGCACCCAGGTCTGGTCCGCCAGCGGCTGGGGACGCTCGCCGACCTCCTCCTCGGCCCAGGTCACGCCCTGGGCGCGGAGGGCGTCGATGGTCTCGCGGTTGTGGGGTTGGCGGAAGAAGGTGTGCACATGGGCCGCCACCACCGGGCCCACGTCATCGACGGCCTCGAGGGCCTCGACCTCGGCCCCCATCAGTGCCTCCAGGGTGCCGAAGTGGCGTGCCAGGTTGGCGGCGGTGGCCTCGCCTACCTCGCGGATGCCCAGGGCGAAGATGAAGCGCGGCAAGGTGGTGTTCTTGGCCTTCTCCAGCGCCGCGACCAGGTTCTCGGAGGACTTCTGCGCCATGCGCGGCAGTTCGGCGAGGCGCTCGGCCTCGAGCCGGAACAGGTCCGCCGGGGTGGTGACCCAGTCGCGCTCGACCAGTTGGTCGATCAGCTTCTCGCCCAGGCCGTCGATGTCCATGGCCCGCCGGGAGGCGAAGTGCTTGAGCGCCTCCTTGCGCTGGGCGGCGCAGAAGAGCCCGCCGGAGCAGCGCGAGACGACCTCGCCCTCGAGGCGCTCGATCTCGGAGTCGCACACCGGGCAGCGCTCGGGGAAGACGATCTCCCGGGCATCGGCCGGGCGCTCCTCCTCCAACACCCGCACCACCTGGGGAATGACGTCGCCGGCGCGGCGGATGGCCACGGTGTCACCGATCATCACGCCCAGGCGGGCGATCTCGTCGGCGTTGTGCAGGGTGGCGTTGGAGACCGTGACGCCGGCCACCGAGACCGGCTCGAGCCGCGCCACCGGGGTGATGGCCCCGGTGCGCCCGACCTGGAACTCCACGTCGTTGAGGCGGGTGGTCTGCTCCTGGGCGGGGAACTTGAAGGCGATGGCCCAGCGTGGCGCCCGGGCGACAAAGCCGAGTTCGCGCTGCAGGCGCAGATCGTCGACCTTGATCACCACCCCGTCGATGTCGTAGCCCAGGGCATCGCGCCGCTCGCCCAGGCGGCGACAGTAGTCGATCAGGCCCTCGCTGCCGGTGACTACCTCGAGGGCCTTGCTGGTACGGAAGCCCAGCTCGCCGAGGTGCGCCATCAGCTCGCTGTGGGCGGTGTCCCCCTGGTCCGGCTCGATCCGCGCTACCTGGTAGGCGCTGAACTCCAGCGGCCGTGTGGCGGTGATCCTGGGGTCGAGCTGGCGCAGGCTGCCGGCGGCGGCGTTGCGCGGGTTGGCGAAGACCTTGCCGCCCTCCTCGCGGGCCTTGTCGTTCAGCGCCTCGAAGCCGTCATGGCTCATGATCACCTCGCCACGCACCTCCAGCAGTGCCGGGTGATCGCTGCCGCGCAGCCTGAGCGGGATGGAGCGCAGGGTACGCAGGTTGGAGGTGATGCCCTCGCCGGTGCGGCCGTCGCCGCGGGTGGCACCACTGACCAGCTCGCCCCGCTCGTAGACCAGCGACACCGCGGCGCCGTCGAGCTTGGGCTCGCAGCAGAAGGCAAGCGCCTCGCCGTCGGTCTCGAGGCGGTCGGCGACCCGCTTGACGAAGGCGCTGAGCTCCTCCTCGTTGAAGGCGTTGTCCAGCGACAGCATGGGCACGGCATGCTGGATTTCGGGGAAGCCGGCCGCCGGCGCCGCGCCGACCCGCTGGGTGGGCGAATCGGGGGTCGCGAGCTCGGGGTACTCGGTCTCGATCTCCTGCAGGCGGCGCAGCCGGCGGTCGTAGTCGGCATCGGTCAGGCGCGGTTCGTCGAGCACGTAGTAGCGAAAATTGGCGTCGTCGAGTTCGGCACGCAGGCGCGACGCCTCGGCGAGAATGTCCTTGTCGGGCTGGGTCATTGAGTCCTGGTTCCCGGTTTATAGCGAGGGCCGCGAAGCTCGAAGCTCGAAGCTCGAAGCTCGAAGCTCGAAGCTCGAAGCTCGAAGCTCGAAGCCAGCGTGATTCCCTAGCTTATCAAAGCGACAACCCCCGGTGGGACGCCACCGGGGGTTGTCTTCCAGCTTCAAGCTTACGGCTTACCGCTAATTCACCTGATAGCGATTGAGACGATTGCGCCGCTCGAACTCCTGGACCCGCTGGCGGGCGAATCCCACGGTCTGGGCGGTCATCACACTCTGGTTCTCGTCCTTCAACTCGCCGCCCAGGTGACGCACGACGACCATGGCGGTCTCGACCATCGCCTCGAAGGCGGCCCCGGTGTCGCTGGCCCCCGGCAGGGGCATCAGCAGGGTCACGCCAGGCGTGCGGAAGTCGCCCATGGCCTCGATGGGGAAGGTGCCGGGCTTGATCACGTTGACCATCGAGAACTGCAGCTGACTCTCCGGGTCCTCGGTCTCGAAGCGATGGAAGATGCCCATGTCGCGACTGTAGCGCAGCCCGCAGGCGAGCATCAGGTCGAGCAGCGCGGTGCCGGAGAAGCCCTGCTCGTCGCGGGACATCACGCTGATGACGATGATCTCCTCGGCGTGGCTGAGCGCGTGCCGGGCATGCTCGGCGCTGACGTCGTGACGCAGCGCCTTCTCGAGCACCGGGTGGGCACGCACCACATCGCTCTGCCGGAAGGGCTCCTCCTGCGCCGCGGCCTCGTCACCGGGCGCTTCACGTACCGACGCGTCGCCGTCGGGGCGCCGGGAGGCGTACGCATCCGACGGCAGCGCCTCGGCATCGCGCAGCCGGGGCGGGGCGAACAATGGGTCGTCATCGTCGGCTTGCTCGATCGCCTCGGCCTCGAGCCGGCGACGCTCCTCCTCGCGGGCAGCCTTCGCCGTTTCGGCCTGGCGTCGCTGCTCGGCATCGCGCGCGGCCTTCTCGGCCCTTTCCTGCTCGCGACGCTGCTTCTCGAGCCGCTTCTGCTCACGACGCTCGGCAATGGACTTCTGCAGCGACGCACCGAAACGTTGCATGGAGGCCCCTACCCGCAGCGTGCCACTCTTGAGCGAGTCACTCATCCCGTCGAGGTCGACCAGCCGATAGCGCTCGGCATCCTGGTGATCGTCATGATCCTCGGGATCCGCAGCCAGGGGCTCCGATCCCGTCACGCTCGCCATGGACGCCTCGTCTTCCAGCGCCGAGAGGCTGGGCTCGCGACGCTCGACGCCGGCCGGCTCGCTCGGCTCTGCCTGCGTGGCTCCCGAAACCGCCGCGGCGGCTTCGTGCCGGCGGTTGGGTGAGCGGGCCTCGGTACTCTCGGTGCCCGACGCTTCGCTGACTGCCTCTCGCTTGGCGACTCGCTGCTCTGCTTCGTCCGCAGGCGCGATGGCCTCCGGCTCCACCCGCGGCGTCGGGGCCTGGTCACGGTGGGCCGCTGCGGCATTCACCGCCTCGGCCGGCTCGGCGGACGTCCGCGATTGCGCGGTCGCCTCCTGCCCGGCGTTGGCCTTGAAGCCCGCCAGCACACGCGAAGGGCCGGGATGTTCCCGGCGCTCGAGCTTGGGCATGGGTTGCATGCCACTGTAGTCCGCGGGCCTGACGACTCGCGCCCCTCCGTTGGGCAGCTCCCAGTTGATTTCAGCCTCGCGGGCCGCCGCTTCGGGGTCGAGGTCCTGCCCTCGGGCGTCGCCTTCCACCTCGTCGAGACGAGGGATTCGACGCTGACGCTGCAGGCGACGCACCCCATCGATGACGATGAGGGTCACCAGCGCCAACCCCAGGATGATCAGCCACTCTCTAAGTTCCATGGGTCGTCATGCCTTTTGCTAAGGCGCCATGCCTGATGGTTGTCCGTCAACAGCATAGCGCGATTGCCAAAAAAAGGGCCACTTTTTTGTTTGTCAAGCCTGGCATTTTCCTGCCGAGAGTCGACGGTGCCCTGTGCAATCGCCCTTCCATAATCCCTGTGCATCCATGCAATGCAGCAACATTACCTTCCTTGTTACCCCTTTTGCCGTTCACGATCAAGTCCGTCAGGCCTCGGCGAGCGCCGCGGCCTCCTCGACGCCCACTGCCACCAGGCGGGAAACCCCCGGCTCCTGCATGGTCACCCCCATGAGACGTTCCGACGCCTCCATGGCGATCTTGTTGTGGGTGATATAGATGAACTGGACCGACTCCGACATCTCCTTCACCAGCTTGGCGTAGCGACCCACATTGGCATCATCGAGAGGTGCATCCACCTCGTCGAGCATGCAGAAGGGGGCCGGATTGAGCTGGAAGATCGCGAAGACCATCGACAAGGCGGTGAGGGCCTTTTCGCCACCGGACAACAGATGAATGGTGCTGTTCTTCTTGCCCGGTGGCCTGGCCATGATGGCCACGCCGGTCTCGAGTAAATCCTCACCGGTCAGGGTCAACCATGCGGTTCCACCACCGAAGACTCGCGGGAAAAGGGCCTGCAGGCCGGCATTGACTCGCTCGAAGGTCTCGCGGAAACGGGTGCGGGTTTCCTGATCGATGCGGCGGATCGCCCGGTCGAGGGTCTCCAGCGCCTCGCTGAGTTCGGCGTGCTGGGCCTCCAGGTAGTCGCGGCGCTCGGCCTGCTGGTCGTACTCTTCGATGGCCGCCAGGTTGATGGCACCGAGCCGGCGGATGCGCTCGCCGAGCTCCTCGAGGCGGGCCTGCCAGGCGGATTCGGTGGCGTTGGGATCGAGCGACTCGGCCAGCTCGCGCTCGTCGTGGCCCAGCTCCCGGAGCTGCTCGTCCTGGGTCTCGGCCTTGAGGCTGAGCGCCTGGACCTGCATCCGCGCCTCCTGCAGCCGCTCGCGGATGCCCTCGAGGTTGCGCTCGTGAGCCTGCCGCGCCTGCTCGTCCTCGCGCAATCGCTCGACCAGCTCGGCGGCCCGGCCTCGTACCTCGTTGAGCGCGCGCTCCTCGCGCTCGCGGCGATCGAGCAACTCGTCGAGGCGCTCGCGGCGCTCCTCCTCGGGCTCGCGCAGCAACTCGCGCTCCTCCTCGAGCTCGGCGGCACGCAGTTCGAGGCGCTCCCGCGCCTCACCGGCGCGGCCCTGCTGCTCGGCGAGCCCGGAGCGTTCGGTGGTCAGGCGCTCCTGCTCCAGGGCGAGCTGCTGGACCTTCTCGGCCAGCGGGCGCTGGCGTCCCCGTAGCGAGGCGAGCCGCTCGCGGGCCTCGCCGCGCTCGCGGTCGAGCCGCTCGCGCCGTTCGGCCCCCTCCTCGAGCCGCGCCATGGCCTGCTGCCAGCGGTCGCGCACCTCCTCGATGGCCAGCAGCGCCTCCTCGCGCGCCTCGCCGAGCCCGGCGAGCTCCTCGGCGAGCTCGGCGGCCCGCCCTTCCAGGTGCTCGAGGCGACTGGCCAGCCCGCTGTCCTGCACCGCAAGCTGCTGGTGCTGCTGGTCGAGGTCGCGCTCCTCCAGCCGCGTCGCCTCCAGGGCCGTTTCGGTCTGTTCGACCCGCTCGGCGGCGTCGGCGAGGCGCGCTTGCTGTTCGTCGAGGCGCGCCTCGACGATCTCGAGTTCGGCGCGGGCCTCGGCCTCGCGGCGACGGCTGACCAGCAGGGCGTCGAGCCCCTCGCCCCCACCACGGTGGCGGGCCCAGCCCGTGCCCAGCCAGAGGCCGTCGGCGGTGATCAGGCTCTCGCCTGGCGCCAGCGACTCGCGAGCCGCCCAGGCCGCTGCGCGGGACTCGACACAGCGGATGCCAGCCAGCCATTGGGCGGCGGCGCCGGCGCCCCGCACACGAGCGGCGAGACTCTGCGACGGGGCGGCGTCCTCTCCGGCCTCGAGCAGGCCGAGCTCGCCGGGGGCACCATCGAGGGCGGCGCGCCCCTCGCCAAGCGGGCCCAGTCGGGCCCGCAGCCAGGGGGCGAGCACCCAGGAGACGGCCTCTTCCCAGCCGGGCTCGACCTCGAGGCTCTCGCCCAGGCGCGGGGCCTCGGCCAGGCCGTGCTCGGCCAGGTGGGTGTCGAGTGCCTCGTCGTGATCGGCCAGGCCCGCCTGGATCAGCGCCTCCAGCGAGGCCAGTTCGCCCTGCAGGGTACTGCGCCGCTGGCGGTCCGCCTCGCGCTCGGCCTCGGCCTGGCGGACCCGCTCCCGGGCCTCGTCGCGGCCCGCCTGGAGCGCTTCGCGGCGCTCCTCCACCGCCTCGCGCGACAGCGCCAGCTCGGCCAGGCGCTCGGCCAGCTCGCCGCGCTGCCCGGCGAGCAGGGCGATGTCGGGCAGCTCCTCGTGCTGCTGGCGGCGGCGACGCGCGTCGGCCTCGAGGCGCTCGAGCCGCCCCTCGAGCTCGCGCAGGCGGTCCTGGGCGCGCTCCGCCTCGCGGCTCTGCTCCCGCCACTGCTCGTTGAAGGCCTCCCAGGCGGCATCGGTCTCCTCGGCCAGGGGCTCGGCGTCCTCGAGGCCAGCCTCGAGCTCGGCGAGCCGCTCGGCGACCTCCTCGCGCTCGGGGGCCAGGATCTCGAGGCGCTCGTCGAGCCGCGCCAGGCGGTCGCCGTCGTCCTCGCCCAGGCGGTCGAGCTCGACGAGCTCGCGCCGGGCGTTCTCCAGGTCACGGGCGAGCTGGGCGTCCCGGGAGCGGGCGTGCTCGATGTCCTGCTCGAGGCGAGCGATGGCGGTGGTGGTCTCGTAGAAGCGTGCCTGCTGGGCATCGAGCTCGGAGGCCAGGCGATCGTGGTCGGCGCGGGCCTCCTCGAGGCGGGTCTCGCACTGGCGCAGCCCCAGCACCTCGCGCTCGACGCCGGTCTCCAGCTCGCGGACGCGGGTCTCCTCCTCGGCCTGGCTGGCGCGCAGGGCGCGGGCGCGCAGCAGCGCCAGCTCGCCCTTGACCCGATGCTCCTCCTGCTTGAGGGTCTGGTAACGACGGGCGGCCTCGGCCTGGCGCCTCAGGCGCTCGAGCTGCTTGTCGAGCTCCTCGCGGATGTCCTCCAGGCGCTCCAGGTTCTCCTGGGTGCGGCGCATGCGGTTCTCGGTCTCGCGGCGGCGCTCCTTGTACTTGGAGATGCCGGCGGCCTCCTCGAGGGTGGCGCGCAGCTCCTCGGGACGCGCCTCGATCAGCCGCGAGATCATGCCCTGGCCGATGATGGCGTAGGAACGCGGCCCGAGGCCGGTACCGAGGAAGAGGTCGGCGATGTCGCGGCGACGACACTTCTGGCCGTTGAAGAAGTAGCTCGACTGGGCGTCGCGGGTGACCAGGCGCTTGACGGCGATCTCGGCATACTGGGCGTAGATCCCGCCCATGGTGCCGTCGCGGTTGTCGAACAGCAGTTCGATGGAGGCCTGCCCCACCGGCTTGCGGCCGGTGGAACCGTTGAAGATGACGTCGGTCATCGACTCGCCGCGCAGGGTCTTGGCCGAGGATTCGCCCATCACCCAGCGCACGGCGTCGATGATGTTCGACTTGCCGCAGCCGTTGGGGCCGACGATGGCGGTCATGTTGCCGTCGAAGGGCACGGTGACCGGATCGACGAACGACTTGAACCCTACCAGGCGAATCGACTTGAGGCGCATCCCTGCTGACTCCTCCGCTAGCCCGTGGCCATCATTCGAAGACCCGGTCGATCACCAGCTCGACGGGCGCGCCGTCGACGCTGCCCACCGGCACGCCCTCGCGGTCACCGAACAGGTCGCCGGCCTGGGGAGTCGCCTCGCCGCTGGGCGAGACGCGCACCACCAGTCGCGCCTGGCTCACCCGGGAGAGGCTCGCCTCGGAAGACATCGCGCGGCTGTCATCGAGCACCAGGTCGGCCGGCAGGTCGCCGAGGCTCAGCCGGGCCACGGCCAGCGGCGGCAGTTCGCCCTCCATGTCCCGGGCCACCACGAACACCGCGGCATCGTCGTCGACGCGATCGGCGAGAGCGTCGTCGAGGCTCACCCGCACATGGATGCCGGGCCCCTCGGCGGCGGCCTGTTCCCGCTCTTCCGGCGCCACCCCCAGGCGCTGCTGGGCCACGCGGATGCCCTCGCGCAGGGCCTCGCCGGAGGCCGGGTCATCCATGCCGGCGATGGCGCGCCGCCAGTTGTCGATGGCCGTCTCGTAGTCGCCGCGGTCGAAGGCCGCGATGCCGAGGATGCCGAGCACGGTGGGCTGGCTGGAGTCCAGCGCCAGGGTCTCGTCGACCAGTGCCTGCACCTCGTCGGTGAGCCGACGGTCGGCGGCGAAGAACTCGATCTGGGCCAGTTGGCCGAGCAGCGATGCATGGCGGCCCTCGATCTCGATCAGTCGCTCCAGGGCATCGATCGCCTGGTCGGCCCGGCCGGCATCGCGGTAGAGCGGGAACAGCATCATCCAGACGTTGGGGTTGCTCGGCTGGCGAGCGGCCTGCTCCTCGAGACGCTCGATCATCATCGCCATCGAGCCGTCGGGATGGTTCACCACCTCCTGCCGCACCCCCAGCAGGGCGAGGTCGCCCTCGGCGCCTTCGTGCTGATACCAGAGCACGCTGGCGACCACCACCATCACCATCACCACCGGCACCACGAGCCTGCCGGCGGCGGAGGGCTTGAGCGGGGCGCGCCCGAGGCTCTCGGTGTCCTCGAGCAGGCTGCGCTCGAGCTCGAGGCGGTCCTCCTCGAAGCGGGCCTGGTCGATGTCGCCGCGCTCCCGGGCGGCCTCCAGCGAGGCCAGCCGACGGCGATAGATGGCCAGGTTCTGATCGGCGGAGCGGTCGTTGGCCTCGAAGTCGCGCTGGGCGTCGCGCAGGGCACGCGCACGCCGCAGCGGCGACACCAGCAGCCACAGGGCCGGTAACAGCAGGACGGCGAAGGCGATCCAGAGCAGGGTCATTCGGTCCTCTCGCGATTGATCAGGGCGTCGAGGCGGGCGCGCTCCTCGGCGCTCAGGCGCCGGGACGCCGTGCGGCGGCGGGCGCGCACCAGGAGGATCACCACCAGGGCACCGAGCAGCACCAGGGCCGCGGGCAGGCCCCACAACAGCAGGGTGCGGCCCTCGAGCCGTGGATTGTAGAGCACATAGTCACCGAAGCGATTGACCATGAAGTCGAGGATCTCCTTGTCGGAGCGACCCTCCTGGAGCAGCACGTAGACCCGATCGCGCATGTCACCGGCGATGGGCGAGTCGGAGTCGTCGATCGCCTGATTCTCGCACTTGGGGCAGCGCAGGGTGGCGGTGAGATCCCGGTAGCGCTGCTCGGTCACCGGGTCGTCGAACTCGCGGATCTCCACCGCCGCCTGGCCCAGGGCCGGCAGCAGCAGGAGGGCGCAGAGCAGCCATCGCATCATCAGCGCCATTTCTCCACCTCCGGCAGTATCGTGTCGCGTACGTCCTCCGGCTTGATGTAGCCGGTGTGGTGGTAGCGGATCACCCCGTCGCGATCGACCAGGAAGGTCTCCGGGGCGCCATAGACCCCCAGGTCGAAGCCCAGGGTCCCGTCCGGGTCGAAGATGTTGACCTCGAAGGGGTTGCCGAACTCGTCGAGGAACTCGCTGCCCTTCTCGCGGGTGTCCTTGTAGTCGATCCCTACCAGGCGCACGCCGCGCTCGGCGAGGTCGAGCAACTGGGGCATCTCCTGCTTGCAGGTCGGGCACCATTCGCCCCAGACGTTGACCAGGGTGACTTCGCCCTCGAGCAGCGACGCGTCCACCACCCGCTCGGGGTCTTCCAGGGTGGGGAGCTCGAAGGCCGGGAAGTCGCGGGCCATCAGCGCCGAGTCACGCTCGAAGGGGTTGATCGACAGCCCCATGTAGAGGAAGACGCCGAGCACCAGGAAGCCGACAAGCGGCAGCAACAGCAGCAGGCGACGCTTCATGCGGTGGCCTCCCGGGACTTCTCGGCCGGGGCCCGTTCCGGATCGCGGGCGGTGACGCTGCGCCGGTAGCGCCGGTCGACCACCGCCAGCACGCCACCGGCGGCCATCAGCAGCGCCCCCAGCCACAGCCAGCGCACGAAGGGCTTGTACTGGACACGCATGGCCCAGCTGCCGTCGTCCAGGTCCTCGCCCATGGCCACGTAGAGGTCACGGAACAGTCCCGGGCGCAGCGCGACCTGGGTCATCGGCATGCCGCGGGCGATATAGAGACGCTTCTCGGGGGTCATGGTGAAGCTGCGCCGGCTGTCGCCGCGCCGCACCTCGACCTCGGCGGCATCTGCCAGGTAGTTCGGCCCCCGGCGGCTGGCCAGGTCGGTCATGGTGAAGGTGTAGCCGGCCACCTGGACACTATCGCCCACGCCCATCCGCACGTTGCGCTCGATGGCGTAGTTGGAGACCACGGTGACGCCGACGATGGTCACCGCCATCCCCAGGTGCCCGAGGATCATCCCCCAGTAGGCCAGCGACAGCCGCTTCACGCCGGCCAGGCGGCCGGACGAGTGACGCGTCCTGGTCCAGAGGTCGCGCAGCATGGGCAGCACGATCCACAGCGCCACCACCACCCCCAGGCTCACCTTGAGGTTCCACTCGCCGCGGTAGAGCAGCGGGGCGGCCGCGCCGATGACCAGGGCGACGAGCCCGGCGAGCCAGCTGCGCCGCAGCAGGTCGCCACTGTCGGTATGCTTCCAGCGGGCCAGGGGGCCGAGGCCCATGAACAGGCAGAGCATCACCGTCAACGGCACGAAGAGGGCATTGAAGTAGGGGGGGCCCACGCTGATCTTGCCCAGGTTCAGGGCATCGAGCAGCAGCGGATAGACCGTGCCCAGCAACACGGTGACGGTCATGATCACCAGCAGGATGTTGTTGATCAGCAGCAGGGCGTCCCGCGACAGCCAGCCGAAGCCGACCTGGTGGCTGACCCGGGGGGCGCGCAGGGCGAACAGCAGCAGCGAGAGGCCCACGGTGATGCCCAGCAGCACCAGGATGAAGAGCCCGCGGGCGGGGTCGTTGGCGAAGGCGTGCACCGAGGTGAGCACGCCCGAGCGCACCAGGAAGGTGCCCATCAGCGACAACGAGAAGGTGGTGATCGCCAGCAGCACCGTCCAGCTCTTGAAGGCGCCGCGCTTCTCGGTGACGGCCAGGGAGTGGATCAGCGCGGTGCCGGCCAGCCAGGGCAGCAGCGAGGCGTTCTCCACCGGGTCCCAGAACCACCAGCCGCCCCAGCCGAGCTCGTAGTAGGCCCACCAGCTGCCCAGCGCGATGCCCACGGTGAGGAAGGCCCAGGCGATGTTGGTCCAGGGCCGCGCCCAGCGGGTCCAGGCGGCGTCCAGGCGCCCGCCCAGCAACGCCGCGATGGCGAAGGCGAAGACCACCGAGAAGCCCACGTAGCCCATGTAGAGCATCGGCGGGTGCACGATCAGCCCGAAGTCCTGCAGCAGCGGGTTGAGGTCGGCACCGTCCTGGGGAATGTTGGGCAGCAACCGCTCGAAGGGGTTGGAGGTGACCAGCACGAAGGCCAGGAAGCCCACGCTGACCAGCCCCATCACGCCCAGCACCCGGGCCAGCATGTCGCGGGGCAGTTCCCGGGAGAAGCGGCTCACGGCGAAGGACCAGGCCGCCAGGATCAGGCTCCACAGCAGCACCGAGCCCTCGTGATTGCCCCACACGGCGCTGGCCTTGTAGTACCAGGGCAGCATGGAGTTGGAGTTGTTGGCGACGTTGGCCACGCTGAAGTCGTCGAGCAGGTAACTGGCGGTCAGGCAGGCGTAGGCGATGGCCAGGAACAGGAACTGGCCGGTGGCCATGGGCCGCGCATAGGCCATCCACAGCGGACGGCGGGTCGCCGCGCCGGCCAGGGGCATCACCCCCTGGACCACCGCCATCAGCAGGGCGATGATCAGGGCGTAGTGGCCGATTTCGGGGATCATCAGGGTCTGCATGGACACTCCGGATCAGTTCTGGCCGGCGCCGTCGCCCTGGGCGTCGAGCCGCTTGCCCACCTCGGCGGCCTTGGCCTGGTAGTCGGCGGGCGAGTAACCGGCCTCCTCCAGGGCCTGGGCCACTTCCGGCGGCATGTAGTTCTCGTCGTGGCGGGCCAGCACCTGGTCGGCCCTGAGCCAGCCGTCGCTCTGGAGCTCGCCGACCACCACCACGCCCTGCCCCTCGCGGAACAGGTCGGGAAGGATCCCGCTGTAGCGCACCTCGAGGTCATCGACGTAGTCGGTCACGGTGAACACCACCTCGAGGCTCTCGCGGTCGCGCGACACCGTGCCCTCCTTGACCATGCCGCCGGCACGGATCTGGCGCTCGAAGGGGGCCTCCCCGGCGGCGATCTGCACCGGGCTGAAGAACAGGTTGATGTTGCTGCGCAGGGCGTAGAGGGCCAGGCCCACGGCAATGGCCGCCAGGGAGACCAGCCCCAGGATCACGAACAGCTTCTGCTTGCGTTTAGGTGTCATCGTTGTGTGCACCCCTCTGATGGGAAACCGTTGCCTCGCCGCCGACGAGCCGCCGCTCGCGCCGCGCCCGGCGCTGCAGGTGGCGCAGCAGGTGGCGACGCTCGCTGCGGGCGTGCAGCACGATCCCCCCGAGGAGTGCCGCGGTGACGGCCCAGGCGGCCCAGACGTAAGGGCCGTGGCCGCCCATGGCAAGAAACTCGCCGAAGGTCGCGAAGGCCATCACGCCTCCTCCGCGGCCAGGTCACGCACCCAGCGCTTGGTCGACTCGCGGCGCAGGATCTCGCTGCGAGTGCGCATCAGCGTCAGGGCGATGAAGAAGCTGTAGAACCCCAGCACCATGATCAACAGCGGCAACCACATCTCCACGGGCATGGTCGGACGCGAGGTGACGGTGAAGGTGGCCGGCTGATGCAGGGTGTACCACCAGTCCACCGAGTACTTGATGATCGGGATGTTGATCACGCCGACCATCGCCAGTACCGAGGCGGCCCGGGAGGCGCTGTCGCGGCTCGCGAAGGCGCCGCGCAGGGCGATCACGCCGAAGTAGAGGAACAGCAGGATCAGCATCGAGGTCAGGCGGGCATCCCACATCCACCAGGTGCCCCAGGTGGGTACGCCCCACACCGCCCCGGAGAACAGCGCGATGAAGGTCATGGCCGCGCCCAGCGGCGCCATCATCGCCGCCGCCATGTCGGCGACCTTGATCTTCCAGACCATGAAGATCAACCCGGCCACCGCCATGGCGACGAAGATCGACTGGGCCAGGAAGGCCGCCGGCACGTGCACGTAGATGATGCGGAAGCTGTTGCCCTGCTGGTAGTCGGCCGGCGCGAAGGCCAGCCCCCAGACGCTGCCGACCAGCAGCAACAGCGCCGCCGCGGCCCAGAACCAGGGTTGCAGGCGGGCGCTGATGGCGTAGAACCACTTCGGTGACCCGAGCTTGTGAATGAAGGCCCACATGCCTCGTCAATTCCTCAACCGTTGATACTGATTCGCAGCGACGCGGCAATCGCCCAGGGGGCGAACATCAGCGTCACCGCCAGCAGAGCGCCGAGAATGGCCAGATGCGCCGCAACGCCATCGCCCAGGATCGCCGCCTGCACGGCACCGGCGCCGAAGATCAACACCGGTATATAGAGTGGCAGCACCAGCAGCGAGAGCAGCACGCCGCCGCGCGCGAGCCCCACCGTCAGGGCCGCCCCGATGGCCCCGATCAGGCTCAGGCTGGCGGTACCCAGCGCCAGCGACAGGGCCAGCACCCCATAGCTGCCGGCCGGCAGCGACAGCATGATGCCGAGCACCGGCGCCATCATGGCCAGCGGCAGGCCGGTGAGCAGCCAGTGCACCGCCACCTTGGCGAGCCCCAGGGCGGCCAACGGCTGGGGCGTGAGCAACAACTGCTCGAGAGAGCCGTCGTCGTAGTCGCCGCGAAACAGGGTGTCCAGCGAGAGCAGGGCCGCCAGCAGCGCCGCGACCCACAGCAGGCCGGGGGCGATGGTGGCCAGCAGCTCCGGATCCGGCGAGATGCCGATCGGGAACAGGGTGATCACCAGCGCGAAGAACACCAGCGGGTTGAGCACCTCGCTGCGCCGACGCAGCAGCAGGACCAGATCGCGCTTCAGGGTCGCCCGCAATGCGACCACCAGGCCGCCGTGAGGTTCCCGATGGAGGGCCATGGCCGCCTCGGTGTCGGTCATCGGTGTCTCAGTGCCGGGCATCGTCCCCTCCCCGACCGAGACGGATACGCGTCAGCTCATCGGTGGCCCGCAGCTCATGGTGGGTGGTGACCAGCACGCACCCCCCGGCTCGCGCATGGGCGACGAGGCGCGCCTCGAGGGCCGTCACACCGTCACGGTCGATGGCGGTGAAGGGCTCGTCGAGCACCCACAGCGGCCGCGGCGTCAGGTCCAGCCGGGCCAGCGCCACGCGGCGCTGCTGCCCTGCCGAGAGCTGTCCCGTCGGCACGTCCTCGAAGCCGGCGAGCCCCACGCCTTCCAACGCCACCAGACGCGCCCGTTCGTCACCGGCCTCGCCGGCCAGCGCCTGGTACCAGGCGAGATTCTCCAGCGGCGTCAGGGCGGCCTTGATGCCCGGCGCATGGCCCAGATAGAGCAGGCTGGCGAGGAAGTCGCCACGCGCCCGGCGCATCGGCATCCCGTTCCAGAACAGCTCGCCCCGATAGTCGGTCAGCTGCCCCGACAGGATCTTGAGCAGCGTGGTCTTGCCGCTGCCGTTGGGTCCTTCGACCCGCACGATCTCGCCGGCGCGAATGTCCAGATCGAGATCCTCGAACAGCCAGCGATCATCACGCTCACAAGCCAGCTCACGGGCTTCAAGACGCAGGGGCAAGGCACTCTCCCGGCATGGGGGATTTCGCCCGGAACTCTACACGGAAAGGGCTTTTGCTGCCAGCGGAGCTCGTGCGTCAGCCGGTCGCAGTTGACCTGCATCAACGCTTCCGTCGGAGGCCGGCCCTTGCCAGATCCCGGCTCCCTGCTATGCTTCAGATTCACTGTACGTATCGACAGGGGTTTATCCACCGGTCTGCCGACAGGAGAGACGCATCATGCCAGAGGTCATACCGCAGTTCCTGCATCGCCGGCCCAACCTGCCACTGGCGGAGGCCTGGGAGGCCATCGAGGACGACGACCTGAACCGGGACGAACTGGTCGAGGTACCGCTGCTCGGCCGGGTCTCGGCGGGGCTGCCCATCGAGGCCTGCCTGGACGCCGGCAGCATTCACGTGCCCTCGCGCATGGTGCGCCGCAATACCTACGCGCTGAAGGTGCGCGGTGACTCGATGATCGATTGCAACATCTTCGACGGGGATGTGATCATCATCGAACGGCAGGAGAGCGCCGAGAACGGCGAGACCGCCGTGGTAATGATCAACGACCAGGAGGTCACCCTGAAGAAGCTCTATATCGAGAAATCGGGCGTCCGCCTGCAACCGGCCAACGAGAGCATGGCCCCCATCTACCTGAAGAACAGCGACATCCAGGTGCTGGGGCTGGTGATGGGCGTGGTGCGCCAGACGGGGCTGGCCGCCTGATGCGCTATGCGGTGCCCGACATCCCCGTCGGGCAGTGGCGCGAGAGCGAGCTGGAAGTGGAGAAGAGCCGCTTTATCGCCTGGCTCTGCCATGCCCCCGACACCGCCGCCTTCGATACCCTGCTGGCCGCGGCGCGCCGCACCCACCCCACTGCCAGCCACCACTGCAGCGCCTTCATCGCCGGCCCGCCCGGCGAGCAGGCCGCGATCGGCTTCTCCGACGACGGCGAGCCCGGCGGCACCGCCGGCCGCCCCATGTTCCAGGTCCTCGCCGGTGCCGGCCTCGGCCAGGTGGGCTGCGTGGTCACCCGCTACTTCGGCGGTACCAAGCTCGGCACCGGCGGCCTGGCCCGGGCCTACGCCCAGGCGGTCGCCCGGGCGCTGGAGGGCCTGCCCCGGCGCGAGGTCGTCGAACGCACCCCACTGCAGTTGCAGGTCGACTTCGCCGGCGAGGCCGAGGCCCGCGCCTGGCTGGCCGGCCACGCCATCCCCGTGGAGCGGGCCGCCTACGGCGCCGACGGCGTGCTGCTGACCGTCGGCTGGCCGCGAGACACCGACGTCGACCTGGCTTCGCTGGAGGCCCGGCTGCGCGGTCGGGTCAACCTCATCACCCCAAGTACTTGATCATCACCCCGGCGGCCACCGCCGAGCCGATTACCCCGGCCACGTTGGGCCCCATGGCATGCATCAGCAGGAAGTTGTGCGGGTTGGACTCCAGCCCCACCTTGTTGGAGACCCGCGCCGCCATCGGCACCGCCGAGACCCCCGCCGAGCCGATCAGCGGGTTGATCGGCATCTTGCTCACCGTGTTCAACAGCTTGGCCATCAACACGCCGCAGGCGGTGCCGATGGCGAAGGCCACCATGCCCAGCCCCAGGATCCCCAGGGTCTCGAAGGCCAGGAAGCGATCGGCCATCAGCTTGGAGCCCACCGACAGCCCCAGGAAGATGGTCACGATATTGATCAGCGCATTCTGTGCCGTATCGCTCAGGCGTTCGACCACCCCGCACTCGCGCATCAGGTTGCCGAAGCAGAACATCCCCAGCAGCGGCGCGGCATCGGGCAGGAACAGCACCACCAGGATCAGCAGCGACAGCGGGAAGACGACCTTCTCCAGCTTCGACACCGGCCGCAGCTGGGTCATGGCGATCTCGCGCTCCTGCTTCGTGGTCAGCGCCTTCATGATCGGCGGCTGGATCAGCGGCACCAGCGCCATGTAGGAGTAGGAGGCCACGGCGATGGCGCCCAGCAGTTCCGGCGCCAGGATGCTCGACACATAGATCGAGGTGGGGCCGTCGGCGCCGCCGATGATGCCGATGGCGGCGGCCTGCTTGAGCGAGAAGTCCATCCAGCCCAGCGCCGACATGCCCACCGCCCCGAGCAGGGTGGCGAAGATCCCGAACTGCGCCGCCGCCCCCAGGAACAGGGTGCGGGGGTTGGCCAGCAGCGGGCCGAAGTCGGTCATCGCGCCCACGCCCATGAAGATCACCAGCGGGGCGATGCCCGAGGCGATCGCCACGTTGTAGAACTGGTAGAGCACGCCGTGGGCAAAGCCCGCGTCCATGGCCACGTCGTTGGCCGCGCGGATCAGCGCCGGGGAGGTGTCACCATGCAGCACCTCGGCGACCTCATGCCGCCACCCCTCGACGCCGCTCGCCGGCTCGAGGCCAAACTGCAGCGCCGCGGCCAGCTGTTCCAGCACCTCGGGGCGCGCCAGGTGCGCCGCCTGCTCGGCGGCGGACAGCGCCAGCCCCGCCTCGGGAATGTTGGCCAGGATGCCGCCGAAGCCGATCGGCACCAGCAGCAACGGCTCGAAGCGCTTGTGGATCGCCAGCCACAGCAGCACCAGGCCGACCACGACCATCACGGCCTGGCCCAGCGTCAGGTTGTAGAGGCCCGAGCCTTCCCATAGCGTCAGTAACTTTTCCATGGGGCCACCCTCAGAGCTCGATCAGGGTGTCGCCGACGGCGACGCTGTCGCCCTCGTTGACCCGGATGGCCGACACCGTGCCGGCACTGGCGGCACGCACCTCGGTTTCCATCTTCATGGCCTCGAGGATGATCACCACGTCGCCGGCCTTGACGCTGTCGCCCTGGCGAACGTTGACCTTGAAGATGTTGCCGGCCAGCGGCGCGCTGATCGCCTCGCCGCTCGGCGCGGGCGCCGGTGCGGCGGCGGGCTGGGCCTGCTCCTCGACGGCACCGATCTCGCCGCCCTCGGCGACTTCGACGACGTAGGCCTTGCCGTTGACCTTGACGGTATAGGTCTCGGGGCCGGCCGGCGCCTTGGCGGGAGCGCCGCCCTGCCGCGAGGCGACCGGCAGCGTCGCGGCCGAGCCGGGGTTGTCGGCGGCCTGGGGCACCGGCTCGAAGGCGTCGGGGTCGTCGCGGTGCTTGAGGAACTTCAGGCCGATCTGCGGGAACAGCGCATAGGTCAACACGTCGTCGATCTCGCGCTCGCCCTCGGCCAGGCGGACGCCCTCGGCCTTGGCCTTCTCCTTGAGCTCGGCGGCGAGCCTGTCCATCTCCGGGGCGAGGTTGTCGGCCGGGCGGCAGGTGATCGGCTGCTTGCCCTCCAGCACGCGGGCCTGCAGCTCCTGGTTGAACGCGGACGGGGCGGCGCCATACTCGCCCTTGAGCAGCGCCTGGACCTCCTTGGAGATCGACTTGTAGCGCTCCCCCATCATCACGTTCATCACCGCCTGGGTGCCGACGATCTGCGAGGTCGGGGTGACCAGCGGGATGAAGCCCAGGTCTTCCCGCACCCTGGGAATTTCCTGGAGGACGTCGTCGAGCCGGTCGCCGGCGCCCTGCTCCTTGAGCTGGCTTTCCATGTTGGTGAGCATGCCGCCCGGCACCTGGGCGATCAGGATGCGCGAGTCGATGCCCTTCAGCGAGCCCTCGAAGGCGGCGTACTTCTTGCGCACCTCGCGGAAGTAGGCGGCGATCTCCTCGAGCAGCTCGAGATCGAGGCCGGTGTCACGCTCGGTGCCCGCCAGGATCGCCACCACCGACTCGGTGGGGCTGTGGCCGTAGGTCATCGACATCGAGGAGATGGCGGTGTCGACGTTGTCGATGCCCGCCTCGGCGGCCTTGATCGCGGTGGCGGTGGACATGCCGGTGGTGGCATGACACTGCATATGGATGGGAATCGAGACCGCCTGCTTCAGGCGTGACACCAGTTCATAGGCGTCGTAGGGCTTGAGCAGGCCGGCCATGTCCTTGATCGCCAGGGAGTCGGCGCCCATGGCGGCGATGGTCTTGCCGAGCTCGACCCAGCCGTCCAGGGTGTGCACCGGGCTCACGGTGTAGGACAGCGTGCCCTGGGCATGGCCCTCGACCTTGCGCACCGCCTGGATGGCGCGCTCGAGGTTGCGCGGGTCGTTCATGGCGTCGAACACGCGGAACACGTCGACGCCGTTGGTGCGGGCCCGCTCGACGAAGCGGTCGACCACGTCGTCGGCGTAGTGGCGATAGCCGAGCAGGTTCTGGCCACGCAGCAGCATCTGCTGGGGGGTGTTGGGCATGACCTCCTTCAACGCCCGAATCCGCTCCCAGGGGTCCTCGCCGAGGTAGCGGATACAGGCGTCGAAGGTGGCGCCGCCCCAGGACTCCAGGGACCAGAAGCCGACGCGGTCGAGCTTCTCGGCGATGGGCAGCATGTCGTCCAGGCGCATCCGCGTGGCGAACAGCGACTGGTGGGCATCGCGCAGGACGACATCGGTGATGCCCAGCGGGCGAGCAGTGTTGTCAGTCATGGGAGTGACCTTGTCGTTATGGGATGGAGGATGAAACCGGGAAGGAGATGCCTCAGCGGCGATGGCGCTGACGGTGACGGTGCAGGGCGGCGCCGATCACTACCATCAGTTCGCCGTCTTCCTGACGCGGGGCCGGGGGACGCGGGCCATCAGGGACGGACGGGCCCGGCTCGGGGAAGAAGCGCCCGATGGTCTTGGACATCAGGGTGGTGACGATCACCAGCACGGTAAGAAAAACAAAAACAAAGCCCATGCCGAGGCCCATCAGGGCAAGCCCTTCCTGTAGAAGCTCGGTGTCCTGCATGCGGCATTCTCCTGAATCTAGTCTCCAGCCGGGGCCTATCTCACGCGATCAGGGCGGCTTGCGTAATTTTTTCGATCGTATAACCTGCCACACTCCCGGCAGATTGCAATGGCGAGATGGTGGAAATCAGCGTTGTTAATTTACTACATGACGGCCGCATCGGCCTAGCGCCCATGGAGGGCGTCATCGATGCCGTGGCCCGCGACCTTCTGACGCGCCGCGGCGGCTTCGACTGGGCGGTCACCGAGTTCGTGCGTGTCGTGGACGCTCGCCTGCCGCCTCGCGTCTTCCTCAAGCACTGCCCCGAGCTCGCGAGTTCCCGGGTGGCCACGCCCAGTGGCACGGCGGTGCACCTGCAACTGCTGGGATCCGCCCCCCAGGCCCTGGCCGCCAACGCCCGCCAGGCACTCGCACTGGGCGCCGTGAGCCTCGATCTCAATTTCGGCTGCCCGGCGAAACTGGTCAACCGCCATGACGGCGGCGCCTCGCTGCTGCGCGACCCGCGCCGGGTGCAGGCCGCCGTGACCGCCGTGCATGCCGCAGTGGGCGACGCGATCCCGGTGACGGCCAAGATTCGCCTGGGCTTCGCCGACCGACGCCTGGCGCTCGAGTGCGCCCTGGCCGCCGAGGACGGCGGCGCACGACAGCTGGTGGTCCACGGCCGCACCCGAGACGAGGGCTATCGGCCGCCCGCCCACTGGGAGTGGATCGGCCGCATTCGCCAGCGGCTGCACATCCCGGTGGTGGCCAACGGCGACATCTGGACCCTCGAGGATTACTGGAAGGCCCGCACCCTCTCGGGCTGCCGCGATGTCATGCTGGGTCGCGGCGCCCTGGCCGATCCCTGGCTCGCCCCGCGCATCCGCCACTGGCAAGCCACCGGCGAGCAGCTGCCGCCTACCGACTGGTCACGGCGAGGCGAGCTCCTGGCCGAGTATGCTGCATTGCAGCGTAACACACTCCCCGACCGGGTTGTCACCTCCCTGGTGAAGCAGTGGCTGAATCAGATGCGCACGCGAGACCCCGAAGCGGCGCGCCGCTTCCAGGCACTCAAGCGCCTCACCGACCTGGACGCCCTGATGGCGGGACTGCAGGCAGCGACCCTGCTCCCCTCCGGCGGCGCGGCACGCACAGCATCGAGCCGGGCAGGCGCCGGAACACCGGGGGCGGACGGGAAGTGCATCGACAAAAAAGAGGCGCTCGTCACATCGTGACGGCGCCCCAAACGATCGCGGAACCGAGGTGCGAGCTGCGACGCCGACTCGGCCAGCAGACTATGCGGGTCCGGAAAGTGGAAGACCCGCCCTCGGACCGAGGACGGGTCGGAATCTGGCGCGCCCGGGAGGATTCGAACCTCCGACCACCTGATTCGTAGTCAGGTACTCTATCCAGCTGAGCTACGGGCGCTGATGGCAGCGATGGACTCACTGCGCGGAATGCGACACGAGGCGAGATGCCGTCGAAGCCACATTCGATCCGCTCGAAGATGGCGCGCCCGGGAGGATTCGAACCTCCGACCACCTGATTCGTAGTCAGGTACTCTATCCAGCTGAGCTACGGGCGCTCTATCTTCACACTGTGTCAAACCGTTCCCGACGGGCATCCGATGAATGCGTCTTCGGGGACTTGGCGGAGAGGGAGGGATTCGAACCCTCGATGGGGCTATAAACCCCATACTCCCTTAGCAGGGGAGCGCCTTCAGCCACTCGGCCACCTCTCCCTCATCGACACGGCGCGTATGTTACCGTTTCTGAAGGCCATTGTCCAGCGACCTCCATGGTTTTTTCGGGCCGACGGCGACCGTCTCTCGACCACGTCTCAGCTTTCCTGATCACCACCCTCCGTATCGGCCTTCTCGCGCTGTATGCGCTGGTAGATCTCCTCACGATGCACAGCGACATCCTTGGGGGCGTTGACGCCGATTCGGACCTGGTTTCCCTTGACGCCCAGCACGGTGACGGTGATGTCGTCTCCGATCATCAGGGTTTCGCCGACACGGCGGGTCAGGATGAGCATGGCTGATCTCCTTCTCAGACTTGTTCTCGGACTTGCTGGCAACGGGATGTTCGCCGACAGGGCAGCGCCGCCTCATTATGTGGCATAGCGTCGTCCCTGACCAATGGCGCCGACTCCATGACACCCGAGAGCCCCGTTGAAGGGAAGCACCGTTACACGGGAGTCACGGACTTCCCTACAAGCGTAGAAGGTGTCGGCCGCACGCGACGCCCTTATTCGCCCTCGATGTCGCTCTTGTCGAGGCCGAAGGCCGTATGCAGCGCGCGTACGCCGAGCTCCATGTGCTTCTCGTCGATCACCACGGAGATCTTGATCTCGGAGGTGGAGACCATGCGGATATTGATGTTCTCGTCGGCCAGCACGCGGAACATTTTCGAGGCCACGCCGGCGTGGGAACGCATGCCGACGCCGACCAGCGAGAGCTTGGCGATGTTGTCGTCACCGCGCACCTCGCCGCCACCCAGCTCGGGGATCACCTGCTCCTTGAGGATCTTCAGGGTCTGCTTGTAGTCGCCCTTGGCCACGGTGAAGGTGAAGTCGGTGTAGTCCCCGGCGGGCGCCACGTTCTGCACGATCATGTCGACTTCGATGTTGGCGTCGGCGATCGGCCCCAGGATGCGCGAGGCCACGCCCGGCACGTCGGGGGTGTTGAGCAGGGTCAGCTTGGCTTCGTTGGCGGTGAAGGCGATGCCGGAGATCAGCGGTTCTTCCATGGAATCCTCGTCTTGGTCGGAGTCTGCAACGATCAGGGTGCCGGGGCCGTCCTCGAAGCTGGACAGCACACGCAGCGCCACATTGTACTTGCCGGCGAACTCGACGGCGCGGATCTGCAACACCTTGGACCCCAGGCTCGCCAGCTCGAGCATCTCCTCGACGGTGATGGTATCCAGGCGCTGGGCCTTGGAGCAGACCCGGGGGTCGGTGGTGTAGACGCCATCGACGTCGGTGTAGATCTGGCACTCGTCGGCCTTCAGCGCCGCGGCCAGGGCCACACCGGTGGTGTCGGAGCCACCGCGCCCCAGGGTGGTGATGTTGCCCTCTTCGTCGACCCCCTGGAAACCGGCGACCACGACCACCTTGCCGTCGTCCAGGTCCTCGCGCATCTCGTCGGTCTCGATACGCTGGATGCGCGCCTTGGTATGGGCGCTGTCGGTGAGGATGCCGACCTGGGAGCCGGTGTAGGAGGTGGCCGGCACGCCCAGCTTGTGCAGGGCCATGGCGAGCAGCGAGATGGTGACCTGCTCACCGGTGGAGACCAGCATGTCCATCTCGCGGGGCGTCGGCTCGTCGTTGATCTCGTTGGCCATGCCGATCAGGCGGTTGGTCTCGCCGCTCATGGCGGAGACCACGACCACCACCTGATGGCCGTTGTCGCGGAAGCCCTTGACCTTCTCGGCCACGGCCTTGATGCGCTCCACGGAGCCCACCGAAGTGCCGCCGAACTTCTGTACGTATAGTGCCATATGCCGTTTTCCCTCGTATGTCGAGCGGGTCGCGCCCGGATGAGTGAAAGGTGTAACAAAGTGACCAGGGCCGGGGCATTGCTGCCACCGGCCCTGGGAGAACGGTTACTGGAGCCGCGACTCGACCCAGGCCGGTACGCTCGCGAGCGCCCCGGGCAGGGCCGCCACGTCGTTGCCACCGGCCTGGGCCATGTCGGGCCGGCCGCCGCCCTTGCCGCCGACCTGGGAGGCCACGTGGTTGACCAGCTCGCCGGCCTTGATGCGGCCGGTGAGGTCCGCTGTGACCCCGGCGATCAGGCTCACCTTGCCGGCACTCTCGTCGGCCACGCCGAGCACCACGATGCCGGAGCCCAGCTTCTGCTTGAGCTGGTCGAGCATGCCCCGCAGCTCCTTGCCGGAGACCCCCTCGAGGCGGGTGGCCAGCACCTTGACGCCGTTGACCTCGCGCGCCTGGCCGAGCATGTCGCTGCCGGCGGCGCTGGCGAGCTTGGCCTTGAGCCGCTCGAGCTCCTTCTCCAGGCCGCGGTTGCGCTCGAGCAGTGACTCGACCCGTTCCTCCGCCTGCTCCGGCCTGGCCTTGAGGCGCTCGCCGATGCGAGCCAATCGAGCCTCCTGCTCGCGGAACCAGGTCAGCGCGCCCTGGCCGGTGATCGCCTCGATGCGACGCACGCCCGAGGCGATGCCGGCCTCGCTGACGATATGGAAGCAGCCGATGTCGCCGCTGCGCGCCACGTGGGTGCCGCCACACAGCTCGACGGAGAAGTCGTCGGCGCCGATGGTCAGCACCCGCACGCTGTCGGCGTACTTGGCTTCGAACAGCGCCGCCGCGCCCTTTTCCTTGGCCTGGTCGAGGGTCATCTGCTCGATCTTCGTCGGCGCGTTGGCCAGGATCTGCTCGTTGACCAGGCGCTCCACCTCGGCGAGCTGCTCCGGCGTCATCGCCTCGAAGTGGCTGAAGTCGAAGCGCAGTCGCTCGGGGGTGACCAGCGAGCCCTTCTGCTGCACATGGTCGCCGAGCACCAGGCGCAGCGCCTGGTGCATCAGGTGGGTGGCCGAGTGGTTGCGCACCGTGGCCGCCCGCAGGCTGGCGTCGACCTGGGGGCGCACCTCGGCGCCCACCGCGATAGCGCCCTCGAGCAGCACGCCGTGGTGCAGATGGTGGCCGGCCTGCTTCTGGGTGTCGGTGACCAGGAAGCGACCGCCGTCGAGGTGCAGGTAGCCGGTGTCGCCCACCTGGCCGCCCGATTCGCCGTAGAAGGGGGTGCGGTCGAGTACCACCACGGCCTTCTGCTCGGGCGCGAGCGCCGCCAGCTCGTTGCCGGCACTGTCGACGATGGCGGTGACGGTGGCACGGTCCTCCAGGCGGTCGTAGCCAGTGAAGGCGGTCTCGCCCTCGAGCTCCAGGGCGGCGCCGTAGTCGGCGCCGAACTGGCTGGCGGCACGCGCCCGCTCGCGCTGGGCCTCGAGCTCGCGCTCGAAACCCGCCTCGTCGAGGGTCACGCCGCGCTCGCGGCAGACGTCGGCGGTGAGATCGTAGGGGAAGCCGTAGGTGTCGTAGAGCTTGAACACCGTCTCGCCGGGCAGCACCTCGCCGGCGAGACCGCCCAGCGCCTCCTCGAGCAGGCTCATGCCGTGCTCCAGGGTGCGGGCGAACTGCTCCTCCTCCTTGAGCAGGATGCGCTCGATCTGGGCGCGCGCCCGGCGCAGCTCCGGGAAGGCCTCGCCCATCTCGGCGTCGAGCGCCCCCACCAGCTTGTGGAAGAAGCTGCCCTGGGCGCCGAGCTTGTGGCCGTGGCGGATGGCGCGGCGGATGATCCGGCGCAGCACGTAACCGCGCCCCTCGTTGGAGGGCAGCACATCGTCGGCGATCAGGAAGGCGCAGGAGCGGATATGGTCGGCGATCACCCGCAGCGACGGCGTGGTGGTATCGCCGTGGCCGGTGGCCCGGGCCGCCGCCTCGAGCAGGTTCTGGAACAGGTCGATCTCGTAGTTGGAGTGCACGCCCTGCATCACCGCGGCGATGCGCTCCAGCCCCATGCCGGTGTCGATGGAGGGCTTGGGCAGCGGGTTCAGGGTGCCGGCCGCGTCGCGGTCGAACTGCATGAACACCAGGTTCCAGATCTCGATGTAGCGGTCGCCGTCCTCCTCGGGGCTGCCGGGAGGCCCGCCCCACACCTCGGGGCCGTGGTCGAAGAAGATCTCCGAGCTCGGCCCGCAGGGGCCGGTATCTCCCATCTGCCAGAAGTTGTCCTCGTCGAGCTTGGAGAAGCGCGCCGGGTCGATGCCCATCTCGTCCTTCCAGATGCGCTCGGCCTCGTCGTCGCTGACGTGCACCGTAACCCACAGCTTCTCCTTCGGCAGGCCCAGCGTCTCGGTGAGGAAGGTCCAGGCGAAGCGGATGGCGTCACGCTTGAAGTAGTCGCCGAAGCTGAAGTTGCCCAGCATCTCGAAGAAGGTGTGGTGCCGGGCGGTGTAGCCGACATTGTCGAGGTCGTTGTGCTTGCCGCCGGCGCGCACGCAGCGCTGGGACGAGGCCGCCCGCACATAGGGGCGCGGATCGCGGCCGAGGAAGACGTCCTTGAAGGGCACCATGCCGGCGTTGGTGAACAGCAGGGTCGGGTCGTTGCCCGGCACCAGGGAGCTGGACGGCACGACGGTGTGGCCGTGCTGCTCGAAGAAACTCAGAAAGGCCTGTCTGATGTCTGCGCTTTTCATGGGGTATCCGTGGCGATGGCATGGTGACCCGGCGGGCAGGCGGGAGTCCGGCGAGAGCCGGACACGTCGCACCAGCGCGCGCTGCTCGCGCCACCCGGGGCTTTCGCAAAGGGAGCCATTATACCGCAGTTGTCAAGCGACTGAAGGGGCGCCGCTGACTGCACCACTCAGGGCTGATTTCGGGGCTGATCCGGCGGTAGGCCTGCGAGGAGGCGCTGTAAACCCGTCCCTGGGCGCTACTTTTGCCTTCCTTGGCAAAAGACCTCCTCTCCGACCTGCCCCCGGCGCCCCTCGCCAACTGCGATTGCCCTGCCGGGCGGGCGCCTAGTCGTCGCTCGTCCAGGCATGGGCCAGCGCATGGCGCAGCTGGTCGAAGTCGAAGCCGCGCTGGGCCAGGAAGCGCTCGCGGCGGGCTCGCTCGCGGGGCGTGTCACCGGGGCCGGGGAAGCGCCTGGACAGGGTCTCGCAGGCCAGGGCGAACCAGTCGGCCTCGCCCGCCTCCTCGGACGCGGCGAAGGCGGCGCGAATACCTTCGCGATCGATGCCGCGCCGCTCAAGCTCGGCGCGGATCTTCAGCGGCCCCTGCCCTCGAGCGATCCGCGAGCGCAGGAAGCTCTCGGCGAAGCGGGCATCGGACTGCAACCCCTGTTCGGCCAGGTCGTCGAGGCAGGCCAGGATATCGCTCGCCTCATGGCCGCGGGCAGACAGTCGCTCGCGCAGCTCGGCGCGTGAGTACTCGCGCCGGGCCAGCAAACGGATGGCATCGTCCCGTGGGGAAGACGCACACTCTTCGGGCTGGGCAGGCATGGCTTAGAGCAGGCCGTCCTCGCGCTCGGCGTCGGCGGGCACCGGCTCCCCGGCCTCCTCCTCCTTGGGCGCGACCGTCGCCAGCAGCTGGCCACGGATCTGGCTTTCGATCTCCTCCATCACCGCCGGGTTGTCCTCGAGGAACTGGGCGGCGTTGGCCTTGCCCTGGCCGATCTTGTTGCCCTGGTAGCTGTACCAGGCTCCGGCCTTGTCGACCAGGTTGCACTGCACGCCCAGGTCGACCACCTCGCCGGCGTGGTAGATGCCCTTGCCGTAGAGGATCTGGAACTCGGCCTGACGGAACGGCGGCGCCACCTTGTTCTTGACCACCTTGACCCGGGTCTCGTTGCCGGTCACCTCGTCGCCCTGCTTCACCGAACCGGTGCGGCGGATGTCGAGACGCACGCTGGCATAGAACTTCAGCGCGTTGCCGCCGGTGGTGGTCTCGGGGCTGCCGAACATCACGCCGATCTTCATGCGGATCTGGTTGATGAACACCACCATGCAGTTGGCGTTCTTGATGTGACCGGTGATCTTGCGCAGCGCCTGGGACATCAGGCGCGCCTGCAGGCCGACGTGGGAGTCGCCCATCTCGCCCTCGATCTCGGCCCGCGGGGTGAGTGCAGCCACCGAGTCGATGATGATCACGTCGACGCCGCCGGAGCGCACCAGCATGTCGCAGATCTCCAGGGCCTGTTCACCGGTGTCGGGCTGGGAGACCAGCAGGTCGTCGAGGTTGACGCCGAGCTTCTCGGCATAGCTGGGGTCCAGGGCATGCTCGGCATCGATGAAGGCGCAGGTCTTGCCCTGCTTCTGGGCCTCGGCGATCACCGACAGGGTCAGGGTGGTCTTGCCCGAGGACTCCGGCCCGAAGATCTCCACCACTCGGCCGTAGGGTAGACCGCCGATGCCGAGCGCGATATCGAGCCCGAGCGAACCGGTGGACACCGACGGCATGACCACCCGCGGGGTATCGCCGAGGCGCATCACGGTGCCCTTGCCGAACTGGCGCTCGATCTGGGAAAGCGCGGCATTCAGCGCCTTGGAACGGTTGTCGTCCTGAGCCATCACGGGTCTCCTGGCAATGGAATGAAACGAGAGGAATGGATTGGGTACTGTATGACTGCACAGTAGTATGGCGAAAAAAACCTCGCTCGGCCAGCCTCGGCGACGGAGGCGTGTCAGTCGCGCTCCAGATGCCGGATCAGCCCGACGAGGGCCTCGCGCACCGCCTGCTCGCGCACCGCACGACGATCGCCGGGAAAGTGGCGACAGACCGCCTGCTGGCGCTCGCCGTCGCCCCAGGCCAGCCAGACGGTGCCCACCGGTTTCCCGGGGCTGCCGCCACCGGGGCCGGCCACCCCGCTGATCGCCACGCCGAGGTCCGCGCCGCTGTCGTGGCAGGCGCCGGCGACCATGGCCTCGACCACCTCGCGACTGACCGCGCCATGCTCGGCCAGCACGGCCTCCGGCACGCCGAGCAGACGGGTCTTGGCACCGTTGGCATAGGTCACGTAGCCGGTCTCGAACCAGTCGGAGCTGCCGGCCACCGCGGTGATCGCACTGGCCACCCCGCCACCGGTGCAGGACTCGGCGGCCGTCACCGTCACGCCACGTTCGCGGCAGGCCCGGCCCAGCCGCTCGGCGAGCAGTGTCAGGTCGAGGTTGGCCAGGCTGGCGGCACTATGGGGCATCGCATCGCTCCTGAAGGAATTTGCGTCGACTTTTCCGTACAATACTGCCTTTGTTCGCGACATGCAGGCCCGTGTGCGCCACGCCGCCGCGGCCCCACGGAACCCGACGGAGACTCACAGGAACCCCATGTCCCAGGCCAGCGCCCAGCATACCCCCATGATGGCCCAGTACCTGAAGATCAAGCGCGAGCACCCGGACGTGCTGCTCTTCTACCGCATGGGCGACTTCTACGAGCTGTTCTTCGACGACGCCAGGCGCGCCGCATCGCTGCTCGACATCACCCTGACCCAGCGGGGCCAGTCCGCCGGCAAGCCGATTCCCATGGCCGGGGTCCCCTACCACAGCGCCGAAGGCTATCTGGCCCGCCTGGTGGCCGCCGGCGAGTCGGTGGCGATCTGCGAGCAGTTCGGCGATCCGGCGACCAGCAAGGGGCCGGTGGAGCGCCGGGTGGTACGCGTCGTCACCCCGGGGACCCTCTACGACGAGGCGCTGCTCGACGCCCGCCGCGACAACCTGCTGGTCGCCCTGCATCCCCAGGGCGAGTGCTGGGGGCTGGCCTGGCTGGAGCTCTCCAGCGGCCGCTTCAGCGTGCTCGAAGTCGAGGGCGAGGGCGAGATGCTGGCCGAGCTCCAGCGCCTCGACCCGGCCGAGCTGCTGGTCGCCGAGGGGCTGGACCTGCCACCGAGCCTCGACGGGCGCCGCGGCCTGCGCCGCCAGAGCGACTGGCTATTCGATCGTGAGAGCGCCCACCGCACCCTGTGCGATCAGTTCCAGGTCCAGGACCTGCGCGGCTTCGGCTGCGCCCACCTGGAGGCCGCCATCACCGCCGCCGGGGTGTTGATCGACTACGCCCGCGACACCCAGCGCTCCAGGCTGCCCCACGTCACCGCCATCGGGGTGGAGAGCCGCGACGACGCCGTGGTGATCGATGCCGCCAGCCGCCGCAACCTGGAGATCGACGTGAACCTCGGCGGTACCGCCGACAACACCCTGGCCAGCGTGCTCGACACCACCGCCACCGCCATGGGCTCGCGACTGCTCAAGCGCTGGCTCAACCGGCCGCTGCGCGACCGGGAGCAGGTCGCGGCCCGGCAGTCGGCGGTGACCCTGCTGCTCGACGTCGAGGGTTTCGTGCCCCTGCGCGAGGCGCTCAAGGCGATCGGCGACATGGAGCGTATCCTGGCGCGGGTGGCGCTCTACAGTGCCCGCCCGCGGGATCTCGCCCGGCTGCGCGACGCCCTCGCGGCCCTGCCCGAGCTGGAGCGGGAGCTCGCCGTCTACAGCGCGGGCACGGCACTCGACGAACTGCGCCGGCACATTCGCCCCTACCCCGAACTGGGCGACACCCTGACCCGCGCCTTGGTCGAGAACCCGCCAGTGGTGATCCGCGATGGCGGGGTGATCGCCGAGGGCTTCGACGCCGAGCTCGACGAGCATCGCGGGCTCGCCGAGCACGCCGGTGACTACCTGGTCCGGCTGGAGACCCGCGAGCGGGAGCGTACCGGTCTGCCCGGGCTCAAGGTCGGCTACAACCGGGTCCACGGCTACTACATCGAGATCCCCCGCGCCCAGGCCCGCGACGCCCCGGCGGACTACGTCCGCCGCCAGACCCTGAAGAACGCCGAGCGCTTCATCATCCCCGAACTCAAGGAGTTCGAGGACAAGGCGCTGTCGGCCAAGTCCCGCGCCCTGGCCCGGGAAAAGCTGCTCTACGACGGCCTGCTCGACACCCTCAACGCCGACCTCGACGCCCTGCAGGCCACCGGCCGGGCACTGGCGGCGCTGGACGTACTGTGCGCCTTCGCCGAGCGCGCCCAGGCCCTGGACTTCGCCCGCCCCCGTCTCGCCGAGGCACCCGGCATCAGCATTCGCGGCGGCCGCCACCCGGTGGTGGAACAGGTCAGCGAGACGCCCTTCGTGCCCAACGACCTGATCATGAATGATGAGCGGCGGATGCTCGTCATTACGGGCCCCAACATGGGCGGCAAGTCCACCTACATGCGCCAGGCGGCGCTGATCACCCTGCTCGCCCATACCGGCAGCTTCGTGCCGGCGGACGCGGCGGAGATCGGCCCGGTCGACCGCATCTTCACCCGCATCGGTTCCTCCGACGACCTCGCCGGCGGGCGCTCCACCTTCATGGTGGAGATGACCGAGACCGCCAGCATCCTGCACAACGCCACCGACCACAGCCTGGTGCTGATGGACGAGATCGGCCGCGGTACCAGCACCTTCGACGGCCTGTCGCTGGCCTGGGCCAGCGCCGAGCACCTGACCCGCACCCGCGCCTTCACCCTGTTCGCCACCCACTACTTCGAGATGACGGCGCTGGCCGAGCAGGCCGGGAGCGTGGCCAACGTGCACCTGACGGCGGCGGAGCACAGGGACGGCATCGTCTTCATGCACCGGGTCGAGGAAGGCCCGGCCAGCCAGAGCTACGGCCTGCAGGTGGCCCAGCTCGCCGGCGTTCCGCCGGCGGTGATCGCTCGTGCCCGGGAGAAGCTCACCCTGCTCGAGCAGCAGGAGATCGACCAGGGGAGTCGCCAGCTCGCCTCCCCGGCGGGAGGGCCGGCCATTCCACAGCAGACCGATCTCTTCGCCAGCGCCCCCCACCCGCTGGTGGAAGAGCTCGGCACCCTGGCCGTGGACGACCTGACCCCACGGCAGGCGCTGGCGCTGCTCTATCGCTGGAAGGAAACAGTATGAATGGTCGACAATGGGGTCGGAGGCGACTTGCGGGAAAGCCTGCGCCACGACTAGAATGGCCCGATCAAATCATCAGGATTATAAGAAATAATTTTCTTATAACCAATTTTGGATTCATCATTACCGGCCGCGGTCTGTCCCGGCCCGAGGGAGGGAGACTGGCATGACATTCGTCGTCACCGAGAACTGCATCAAGTGCAAGTACACCGACTGTGTCGAGGTCTGCCCGGTAGACTGCTTCTATGAAGGCCCCAACTTCCTGGTGATCCACCCCGACGAGTGCATCGACTGCGCCCTGTGCGAGCCGGAGTGTCCCGCCGAGGCGATCTTCTCGGAGGATGAACTGCCCGAGGGACAGGAGCCGTTCATCGAGATCAACGCCGAGCTGGCCGAGGTGTGGCCGAACATCAGCGAGAAGAAGGACCCGCTGCCCGATGCCGAGGAGTGGGACGGCAAGTCGGGCAAGCTCGAGCAGCTCGAGCGCTGACCCCGGCCCCCGGAGCACGAAAACGCCGCCGCCGAATGTCTCACGACNATTCGGCGGCGGCGTTTCTGCCTTGAGCGAAGAAGGAGAACACCAGGCAAAAAGGCGGCCCGCAGGCCGCCCGCTCCCAGCCGATCCTTGGGCGGCTCCCTCCGCCCGACTCCTGTGGCGCCTTCCTTGCCCGGAAGCGACTTCCTGTCGCACCAGGCGCACCACACTTGCATCCCGTTGCATCCTGCCGAGAGAACCTTGCCGTCCTCCCTTGTCCCGAGTCCATTGTGGCAGCCCTGCGCTGCAGCACAACCCTCCCCCCTGCCGTGATTCCGCGGTGAGGCGATCCGCCCTCCGGGCAGGGCAGAAAAACAAATCATTTAAAATCAACAACATAAAAAAGACCGACATCCATGGATGTCGGTCTTCTCAGTGCATGATTAGCGAATCTCTTCGCCTTCTTGTAGGTGATTTCCTACAAGAAATCACGCAAAAGACAACAGCGTTCGCTTACTGCCCCTTGATGGCCGCACGGCCCGGGTAGCTCACCCGGTCACCCAACTCCTGCTCGATCACCAGCAGGCGGTTGTACTTGGCGACGCGATCGGAGCGGCTCAGCGAGCCGGTCTTGATCTGGCCGGCACAGGTTCCCACGGCCAGGTCGGCGATGGTGGTGTCCTCGGTTTCGCCGGAGCGATGCGAGATCACCGCGGTGAAGCCGGCGTCCTGGGCCATGCGGATCGCCTCGAGGGTCTCGGAGAGCGAGCCGATCTGATTGAACTTGATCAGGATGGAGTTGCCGATCTGCTCGTCGATGCCGCGCTTGAGGATCCGGGTGTTGGTCACGAACAGGTCGTCGCCGACCAGTTGCACCTTGTCGCCGAGCTTGTCGGTCAGCGCCTTCCAACCGGCCCAGTCGGACTCGTCCATGCCGTCCTCGATGGAGACGATGGGGAACTGGTCGCACAACTCGGCCAGGTAGTCGACGAACCCGGCGGCATCGAAGACCTTGCCCTCACCGGAGAGGTCGTACTTGCCGTCCCGGTAGAACTCGGAAGACGCGCAGTCGAGCGCCAGGGTCACGTCGCGGCCGAGTTCGTAGCCGGCATCGGACACCGCCTGCTTGATCACCGCCAGGGCCTCGGCGTTGGAGGCCAGGTTCGGTGCGAAGCCGCCCTCGTCGCCCACCGAGGTGGCCAGCCCCTTGGCCGACAGCACCTTCTTCAGGGCGTGGAAGATCTCGGCGCCCATGCGCAGGCCTTCGCGGAAGGTCGGCGCGCCGACCGGCTGGACCATGAACTCCTGGATGTCGACGTTGTTGTCGGCGTGCTCGCCGCCGTTGAGGATATTCATCATCGGCAGCGGCATGCTGTACTGGCCCGGCTGGCCGTAGAGCTCGGCGATATGGGCGTAGAGTGGCATGCCCTTGGCGTTGGCCGCGGCCTTGGCGGCGGCCAGCGAGACGGCGAGGATGGCGTTGGCGCCGAGCTTGGCCTTGTTGTCGGTGCCGTCGAGCTCGAGCATGGCGTCGTCGAGGCCGCGCTGATCACGGGCGTCCATGCCCAGCAGACGCTCGCGGATGGGACCCTTGACCGCCTCGACGGCCTTGAGCACGCCCTTGCCGAGATAGCGCGCCTTGTCGCCGTCGCGCAGCTCGAGCGCCTCGCGGGAGCCGGTGGAGGCGCCGCTCGGCGCGCAGGCCACGCCCACCGCACCACTTTCCAGGCGCACCTCGGCCTGCACGGTGGGGTTGCCGCGGGAGTCGAGCACCTCGAGGGCGCGAATATCGACGATCTTGGTCATATGCGTTTTCCTTTTGTCGTGTCAGCGTGATGATGAATCAGGAGATCTCGAGCGGCGCGAACCCCTTCACCAGGTCATCGATGGCCTTGAGCTGGGCCAGGAAGGGCTCCAGCCTGTCCAGCGGCAGCGCACAGGGGCCGTCGCACTTGGCGTTGTCGGGGTCCGGGTGGGCCTCCAGAAAGACCCCGGCCAGCCCCACGGCGACGCCGGCCCGGGCGAGCTCGGCGACCTGGGCGCGGCGGCCGTCGGCACTGTCGGCCCGTCCACCGGGGCGCTGCAGCGCGTGGGTGACGTCGAAGAACAGCGGATAGCCGGTCTGCTTCATGTCGCCGAAGCCGAGCATGTCGACCACCAGGTTGTTGTAGCCGAAGCTCGAGCCCCGCTCGCAGAGGATCAGGCGGTCGTTGCCGGCCTCCTCGCACTTGCGGATGATGTGGCGCATCTCGTGGGGCGCCAGGAACTGCGGTTTCTTGATATTGATCACCGCCCCGGTCTCTGCCATGGCCACCACCAGGTCGGTCTGGCGGGCGAGGAAGGCCGGCAACTGGATGATGTCGGCGACCTCGGCCGCGGGGGCTGCCTGCCAGGGCTCGTGGACATCGGTGAGGATCGGCACCCCGAAGCGCGCCTTCACCTCGGCGAGGATCTCGAGCCCCTTCTCCAGGCCGGGGCCGCGGAAGGAGTGGATCGAGCTGCGGTTGGCCTTGTCGAAGCTGGCCTTGAACACATAGGGCATGCCGAGCCGGCCGGTGACCTCGGCATAGGCCTCGGCGACCTCGAGGGCCAGCTCCCGGGACTCGAGCACGTTCATGCCACCGAACAGCATCAGCGGCAAGGAATTGCCGGCGGTGAGGCCGGCAACTGATATATGACGCTCCGGGATGTGACGTTCGGATCGGGACGCGGTCATGACAGACATGGGCCTCACTCCTGGTGCGAGGGCTGGACACGGGTACGTGCCGCCTTGTGCTCCAGCGCCGCGTTGACGAAACCGGTGAACAGCGGATGACCGTCACGGGGCGTGGAGGTGAACTCCGGATGGAACTGGCAGGCCACGAACCAGGGGTGATCCGGCAGCTCGACCATCTCCACCAGGGAGTTGTCGACGCTCCTGCCGGAGACCACCAGACCCGCCTTCTCCAGCGCCTCGATGAACTGGTTGTTGACCTCGAAGCGGTGGCGATGACGCTCGACGATCTCGTCGTTGCCATAGGCCTCACGGGCCTTGGTACCGGCCGTCAGGTGGCAGATCTGGCCCCCCAGGCGCATGGTGCCGCCCAGATCGGAGGCGGCGTCGCGCAGCTCGATCTTGCCCTCGGCGTTGATCCACTCGGTGATCAGACCCACTACCGGATGCTGGGTGTCGTGGGTGAACTCGGTGGAGTTGGCGTCTTCCCAGCCGGCTTTGTTCCGGGCGAACTCGATCACCGCCACCTGCATGCCGAGGCAGATGCCGAGATAGGGGATACCGTTCTCGCGGGCATAGCGGGCGGTGGCGATCTTGCCCTCCACGCCGCGTTCGCCGAAGCCGCCGGGGACCAGGATGGCGTCCTTGCCGGCCAGGCGCTCGGTGCCGTGGCGCTCGATGTCCTCGGAGTCGATGTAGTCGACGTTGACCTTGACCCGGGTCTGGATCCCGGCGTGGATCAGCGCCTCGTTGAGCGACTTGTAGGCGTCGAGCAGCTCCATGTACTTGCCGACCATGGCGATGTTGATCGACTTCAGCGGGTTGAGCTTGGCGTCGAGGACGTGCACCCACTCGCTCAGATCGGCCTCGTCGGCGGTGAGGCGCAGCTTGTCACAGACGATCTCGTCGAGGCCGTGCTCGTGGAGCATCAGCGGGATGCGGTAGATGGTGTCGGCATCCTGCAGCGGAATGACCGCGCGCTCTTCCACGTTGGTGAACAGCGCGATCTTGCGGCGCTCGGCCTCCTCGAGCTCGACCTCGCTGCGGCAGATCAGGATATCCGGCTGGATACCGATGGAGCGCAGCTCCTTGACGCTGTGCTGGGTCGGCTTGGTCTTGGTCTCGCCGGCGGTCTTGATATAAGGCACTAACGTAAGGTGCATGAAGATCGCCCGGCTCGCCCCCAGCTCGCTTCTGATCTGGCGGATCGACTCCAGGAAGGGCAGCGACTCGATGTCGCCCACGGTGCCGCCGATCTCGACCAGCGCCACGTCGAAGCCCTCGCCGCCGGCATAGACCCGGCGCTTGATCTCGTCGGTGATGTGGGGGATCACCTGCACGGTACCGCCCAGGTAGTCGCCGCGGCGCTCGCGGCGCAGCACGTGCTCGTAGACACGCCCGGTGGTGAAGTTGTTGCCCTGGGTCATCTTCGTGCGGATGAAGCGCTCGTAGTGACCGAGGTCGAGGTCGGTCTCGGCGCCATCCTCGGTGACGAACACCTCGCCGTGCTGGAAGGGACTCATGGTGCCGGGATCGACGTTGATGTACGGATCCAGCTTGAGCATGGTGACCTTGAGGCCGCGCGCCTCGAGAATCGCCGCCAGCGAGGCCGACGCGATGCCCTTGCCGAGAGAGGACACAACGCCGCCGGTCACGAAGATATATCGTGTCATGGAGAACCTGTCGAAACGTGATCATGAGGCGTGGCAGGAAGCCGCGCCGGGATGGGACGACAGACTAGCAGAATACGACCAATGGCTCAATTTTGGCCAGCGTCGGCAGCCATGGCCTCATGGACCGCGGCTGTTCCGGCGACAGGTCTTCGCGGAGGCGCTGTGAACCCTTCCCTGGGCGCTACATTCTTCATCCATGAAGAATGACCTCCGCCCCGACCCGTCCCCGGCGCCGCTCACCACTCGGCAGCGGGGCCGCATCGTCACACGCCCAGGTAGTCGAGGATGCCCTCGCCGGCCTGGCGGCCCTCGTAGATGGCGGTGACCACCAGGTCGGAGCCGCGCACCATGTCGCCACCGGCGAAGATCTTCTCGTTGGTGGTCTGGAAGGCGTAGGCGCCCTCTTCCGGCGCCTTGACCCGGTCGCGCTCGTCGAGCTCGATGCCCACGGTCGCGAACCAGGGCGCCGGGTTCGGCTGGAAGCCGAAGGCGATGACCACGGCATCGGCGGGGACGACCTCCTCGGAACCCGGCACCACCTCGGGGCGCTGGCGGCCGTTCTCGTCGGGCTCGCCCAGGCGGGTGCGCACCACCTTGACCCCCTCGACCTTGCCTTCGCCCACCACCGCCACCGGCTGGCGGTTGAACAGGAACTCGACGCCCTCCTCGCGGGCGTTGGCCACCTCGCGCCGCGAGCCCGGCATGTTCTCCTCGTCGCGACGATAGGCGCAGGTCACGCTCGCCGCCCCCTGGCGGATCGAGGTGCGGTTGCAGTCCATGGCGGTGTCCCCGCCGCCCAGCACCACCACCCGCTGGCCCTCGAAGGAGATGTAGTCGCGGGGATCCTCCTCGAAGCCCAGGCAGTGATTGACGTTGGCGATCAGGTAATCCAGCGCCTTGTGGACACCGGGCAGCTCCTCGCCCGGGAAGCCCCCCTCCATGTACTTGTAGGTGCCCATGCCGAGGAAGACCGCGTCGTACTCCTCGAGCAGGGTGTCGAAGGCGATGTCGCGGCCGATCTCGACGCCGAGACAGAACTCCACGCCCATCTCCTCGAACACCGCCCGGCGACGCTCCATGACGTTCTTCTCGAGCTTGAACTCGGGAATGCCGAAGGTCAGCAGCCCCCCGATCTCCGGGTACTTGTCGAACACTACCGGCTTGACGCCGTTGCGCACCAGGATGTCGGCACAGCCGAGCCCCGCCGGGCCGGCCCCGATCACCGCCACCTTCCTGTCGGTCCAGGCCACCTTGGACATGTCGGGGCGCCAGCCCATGGCGAAGGCGGTATCGGTGATGTACTTCTCCACCGAGCCGATGGTCACCGCGCCGAAGCCGTCGTTGAGGGTGCAGTCCCCCTCGCACAGGCGGTCCTGGGGACAGACCCGGCCACACACCTCGGGCAGGGTATTGGTCTTGTGCGACAGCTCGGCGGCCTCGAGGATGTTGCCCTCGCTGACCAGCTGCAGCCAGTTGGGAATGTAGTTGTGGACCGGGCACTTCCACTCGCAGTACGGGTTGCCGCAGTGCAGGCAGCGATGCGCCTGGCTGGCCGCCTCCTGGGGCTTGTAGGGCTCGTAGATCTCGGCGAACTCCCGCGAGCGGGTCCGCGCGTCCTTCTTCTTCGGGTCCTGGCGACCCACGTCGATGAACTGGAAATCGTTGCTCAGACGGTTTGCCATGGTCTCTGCTCCTCTCTGCCTGGCTTACTCGGGACGCCGACGGGATTCAGCAAGCAGGCCGTTGAGGCTCGCTGCCTTGGGCTTCACCAGCCAGAAATGGCGAATGAAGTCGCTGAAGTCCTCGAGGATCGCCTTGCCCCGGGCAGAGCCGGTCTCGGCGACGAACTCCTCGATGACCTCCCGCAGGTGACGCCGGTAGGCCTCCATGGCCTCGGTGTTCACGCGGTGGATCTCCACCAGTTCATGGTTGTACTTGTCGACGAAGGAGCGGTCCTCGTCGAGCACGTAGGCGAAGCCGCCGGTCATGCCGGCACCGAAGTTGACCCCGGTCTCGCCGAGCACGCAGATCATGCCGCCGGTCATGTACTCGCAGCAGTGGTCGCCGGAGCCCTCGATCACCGCATGGACGCCGGAGTTGCGCACCCCGAAGCGCTCGCCGGCGGTGCCCGCGGCGAACAGCTTGCCGCCGGTGGCCCCATACAGGCAGGTGTTGCCGATGATCGCCGTCCGGTGGCTCTCGAACTGGCTGCCCGCCGGCGGCACGATCACCACCTTGCCGCCGTTCATGCCCTTGCCGACGTAGTCGTTGGCATCGCCCTCCAGGTAGAGGTGCAGGCCGCGGGCGTTCCACACGCCGAAGCTCTGGCCGGCCACGCCCTTGAAGCGCACGACGATCGGCGCGTCCTCGAGCCCCTCCTCGCCATAGCGCTTGGCGATGGCGCCGGAGGTCAGCGCCGCCACGGAGCGGTCGCAGTTGGTGATGGTGAAGTCGAACTCGCCGCCGGACTTCGCCTCGATGGCGTCCTTGAGCGCCTCGAACACCTCCCGGTTCTTGGCGCCCGGGTCATGGGGCACGTTGCGGCTGACCTGGCAGAATTGCGGGGCGTCCTCGGGCACGAAGTCGTTGGCCAGCAATGGCGTCAGATCGAGGTTGCGCTGGGATGGCGTGATCCCCTCGAGCACCTCGAGCAGGTCGGTGCGGCCGATCAGGTCGGTGAGCTGACGCACCCCCAGCATGGCCATCAGCTCGCGCACCTCCTCGGCGATGAAGCGGAAGTAGTGCTTGACCATGTCGACGGTGCCGCGGAAGTGCTCGTCACGCAGGTAGTCGTGCTGGGTGGCCACACCGGTGGCGCAGTTGTTGAGGTGGCAGATGCGCAGGTACTTGCAGCCCAGCGCCACCATCGGCGCGGTGCCGAAGCCGAAGCTCTCGGCGCCGAGAATCGCCGCCTTGACCACGTCGAGGCCGGTCTTCAGGCCGCCGTCGGTCTGCAGGCGGATCTTGTCGCGCAGGCCATTGATGCGCAGCGCCTGGTGCACCTCGGGCAGGCCCAGCTCCCAGGGCGAGCCGGCGTGCTTGATCGAGGTCAGCGGGCTCGCCGCGGTGCCGCCGTCGTAGCCGGAGACGGTGATCAGGTCGGCGTAGGCCTTGGCCACCCCGGTGGCGATGGTGCCGATGCCGGGCTCGGAGACCAGCTTCACCGACACCTGGGCGTCGGGGTTGACCTGCTTGAGGTCGAAGATCAGCTGCGCCAGGTCCTCGATGGAGTAGATGTCGTGGTGCGGCGGCGGCGAGATCAGGGTCACCCCGGGCACCGAGTAGCGCAGTCGGGCGATCAGGTCATTGACCTTGCCGCCGGGCAGCTGGCCGCCCTCGCCGGGCTTGGCGCCCTGGGCCACCTTGATCTGCAGCACCTCGGCGTTGACCAGGTAGGCCGGGGTGACGCCGAAGCGCCCCGAGGCGATCTGCTTGATCTTGGAGGAGCGAACGGTGCCGTAGCGGGCCGGGTCCTCGCCGCCCTCGCCGGAGTTCGAGCGGCCACCGGCCTCGTTCATGGCCTGGGCCAGGGCCTCGTGGGCTTCCGGTGACAGCGCGCCCAGCGACATGCCGGCACTGTCGAAGCGCGGGATCAGGTCCTCGACCGCCTCGACCTCCTCCAGGGGCATCGGCTCGGCGGCCGGCTTGAGCGCCAGCAGGTCGCGGATGGTGGCCGGCGCCCGCTCGTTGACCAGCGCCGCGAACTTCTTCCACTTGCCGTAATCGCCTTCCTGCACCGCCTCCTGCAGCGCCTTGATCACGTCCGGGTTGTAGGCGTGGTACTCGTGGCCGTGCACGTACTTGACCAGGCCGCCCTGGGAGATGCCCTTGCGGGGGCTCCAGGCATCGCGGGCCAACCACTCCTGCTGCAGCTGCAGCTCGCTGAAGCCGGTGCCCTCGATGCGCGACGCCATGCCGGTGAAGCACAGCGCCATCACCTCGGAGGAGAGCCCCACCGCCTCGAACAGCTGAGAGCCGCGGTAGGAGGCCAGCGTCGAGATGCCCATCTTGGAGAGAATCTTGAACAGCCCCTTCTGCAGCCCCTTGCGATAGTTCTCGCGGGCGTCGGCGGGGTTGCCGACCAGTTCGCCGGTGCGGTGCATGTCGGCCATCACCTGGTAGGCGAGCCACGGGAAGACCGCGGTGGCGCCCACTCCGAACAGTACCGCCATCTGGTGGGCATCGCGGGCATAACCGGTCTCGACCACGATATTGGCCCGCGGGCGCAGCGCCAGGCGGCCCAGGTGGTGGTGCACGGCGCCGACGGCCAGGGCGGCGTGGATCGGCAGCTGCCCCTGTGCGAGGTTGGCATCCGACAGCACCAGGACCACCTTGCCGTCACGCACCGCGGCCTCGGCCCGGCGGCAGAGCTCGGTGATCGCCCCCTTGAGGCCGACCTGCTCGGGGTCATAGCCGAGCGACAGGGCATGACTGGCGAAGATGGGGTCGTCCTGGTCGACCAGCGCGGAGAACTTGCGCGGCGAGAGGATCGGCGCCGTCAGGATGATGCGGTGGGCGTGCTCGGGGGTCGCCTTGAAAACGTTGAGCTCGGGCCCGATGCAGGTCTCCAGCGACATCACGATGGCTTCGCGCAGCGGGTCGATGGCCGGGTTGGTGACCTGGGCAAACTTCTGGCGGAAATAGTCGGTGAGCAGGCGCTGCTTGCCGGAGAGCACCGCCATGGGGGTGTCGTCACCCATGGAGCCGACCGCCTCCTGGCCGCTCTCGGCCAGCGGACGCAGCAGCTGGTCACGCTCCTCGAAGCTGACCTGGAACATCTTCTGCTGCACGCTCAGCGCATCGACGTTCATGGTCTGGAAGCTGGCGAGTTCGGTGAGCGCCGACTCCAGGTAGTTGGCTTCCTGCTTCAGCCAGCGCTTGTAGGGGTAGGCCGACTTGAGGCGCTCGTCGATGTCGCTGGTGTGCAGCACCTCGCCGGTCTCGGTATCCACGGCCAGTATCTGGCCCGGGCCGACGCGCCCCTTGGCGACCACGTCCTCGGGCTGGTAGTCGTAGGTACCGATCTCGGAGGCCAGGGTGATGTAGCCGTTACGGGTGATCACCCAGCGGGCCGGTCGCAGGCCGTTGCGGTCGAGCATGCAGACCGCCTGGCGGCCGTCGGTCATCACCACCCCGGCCGGACCGTCCCAGGGCTCCATGTGCATGGAGTTGTACTCGTAGAAGGCGCGCAGCTCGCCGTCCATGAGTTCGACGTTCTGCCAGGCCGGAGGCACCATCATGCGCACGGCACGGTGCAGCTCCATGCCGCCGGTCAGCAGCACCTCGAGCATGTTGTCCATGCTCGAGGAGTCGGACCCGGTGGTATTGACGATCTCGTCGAGCTCGGCGATGTCGGGCAGCCGCTCGTTGACGAAGTTCTCCTTGCGGGAGTTCGCCCAGCCGCGGTTGGCCTCGATGGTGTTGATCTCGCCGTTGTGGGCCAGCAGGCGGAACGGCTGGGCCAGCGGCCAGCGCGGTGCGGTGTTGGTGGAGAAGCGCTGGTGGAAGACGCAGATGGCGGTCTCCAGGCGCTCATCGCCCAGGTCGCGGTAGAAGGCCGGCAGGTCGACCGGCATCACCAGGCCCTTGTAGGAGACCACTTCCGGCGACAGCGAGCAGACATAGAAGTCCTCGTCGTCGCGCAGCGCCTGCTCGGCACGCCGGCGGGCCATGTAGAGATCGACGTCGAAGTTGCCGGCATCTTCGCCACCCGGCGCGACGAACAGCTGGCGGATGCGCGGCAGGCAGTCCAGCGCCATGGGACCGCAGACGCTCGAATCCACCGGCACCTCGCGCCAGCCCAGCACCTTCAGGCCGCGGGCCTCGAGTTCGGCTTCCAGGGTCTTGCGCCCGTGGGTCTCGCGGGCATCGTCGTCGGGCAGGAAGACCGCGCCTACCGCATAACGCTCGCCCAGCGTGACGCCCAACGCCTCCTCGGCGACCTGCCGCATGAAGGCATCGGGCATCTTCAGCAGCAGGCCGCAGCCGTCGCCGGTCTTGCCGTCGGCGGCGATGCCGCCACGGTGGGTCATGCAGGTCAGCGACTCGATGGCCGTCTTGAGCAGATCGTGGCTGGCCTGTCCTTCCATATGGGCGATCAGGCCGAACCCGCAGTTGTCACGGAACTCGCCGGGCTGGTGAAGACCTCTATTCATGGGCGCGCCTCGGATAATGATGTTTCTTTTACAGTCGATACATGATATTTTTATCGGTTTTTCTTCTTTCTGGTGTCACCACCGAATGCATCGACTGCGCGGCAAAAAGGCTAGCAAGCATAGCGAGCCCGGCCGCCTTCACGCAATCATCCCGCCCATCTCGCGTCTCGAAAAACGACGGCAAATCCAGCACTTGCGCCCTCCTTGCCGCAAAAAAACCCAACAAGTCAACGACTTGCAAAACCCTAAAACGATTTTTCAACGACCTTGGTGGAGGCATAGACTTTAGTCTAAAATGCGGCATCAACCCCATGCCGATACGGCATAACACATGCGGATTGATGAATCCCGGGAAGGGCGCCGATTGCCGCGGCAGGATCGAGAGGGACGCATGCAAACGCCGACGCCCGCGCGTGGCGGGCGTCGGCGACAACACTCTCGGGGATTCAGCGGCGCGGGAATTCCGCAAGCAGCGCGGCAAGCGTCTCGGGCGGCGTCTCGTCATGCACGCAGGCGTCCCCCGGGGCACGCAGCAGGATCAGCCGCAGGCGGCTGTCGAGGTTCTTCTTGTCCAGGCGCATGATGTCGAGAAAATCCTCGACCGCCATGTCGGCGGGAGCGGCCAGCGGCAGGGCCGCGGCCTCGAGAATGGTGCGCACCCTCTCCACTTCGCCCGCGGTGAGCCAACCCAGGCGCTGCGAGAGGCCGGCGGCCATCAGCATGCCGGCGCCCACGGCCTCGCCGTGCAACCAGTGGCCGTAGCCCTGGTGCGCCTCGATGGCGTGGCCGAAGGTGTGCCCCAGGTTGAGCAGCGCCCTCACCCCCTGCTCGGTCTCGTCCTCGGCGACGATCTCGGCCTTGAGCGCACAGCTGCGCTCGATGGCCCGGGCCAGGGCCGCGGCATCGAGGCCGCGCAGCGCCCCCATCTCCGCCTCCAGCCAGGCGAGGAAGTCGGCATCGCGAATCAGCCCGTACTTGATCACCTCGGCGAGCCCCGCGGAGAGCTCCCGTGGCGGCAGGGTGGCCAGGGTGTCGGTGTCGATCAGCACCGCACGGGGCTGCCAGAAGGCGCCGATCATGTTCTTGCCGCGCGGATGATTCACCCCGGTCTTGCCGCCCACCGAGGAGTCCACCTGGGCCAGCAGGGTGGTGGGCACCTGGACGAAGGCCACCCCGCGCTGATAGCAGGCCGCGGCGAAGCCGGCCATGTCGCCGATCACTCCGCCGCCAAGGGCGATGAGGGTGCAGCGGCGGTTGAAGCCGGCCGCGAGCAGCGCATCCCAGATCCGCTCGACGCTGGCCAGGGTCTTGGTCGCCTCGCCGTCCGGCAGCACCAGCTCGCGCACCTCGAGGCCATCCGGCAGGCCGGCGCGGCAGCGCTCGAGATAGAGCGGCGCGACGGTCTCGTTGGTGACGATCATCACCTGGCGCCCGGCCAGGTAGGGGGCCAGCCAGCGGGGATCGCCGAGCAGGCCAGGGCCGATATGGATGGGGTAGCTACGCTCGCCCAGCGCGACCTGGAGGGTGTGCGGGGCGTCCTGGGAATCGCTCATGGGATCAGGCCTTGCATTGCAGGGGATCGACCAGGCGCGTGACGCGCCGCACGATCTCGTTGACCACGGCCCGCGGGCCGCGACGATCGGTACGCACGATGACATCCGCGGTGGCGCGGTAGAGCGGGTCGCGCAGGGCGAACATCTCGCGCAGCACCTCCTCGCGGTCACCACGCTGCAGCAGCGGCCGGTTGCGGTCCTTGGCGGTGCGCCTGAGCTGCTGCTCCACGGTGGTGAACAGGTAGATCACGGTGCCACGCTCACGCAGGGCGCGGCGATTCTCCTCGCGCAGCACCGCCCCGCCACCGGTGGCGATGACCACGCCCTCGAGGTGGGTCAGTTCGTCGATCATCTGGGACTCGCGATCGCGAAACCCCGCCTCGCCCTCGACGTCGAAGATCCAGGGGATGTCCGCACCGCAGCGCGCCTGGATCTCGTGGTCGCTGTCGAGGAACTCGCGTGACAGTTCGGCCGCCAGCAGGCGGCCGATGGTGCTCTTGCCGGCCCCCATGGGGCCGATCAGTATCAGGTTGGGTAAGTCCAGCATCAGCGAATGGCCAGGCCGTCCTCCAGGATTCTGGGAGTGATGAAGACCAACAACTCCACTTTCTGGTTACTGCTCTCATTGTATCGGAAAAGCCGCCCCAGTACCGGCAGGTCGCCGAAGAACGGCGTCTTGGCCAGCCGGGTCAACTCTTCGGTGGTGAGTATACCACCCAATACGACGGTCTCGCCGTTGTCGACCAGCACCTGGGTCTGGATCTGGTTGGTGTCGATGGCCGGCACCCCGCCGAACACCTGATCGGCGATGGTGTCGTTGTTGATCACCAGGTCCATGATGATGCGGTTGTCCGGGGTGATCTGCGGCGTCACCTCCAGCGACAGCACCGCCTCCTTGAACTCGATGTTGGTCGCCCCGCTGGAGGTCGACTCCTGGTAGGGAATCTCCTGCCCCTGCTTGATCACCGCGGTGCGCTGGTTGGCGGTGATCACCCGTGGCTGGGAGATGGTCTGGCTCTTGTTCTCGCTCTCCAGCGCGCGCAGCTCGAGATCGAGCAGGATGTCGCCGGACAGGTAGCCGAAGCTGAAGTTCGTCATGGGGTTGTCACTGCCCAGGTCGACCGCCAGGCCGCCGCGCTGGAACTGGCTGCCGGTCGGGTCGTCGAAGCCGCCGAGAAACTCGCCGCGCGATTCGCGCCGACCGCCGAAGCCTTCGCCGAAGGTGGCCACCGGCTGACCGGAAGAGGCTCCCCCCAGGTTGAAGCGGCTGCCTTCCCCGGACAGCCCCCAGTTGACCCCCAGTTCCTGGGTGACGCCGTCGCGGGCGATGACGATGCGCGCCTCGATCTGCACCTGACGCACCGCAACGTCGAGCTGATCGAGGGTGCGCACGATCTCGTCGATCTGCTCGGCAGTATCCTGGATCAGCAGGGTGTTGGTGCGCTGGTCGACGGCCACCCGGCCGCGCTCCGAGAGCAAGCCGAACCCCTCTCCGCCGCGCAGCAGCTGCGCCAGGTCGTCCGCCTTGGCATAGCGCACCTGGACATACTCCGAGGTCAGCGGCGCCAGGGTTTCCATCTGGCTGCGCGCCTCGATCTGCTGGCGCTCGATATCGGCGAGCTCCGACGCCGGCGCCACCACGATGACGTTGCCCTCCTGACGGCTGGCCAGGCCGTGGCTCTTGAGCACCAGGTCCAGCGCCTGGTCCCAGGGCACCTCCTGGAGATTGAGGGTCACGCGCCCGGTGACGCTGTCGCTGGCCACCAGGTTGAGTCCGGTGAAATCGGCGATGATCGCCAGCACCGAGCGCACCTCGATGTCCTGGAAATTCAGGGTGATGCGCTCGCCGGTATAGGCAAACTGATCGCGGACGCGTTGCTCGCGCTCCGCCGGGGTCACCGGCTGCGCCTCGATGGTCAGCTGGCGGCCGCTCTGGGTGGCGACCATGGCGAACTCGCCGCTGCCCTCGATGTCCAGGGTCACGCCGTCGCGACCGACCCGGGGCGTGACCCGCCGCAGCGGGGTGCCGAAGTCGCTGACGTCATAGACCTGGTTCAGGGAATCGGGCAGCGCGACGCCGCGCAGCTCGGCGGTGATGCGGTTGCGGCCGGTTTCCCGCACCCGGGCATCGACACCGGCACGGTCGAAGGTGACGACCAGCCGCCCGGCCCCACCGTCGCCGCGGCGAAAGTCGATGTTCTCGACCGCGGGATCACCGGTACTGGCCGGTGCCGGAGACGGCGCCCTGCTCGGCGGCGCCGCCGGCGAGGCCTCGGCAGCCTGGCTGGCGACTCCGCCCCCGATCGAGAGCCGCAGCCGGTCGCCCTGCTGCGAGGTGTTGTAGGGCAGCGGCCCCGACAGGTCGAAGACCAGCCGGGTCCGGGAGCCGGCTTCCAGGGCGGTGACCCGCTCGACCCCGCCGATGCCGAGGTCGAAGCGGCGCTGGTCGAGCCGGCTCGAGGTGTCCATCAGGTCGATGGTCAGCCGGGCGGGGTCGTCGAGGCGGTAGCCGCGCACCTCGGGCACCGGGCCGCCGAACCCCAGGTCCACCTCCAGCTCGCCGCCACTGCCCTGGCGAAAGTCCAGCTCGTCCAGGGTGGAGGCCGCCAGGGCCGCCGAGGAGGCCGCCAGCAGCACCAGTGTCGCGAGTCCGCGCATCATCTGTGTCATCGTTCCCTTCCCCCGCTGCAGTGTCGCCCGCTCCTGCGCGGCGCGACGACACCCCTGTTATCGGTTCTTCAAGCGCTGTCAGTCATCCAGCGACAGTCGCGTGCTGCGCTCGAGCCAGCCGCCTCGCCCCGTCGGCACCACTTCGACCAGCTGGACCGAGGCGTCAGTGATGCTGACGATGCGTCCGAAATCGCTCCCCAGGTGGTCGCCGACCCGCAGGCGATGCACCTGGCCATCGGGTGAACGCACCAGGGCGGAGGGCTGCCCGCCGACCTGCAGGGTGCCCACCAGGTCGAGCTCGCCGAGCCCGAAGGCCTCCAGTGGCTCCCGGGGCCGGGTCAGGTCAGGCGCCAGGTCCTCGGACCCCCGGGGAGGCTGCTCCGCTTCCGGCAGCCGGGCGACGAAGGGGCTGCGCCGGTCGGCCTCGTCGTAGGGCACCGCCTCGTACTCGGGAATCTCGGGCAGCTCCACCCGCGGCACCTGGCCAGGGTCGTTGCGGATCGCCGCGAGATCGCGATCGAGGCTCCCCAGCTCGGGGTCCGCACAGCCGGCAAGCAGCACCAGCAGCCCGACGGCGGGGCCGAACATCCTGAGCACTGCCATCATGGCGCCTCCCCCTCGCTCGGCCGGTAGCTGTACGTCCGGGCCAGCATCGACAGCCGCAGACGCTGGCCGCTGCCCCCCTCGACGGGCGCCAGGGTGAAGTCGTGCTGGGTGACGATGCGCGGTAACCCGGCGACCCCCGCGAGGAAGGACGCTATCCGGTGATAGTCGCCCTGGACCTGGATATCGAAGGGTTGCTCGATGTAATGCTCCTGGGGCACCTGACTGCGCAGGCGGATGAAGTCGATGATCAACTGGTTGTCGATGGCCGTTTCGCTGATGCTGTCGATCAGCGACGGTATCTCGGCACCGCTGGGCAGCATCTCGCGCAGCGTCTCCATGCGTGCCTCGAGGTCGGCCATCTGTTCACGCATCACGGGCAGGTTGGCGGCCTGGGAGGCCTTGCTCTGGTAGTCGCGCAACAGTTGGCGCTCCTCGACCCGCACCCTGTCCAGTGCCTCGGCCTTGGGTGCCGCCAGGTACCAGTGCATGCCGGCGAAGGTCAGCCCCAGGGCCAGCAGGCAGCAGATCAGCTGCAGCGACCAGGGCCAACTGCCGGCTTCCTTGATGTCCAGTTCGCGCCAGTCCAACTCGCGCAACCGACGCAGCTCCCCCTTGAGGCTCATGGCACCTCCCGTGCGTTCTCGGCCGGCGCCCCGTCCGCCATGCGCTGGTTCATGCTCAGGCTGAACCGGCGGCGCTCACCGCCGCCCTCGGCCTCCACCTCGGACAGCACCGGCACCGAGAAGGTGTCGGCGGCCGCCAGGGCGCGGAGCTGGTCGGAGACCTGCCGATTGCTCGCGGCCAGGCCAACCAGGCGCAGGCTCTCCTGCTGTCGGGAGAGCTCGGTGTAGTGCACCCCGTCGACCAGGCTGGTGGCGAGATCGCGGAACACCTGGACGGTCCGGGTGCGCCCCAACTGCAGGCCGGTGAAGACCTGGACCTGCTCGAGCATGCGCTCGCGGATCGCCTCCAGCTCGCTGATCTCGCGGATCCCCGCGTCGAGCTGCCGGCTCTGGGCCTGGATGTGGGCATTGCGCTGCTGCTGGGCATCGAACTGCTGCTCGTAGTGCCAGGTCATGCCGTAGCCGCCGCCGAGCCCCAGCACCGCCATCATCCCCAGCGCCAGGAAGAAACGCTTGCTGCGCCGGGCGCGAACTTCCTCGCGCCAGGGCAGCAGATTGATCTCGATGGTCATGTGCAGGACCTCATCGCCAGGCCGCAGGCCGTGAGCATGGCCGGGGCGTCACCGGCCAGGGTCTGCACATCGATGCGGCTATTGACCTTCATGCGCTGGAGGGGATTGGCGATCACCACCTGCATGCCGCTCTCCTGGCCCAGGCGTTCGGCCAGGCCGGGAATCACGCAGGAACCACCGGCCAGCACCATGCGCCGCACCTCGTGCTTGCGGCCGGCGGTGTAGTAGAGCTGCAGCGAGCGACCGACCTGCTGCACCAGGGTGTCGAGGAAGGGGTCGAGCACGCCTCGCTGGTAATCCTCGGGCAGGCCTCCGCGCTTCTTGGCCAACCCCGCCTCCTCCAGGCTCAACCCGTAGCGGCTGCGGATCTCTTCGGTGAGCTGGCGACCGCCGAAGACGGTGTCACGGGTATAGACGATGCGCCCTTCGCGCAGCACGTGGAAGGCATTCATGGTGGCACCGATGTCCACCAGGGCCACGCAGTCCTCCTCGCCGGTGGTGGCCGGCAGCTGGTGGCGCAGCTCGGTGTAGGCCCGCTCCATGGCGAAGCTCTCCACATCCACTGCATCGGGGGTCAGGCCGGCCTGCAGCAGGGCGTCGGTCAACTGGCTGACGTCCTGCTGGCGGCAAGCGACCAGCAGGACGTCCTGCTGGTCGCCGTAGCGGGCATTGAGACCCAGGCGCTGGAAATCGAAGGCAACTTCGCTGAACGGAAAGGGAATATGCTTGTCAGAGTCGAGTTGGATGCGCGCCTCGATCTCATCGTCATTGAGTGAGGCGGGCAGGGTCAGGGTCTTGGTGATCGCCGCACCGGCCGGCACCGCCACCGCGGCCCGGCGAGAGGACGGCCGGGCTTGCTGGACCGCACGCGCGAGGGCGTCGACCACTTCGCCCATGTCACGGATCCGCCGCTCGACCACCGCCCCCTCGCGCAGGGGGCGAACGGCGTAGCTGTCGACCTGATAGTGGGCACCAGTTCGCTTGAGCTCGAGTAGCTTGACGGTGGCCGACGTGATATCGACACCGATCAGTCCCTTGCCGGATGCTCTGAGTCGCATCTAGGTCATGCCCCTGCCTGATCCATGCGGCTTGCCGCTCATTATAGTGTCCATCCCTCCGCGTGAGAGGAATGGGCTACGGAAATCATACCTCGTCCTGTAATCTGAGGTTACATGATATTGCCTACCCTCACACTGCAAAGCCTGTCGCGAAACGTCAACGCTGGTGACAACCCGCCCGGCTTCTTATAATGGCGGCGCAAAGGAAAATCCCCTATATCGCCGCCAGACCACTCCTGTACTCATCACGGATACCGCGATTTCATGAAGTTTCTCAGAACCCTGATCCTTTCGGCCGCGTGGTTGCTGGTATCGCTTACCGCTGCCACGGTCCTGGGCGTGGTGGGTGCCGCCCTCTACTTTGCCCCGGGACTGCCCGATGTCCGACAGCTGCAGGATTTCGAGCTGCATACGCCACTGCGCATCTTCACCCGTGACGGCAAGCTGATCGGCGAGTTCGGCGATGAGCGGCGCATGCCCGTGGAGTTCGGCGAGATCCCGCCGGAGATGACCCAGGCCCTGCTGGCCGCCGAGGACTCGGGGTTCTTCGAGCACCGCGGGGTCGACCCCCGTGGCCTGGCGCGGGCCGCCTTCGAGCTGGTCGCCAGCGGCGGCGACATCCAGTCCGGCGGCTCCACCATCACCATGCAGGTGGCCCGCAACTACCTGCTGACCCTTGACCGCACCTTCACCCGCAAGATCCGCGAGATACTGCTGGCCCTGCAGATGGAGCAGATCCTCTCCAAGGAGGAGATCCTCGAGCTCTACGTGAACAAGATCTTCCTCGGTCATCGCGCCTACGGCATCGCCGCGGCATCCGAGACCTACTACAACCGCCCGCTCGAAGAGCTGACCCTTGCCGAGAAGGCGATGATCGCCGGCCTGCCCAAGGCGCCCTCCTCCTTCAACCCGCTCGCCAACCCCGAGCGCTCGCTGATCCGCCGCAACTGGATCCTGTTCCGCATGCGCGAGCTGGGCCATATCGACCAGGCGGCCTACGACGAGGCGGTGCAGGCACCGATCACCGCCCGTCGCCACATCACCCGACCCGAGGTCGATGCCGCGTACGTGGCCGAAATGGCCCGCCAGTTCGCCATCGAGCGCTTCGGCGAGGAGGCCTACACCGGGGGCTATCGCATTCACACCACCCTCGACAGCGAGCTCCAGCCCTATGCCCGCCGCGCCCTGGCCGATGGCCTGATCGCCTACGATACCCGCCACGGCTGGCGCGGCCCCGAGGAACGCGATATCCCGCCGAGCCTGGTGGAGGCCCAGGACCGCACCGAGCGCCAGGGGCTCGAGGAGGAGCTGTCCGAGTCGCCCGAGGTGATGCAGACCGCTCGCCGTGCCGCCGAGCGCAGCCAGACCGAGGTCGAGGGCATCGACGGCGATGTCAGCAACTGGCTGCAGGTGCTCGAGCGTACCCCCGGGTTCGGCCCGCTGCAGCCGGCCATCGTGGTGACGAGCGAGGGCCGCGAGATGCAGGTCATGGCACGCGGCGGCGAACTGCATACCCTCGACTGGGAGGGCCTGAGCTGGGCCCGCCCCTATCTCAGCCCCAGGAGCCGCGGCCCCGAGCCGGGCTCCGCCGCCGAGATCGCCGAGCCCGGCGACCTGGTGCGCATCCTCGCCCGGGAAGACGGCAGCCACCGCCTCTCCCAGCGCCCGGAAGCCGAGGGCTCGCTGGTGGTGATGGAACCCGACACCGGCGCCATCCTGGCGCTGCAGGGCGGCTTCGACTTCAGCGCCAGCAAGTTCAATCGCGCGGTGCAGGCCCAACGCCAATCCGGCTCGATCTTCAAGCCCTTCGTCTACCTGGCCGCCCTCGACAGCGGCCTGATGACCGCCGCCAGCGTGGTCAACGACGCCCCGGTGGTGATGGAGGACGGCAGCAACGAGCTGTGGCGCCCGGTCAATTCCAGCCGTGACTTCCTCGGCCCCACGCGACTGCGGGTGGCCCTGGCGCGCTCGCGCAACCTGGTCACCATCCGCGTGCTGCAGCAGGTCGGGATGGATGCCACCCTCGACTTTCTCAAGGGCTTCGGCTTCGCCGAGGGTCGCCTGCCCAATGGGCTGTCGCTGGCGCTGGGCAGCGCCGACCTGACGCCGCTGGAGATGACCAACGCCTACGCGGTGCTGGCCAACGGCGGCTTCCAGGTCTCCCCCTGGTTCATCGAGCGCATCACCCGTGGCGACGACAGCAACGTGCTCGACGAGGCGCTGCCGAAGGTCGCCTGCCGCGAGTGTCGCGACGGCCAGAGTGAGGTCGAGATCGACGGTCGCCGCCACCCGGTGGCACCGCGCGTGGCCGACCCCACCGCCGTCTACATCCTGCGCGACATGCTGCGCGACGTGATCGAGAGCGGCACCGGCCGTGCCGCCCTGGAACTGGAGCGCAACGACCTCGTCGGCAAGACCGGCACCACCAACGGCTACCGTGACGCCTGGTTCGCCGGCTACAACAGCGACCTGGTGACCACCGTCTGGGTGGGCAAGGACGACAACGAGACCATCGCCGAGTACGGCGGCAATGCCGCCCTGCCGATCTGGATCGACTTCATGGGCGCGGCCCTCGAGGGCCGCTCCGAGGCGATGCCCGCACCGCCATCCGACCTCGTGACCGCCCGCGTCGACCCCCAGACCGGCCGACGCCTGCATGACGGCGAGACGGGCGGCATCAGCGAGATCTTCCACCCCGACCACCTGCCCGACTACCAGTCGCGGCGCGTCGACCGCGAGGTGGAACAGCGCAGCGGGTCGCAGGGCACCGGGGCCTATGAGGCCATCTTCTGAAGACACGCTCCAGGCGGCAGGGAGGCCGCCCGTCTCATCTGCCAACCGTGCGTGCCGCCTTCGGCGGCGGCCCCGACAATCGGCAACCCGTGGAGATACCCATGCCACGTTCTGCGACAAGCCGCTCCAGGCCCACGTGGTGGGCCCTGTGCGGCCTGCTGGCGGCCGCCGGCAGCGTGCAGGCCACCCCCTTCTATGCCCCACCGCCTCCTGACGAGGATGCCAAGACCTTCAGCGGCGAGGCCGAGCTGGGCTATACCCGGCTTTCCGGCAACACCGACAGCCAGACCCTGATCGGCAAGGGTCGCCTGACCTGGCTCAACGGCAAGTGGACCCACACCCTGCGTAGCGAGGCGCGCAACGTCGCCCGCGGCGGCGACACCGACGCCGAGCAGTACCTGCTGGCCGGACGCGAGCGCTACGAGCTCGAGGGCCCTCACTACATGTTCGGCTTCGCCCGTTGGGAAAAGGACCGCTTCAGCGGCTACGACCAGCAGTTCACCGCCATCGCCGGCTATGGTCGCGACCTGATCGACAGCCAGCGCCAGCTGCTCTCGTTGGAGGCCGGCCCGGGCTTCCGCCACGACCGCATCCAGGACGAAGCGAACGAGACGCTGGCGGTGGCCTATGGCGCCCTGGCCTACGAGTACGAGCTCTCCGATGCCTCGGCCCTGTCACAGGAGCTCTCGGTGGAGGCCACCGACGACAACACCACCTCCCGTTCGTTGTCGTCGCTCACCGCCCGCCTCAACTCGCGCCTGGCACTCAAGCTCTCCCACGAGATCAAGAGCAACTCCCAGCCCCCCGAGGCCGCCATGGCTCGGACCGACCACACCACCAGCGCGTCGCTGCTCTATAACTGGTAGCTCCCGCCAGCTCGGCAGCCACAGACGACGACGCCGGCCCTCGGGCCGGCGTCGTCGTGTCGCGGGTCTGGCGGCGATCAGCAGCGGTCATCCACCATAGACGTCATCCACGGTGGCCAGCGGGTAGTGGGAGGGATAGGGCTTGCGCGCCACCCCGGAATCCACCGCCGCCTGGGCCACCGCCGAGGAGATACGCTCGAGCAGGCGCACGTCCACGGGGGTCGGGATGATGTATTCGGGCCCGAAGCTCATGCTCTCCTTCTCGTAGGCCTCCAGCACCGCCTGGGGCACCGGCTCGCGGGCCAGGTCCTTGAGCGCATGCACGGCCGCCACCTTCATCTCCTCGTTGATGCGGGTCGCCCGGACGTCCAGGGCACCGCGGAAGATGAACGGGAAGCCCAGCACGTTGTTGACCTGGTTGGGGTAGTCGGAGCGACCGGTGGCCATGATCACGTCGGGGCGCGTCTCGCGGGCCAGCTCGGGATCGATCTCGGGGTCCGGGTTGGTGCAGGCGAAGACCACCGGGGTCGGGGCCATCTTGCGGATATGGTCGGCGGTCATCAGCCCCGGGCCGGACAGGCCGACGAACACGTCGGCGCCGTCGATGGCGTCATCCAGGGTGCGCTTGTCGGTGTCGACGGCGAACATCGCCTTGTACTGGTTGAGATCCTCGCGCCCGGCGTGGATCACGCCCTTGCGGTCGAGCATCACGATGTTCTCGGGGTGTGCGCCGCAGGAGACCAGCAGCTTCATGCAGGCGATCGCCGCGGCACCGGCGCCCAGGCAGACGATGCGCGCGCTGTCCAGCGACTTGCCGGCGATCTCCAGGGCATTGAGCATGCCCGCCGCGGTGACGATGGCGGTGCCGTGCTGGTCGTCATGGAAGACCGGAATGTTGCACTGCTCGATCAGCGCCTGCTCGATCTCGAAGCACTCCGGCGCCTTGATGTCCTCGAGGTTGATGCCGCCCCAGGTATCGGCGATACGCGCCACGGTGTCGATGAACGCCTGGGGGCTCTCGGCGTTGACCTCGATGTCCACCGAGTTGATGCCGGCAAAGCGCTTGAACAGCACGCCCTTGCCCTCCATCACCGGCTTGCTCGCCAGCGGCCCGAGATTGCCCAGGCCGAGGATGGCGCTGCCATCGGAAATCACCGCCACCAGGTTGCCCTTGCCGGTATAGAGGTAGGCATTCTCCGGATCGCGCGCAATCTCGCGGACAGGCTCGGCCACGCCCGGGCTGTAGGCCAGGGACAGATCCCGCGCCGTGGCGGTGGGCTTGGTCAGCTCCACCGACAGTTTTCCGGGAATAGGTTTCGCGTGGTAGTCCAGCGCCGCCTTTCTTGCGTCTGTCATGCTCTCGATCCGGTCAGGTGACTATAGAGGGCAGCCAGAGTATAGAAAAACCTTCCACTCCTCAACAAAGTGAATTTTCCCACCTTTGTACGCTCGTTTGACGCCATTTCCAGGCATTTGTTGCAACTTATACCTGACGCGGCCAACCATAAGGCATTGCTTATCGGCGCGCTCACGAAGCGGCGGGCAAAAAAAGACCCGCCTCGATGGGCGGGTCGTTTCGACGGGCGAAGCCGTGACGGGACGTCGATCAGCCCCGCTTGATGGCGGCACCGAAACGCTTGTTGAAGCGCTCGACGCGACCGCCGGTAGTCGCCTGCTTCTGCTTGCCGGTGTAGAAGGGGTGGCACTGCGAGCAGACGTCCAGGGACAGGTCTTGACCCACGGTGGAGCCGACCTCGAAGGTGGCGCCGCAGGAACAGGTCGCGGTGACCGTCTTGTAATCCGGGTGGATACCTTGTTTCATCTTGAGCCTCATGGAGCTGTATGCCGCCACCTGATCCGCTGCCAGGCACCGCATACGGGTTTGTGTCGACGTACGAACCGGTTTTGCCGCCACGTACACCCGAGGTGCTCGTGGAGGCGGGGCATTCTAGCAGAGCCGACGCCGGAGGCCAATTGTCCAATCCCCCCCGCCCGAACACGCCCCGCGTGCTGGGCATCGCCATCCCCTCGCCGCTGCGCCGCCTGTTCGACTATCGCCCCTGCCGGGAAGCCCCGCCCGGCGGCTGGCAACCCGGGCTGCGCGTGCGGGTGCCCTTCGGCCGCCGCCAACTGGTGGGCGTGGTGGTCGAGTGCCGCGATGGCAGCGAGTTACCGCTGGCCGATCTCAAGCCGGTGGACACGTGCCTGGACGGCACGCCGCTGCCCGCCGACTGGCTGTGGCTGTGCCGCTTCACCGCCCGGTACTATCAGCACGGCCTGGGTGACACCCTGCACCAGGCCATGCCGGTCCTGCTGCGCCAGGGTCGCCCCCTGGAGGCCCGCACCCGCGAGCGCTGGCAGCCCACCCCCGCCGGCCTGGAAACCGATCCGCCGGGGCTCGCCCGCGCACCACGCCAGGCCGAGCTGCTGGCGATGCTGCGCCAGCACCCCCACGGCCTCGGCACCCAGGCGATCCTCGCCCAGTCGTTCACCCGCGAGCAGCTCCGCGCCCTGGCCGACAAGGGCCTGGTCGGCTGCCGGGAGGAGCCGCTCACCGCCCCCTGGAAGGCCGGGGAGCCGCTGCTCGCCGAGCCCCCGCTGCCGCTCAACAGCGAGCAGGCCACGGCCCTCGCGGCGCTCCACGAGCGCCTCGACGCCTACCACCCCTGCCTGCTCGAGGGGGTCACGGGCAGCGGCAAGACCGAAGTCTACCTGCAACTGATCGAGGCGGTGGTGGGCCGTGGCCGCCAGGCCCTGGTCCTGGTGCCCGAGATCGGCCTCACCCCCCAGACCCTGGCCCGCTTCCGGAGCCGCTTCCGGGTGCCGGTGGTGGCGCTGCACTCGGGGCTCACCGACAACGAGCGGCTCGATGCCTGGGAGGCCGCCGCCAGCGGCCGCGCGCCCATCGTCATCGGCACCCGTTCGGCGATCTTCACCCCCCTGGCCCAGCCCGGGGCGATCATCGTCGACGAGGAGCACGACGGCTCCTTCAAGCAGCAGGACGGCTTGCGCTACCACGCCCGCGACCTCGCCGTGGCCCGCGCTCATCGCCACGGTATCCCCGTGGTGCTGGGCAGTGCCACCCCATCGCTGGAGAGCCTGGCCAGGGCCCGCAGCGGCGACTGGCGCCACCTGCTGCTGACTCGCCGTGCCAGCCGCCATGCTCCGGCTCGCCTCGAACTGGTCGACCTGCGCGGTCGCCGTCGCCAGGGCGGGCTCATCCCGCCGGTGATCGAGGCCATCCGCGAGACGCTCACCGCCGGCCACCAGGTGCTGGTGTTCATCAACCGTCGCGGTTTCGCCCCCACCCTGGCCTGTCATGCCTGCGGCTGGCTCGCCGAGTGCGACCACTGCGATGCCCGCATGACCCTGCACCGCCAGCCGCCACTCCTCGCCTGCCACCACTGCGACCGCCGCCGCGCCCTGCCCGACGTCTGCCCCAGTTGCGGCAGCGGCGACCTGCGCCCCCTGGGCAGCGGCACCGAACGCACCGAGGAGACCCTGGCGGCGCTGTTCCCCGAGGTGCCGGTACACCGCATCGATCGCGACAGTACCCGGCGTCGCGACGCCTTCGAGCGTGTGCTCACCGAGGTACGCCGCGGCGAGCCCTGCCTGCTGGTCGGCACCCAGATGCTGGCCAAGGGACACCACCTGCCCCATGTCACCCTGGTGGTGGTGGTCAACGCCGACGCCGGCCTCTACGCCAGCGACTTCCGTGCCCTGGAGCAGAGCGCCCAGCTGCTGGTGCAGGTGGCCGGGCGTGCCGGCCGTGCCGCCCACCCCGGCCGGGTGCTGGTGCAGACCCTGCACGGCGACGACCCGCACCTGCGACGGCTGGCCGAGCAGGGCTACGCCGCCCTGGCCGACCAGTTGCTGGAGGAACGGCGGGCCGCCGGCCTGCCCCCCTTCCGTTTCCTCGCCCTGCTGCGCCTCGAGAGCCCCCGGGAAGAGGCGGTGAACGCCCTCGGCGGCCAGGCCGCCGACGCCCTGAGGAGCTGGCTCGGCGAGCGGGGCCTGGCGGTGGACTGCCTGGGCCCGGTGCCCGCGCCCATGGAGCGTCGCCAGAACCGCTACCACCTGCAACTGATGCTCGCCAGCTCGCGACGCAGCATGCTGCACGAGGCCGGCGCCGGTCTGGTCGCCTGGCTCGAGGCCACACCGGAAGCCCGCCGGGTGCGCTGGTCGCTGGATATCGACCCGCAGACGTTGAGCTGAAAGCCGTAAGCCCGAAGGCTGTTGTCAGCGCTTCTGATGGCAAAGGCTTTCTCTTATAGCTTAAAGCTTATGGCTTCTAGCTCCGGGCGCAGCCCGGCTGGGCTTTAAAGCCACGCCACAATTGCCGATAATGGCCGACCATGCCCATCCACGGGCACCGAACTTCCACGCCCGAGCCCATCGCGAGCGCCTCGTCATCGCCCTTTACCTCGCACCGGCCGGCGCCACAGGACATCCGACGCTTCATGAAAGACACCATCATCACGCTGCTCGAGGGCGCCCTCGACACTCTCAAGCGGCAGGGCGTGCTGCCCGCCGACCTCTCGCCGACCATCAAGGTCGACCCCACCCGCGACAAGGCCCACGGCGACTACGCCACCAACCTGGCACTGATGCTGGCCAAGCCCGCCGGCAAGCCGCCCCGCGAGCTGGCCGAGGCGCTGGTCGGCGCCCTGCCCGAGAGCCGCGCCGTGAGCAGGGTGGAGATCGCCGGTCCCGGCTTCGTCAACTTCTTCGCCGCCACCGACGCCGCCGCCCAGGTGGTGCGCCGGGTACTCGACGCGGGTGACACCTACGGCCGCAGCCTCACCGGCCAGGGCGAGAAGGTGCAGGTGGAGTTCGTCTCCGCCAACCCCACCGGTCCGCTGCACGTCGGCCATGGCCGCGGGGCGGCCATCGGCGACTGCATCTGCCGGCTGCTGGAAGCCACCGGCCATGACGTGACCCGCGAGTTCTACTACAACGACGCCGGCGCCCAGATCAGTAACCTGGCGCTCTCAGTGCAGGCCCGCGTCCAGGGCATCGACCCCGACGACGAGGGCTGGCCCGCCGACGGCTACCGCGGCGGCTACATCATCGACGTGGCCAATGCCTACCTGGCCGGCGAGACCGTGCATGCCGATGACCGCCATGTCACCGCCAAGGCCGACCCGGACGATCTCGACGCCATCCGCGACTTCGCGGTGGCCTACCTGCGCCGCGAGCAGGACCTCGACCTGCGCGCCTTCGGTGTCGAGTTCGATGTCTACTTCCTGGAGTCCTCGCTCTACGAGGACGGCAAGGTCGAGGCCACCGTCGAGCAGCTGATCGCCAAGGGCCACACCTTTGAACAGGACGGCGCCCTGTGGCTGCGCACCACCGACTTCGGTGACGACAAGGACCGGGTGATGCGCAAGACCGACGGCCACTACACCTACTTCCTGCCCGACGTCGCCTACCACCTCGACAAGTGGCAGCGCGGCTTCACCACGGTGATCAACGAACAGGGCGCCGACCATCACTCCACGGTGACGCGGGTGCGCGCCGGGCTGCAGGCGCTGGAGGCCGGCATTCCCCGAGGCTGGCCCGACTACGTGCTGCACCAGATGGTGATGGTGACCCGCTCCGGGGTCGAGGTGAAACTCTCCAAGCGTGCCGGCAGCTATGTCACGGTGCGCGACCTGATCGACGAGGTCGGCCGCGATGCCACGCGCTTCTTCCTGGCCGCCCGCCGTGCCGACTCTCAACTGACCTTCGACATCGACCTGGCCCGCTCCCAGTCCAACGACAACCCGGTCTACTATGTGCAGTACGCCCACGCCCGGGTCTGCAGCATGCTGCGCAAGGCCGAGACGGAGGGCCAGCCCTTCGACCATGGCCTGGCCATGGAGAGCCTCGCGCTTCTCGAGGAGGACCAGGAGAAGGCCGTCATGAACCGCCTGGCCCGCTACCCCGAAGTGGTCGAGCACGCCGCCGCGTCCCGCGAACCCCAGCAGATCGCCCAGTACCTGCTCGACCTCGCCGCCGAGTTCCACACCTGCTACAACGCGGTGAAGGTGATGGTCGAGGACGACGCCCAGCGCAACGCCCGCCTGGCGCTGGGCCTGGCCGCTCGCCAGGTGCTGCGCAACGGCCTCGACCTGATGGGCGTCGGTGCTCCCGAGGAGATGTAAGCCATGGCCCGTCGTCCCGCCCCGAAGAAGCGCGGTGCCACGTCCAGCAAGCGTCGTGCCGCCCCCCGGACAAGCCGCGGCGTGCCGGGCTGGCTGTGGGGCCTCGTCGGCCTCGCGGCCGGCTTCCTGCTCGCCCAGCATCAGCACGGCACGGCCCCCTGGCAGGAGGGCGGCGACTCCCCGCTGGCTACCGTGATGCCCCGCACCCCCCCTGCCGGCGACGAGGCCGCTCCGCGCACGCCATCCCGCCCCACGCCGGAGGAGCCGCGCATGCCGACCTTCGAGTTCTACACCCTGCTGCCCGAGTCCGAGGTGGTCGCACCGCGGGGCGAGGTGCCCGCCTCCACCGCGCGGCCTCCGGCCCCACCCCCCGAGGTGGCCGAGACCGAGACCGAGACCGAGGCGGCGGCCCCCCCCGATGACGACCCCATCGCCCAGGTGATCGCCGCCAACCTGCGCCCCCAGGACACCGCCCCGGCGGAGCCCGCGCCGAACCCGGCCGCCGGTCAGCGCTACATGCTTCAGGCCGCCTCCTTCCGCGAATCCGGCGATGCCCAGCAACTCCAGCAGCGCCTGCGCAACCTCAGCCTGGTGGCCCAGGTCAGCCAGGTACAGGCCTCGGGCGGCGAGACCTGGCACCGGGTGCAGGTCGGCCCCTTCGATGACAGCCGCGAACTCAACCGGGCCCAGGACCTGATGGTCACCCAGGGCATCGAGCCGCTGTTGATCAGGCTGCAGAACTGATCTGCCGACTCGCCGCCGGCACCCGGCGGTTGAATTCCGGGCCGGCTGCCCGCACTTCCCCTGAAAGCTCAGCCACGGCGCCCGGGCCACCCCGCGGCGCCGAAAGTCATCGGGAGCCAACCGCTCCCCCAAGGAGTCCCCTCCATGACCACGATCGTTTCCGTGCGCCGCGGTGACCAGGTCGCACTGGCCGGCGACGGCCAGGTTTCCCTGGGCAATACCGTGATGAAGGGCAATGCCAGCAAGGTGCGCCGCCTCTACCGTGGCGAGGTACTGGCGGGCTTCGCCGGCGGCACCGCCGATGCCTTCACCCTCTTCGAGCGCTTCGAGGCACAGCTGGAGAAGCACCAGGGCAACCTGGTCAAGGCCGCCGTGGAGCTGGCCAAGGACTGGCGCACCGACCGTGCCCTGCGCCGCCTGGAAGCGCTGCTGGCGGTCGCCAACAAGGATGCCTCGCTGATCATCACCGGCAACGGCGACGTGGTGGAGCCCGAGCGAGGGATCATCGCCATCGGCTCCGGCGGCAACTTCGCCCTGGCCGCGGCCCGCGCCCTGCTCGAGAACACCGACCTCTCGGCCCGGGAGATCACCGAGAAGTCGCTGGAGATCGCCGGCGACATCTGCGTGTTCACCAACCACCACGTCACCCTCGAAGAGCTCTGAAGGCCGCCACCATGACCCAGATGACACCCCGCGAGATCGTCCACGCCCTGGATCAATACATCATCGGCCAGCAGGACGCCAAGCGCGCCGTGGCCATCGCCCTGCGCAACCGCTGGCGGCGCATGCAGCTCGACGACGAACTGCGCCAGGAAGTGACCCCCAAGAACATCCTGATGATCGGCCCCACCGGGGTCGGCAAGACCGAGATCGCCCGGCGCCTGGCCAAGCTCGCCCGCGCGCCCTTCATCAAGGTCGAGGCGACCAAGTTCACCGAGGTGGGCTACGTGGGCCGCGACGTGGAGTCGATCGTGCGCGACCTGACCGAGGCCGCCATCAAGCTGGTGCGTGAACAGGCCAAGGAAGAGGTGGGTCACCGCGCCGAGGACGCCGCCGAGGACCGCATCCTCGATGCCCTGCTGCCGCCGCCCCGCGGCCAGGAGGATGCCCCCCGTGGCGACAGCTCGACTCGCCAGCTCTTCCGCAAGAAGCTGCGCGAGGGACAGCTCGACGACAAGGAGATCGACATCGAGATCACCCCCCAGGGGCCGGGCATCGACATCATGACCCCGCCGGGCATGGAGGAGATGACCAGCCAGCTGCAGAGCCTGTTCGCCGGCATGGGCAAGCAGAAGACCGAGACCCGCCGCGTGGCGGTGAAGGACGCCTTCGCCCTGCTGCGTGACGAGGAGGCCGCCAAGCTGGTCAACGAGGAGGAGATCAAGCACCGCGCCATCGAGGCGGTGGAGCAGAACGGCATCGTCTTCCTCGACGAGATCGACAAGGTGGCCAAGGGCAGCGGCCAGTCCAGCGGCGGCGAGGTCTCCCGGGAAGGCGTACAGCGTGACCTGCTGCCGCTGATCGAGGGGTCCACGGTCTCGACCAAGTACGGCATGGTCAAGACCGACCATATCCTCTTCATCGCCTCCGGCGCCTTCCACCTGTCGCGGCCCTCGGACCTGATCCCCGAGCTGCAGGGACGGTTGCCGATCCGGGTCGAGCTCAATGCGCTGACCCCTGACGACTTCAAGCGCATCCTCACCGAGCCCTCGGCGTCGCTCACCAAGCAGTACCAGGCCCTGCTGGCCACCGAGGGGCTCGACATCTCGTTCACCGAGGATGGCATCGAGCGCATCGCCGAGATCGCCTGGAAGGTCAACGAGGGTACCGAGAACATCGGTGCCCGCCGCCTGCATACGGTGATGGAGCGCCTGCTCGAGGAGGCCTCGTTCAAGGGTGCCGACGTGGGCACGCCGCTGGCGATCGACGCCGCCTACGTCGACTCCCAGCTCGCCGAGCTGGCGATGGACGAGGATCTGTCGCGGTATATTCTCTAATCCCAGCTATAAGCCTTAAGCTATAAGCTGCAAGCCCTAGGGCGCGGACTGCGCGGCGCCGGGGACAGGTCGAAGCGGAGGTCCGATGCCATGGATGGCATCGGTAGCGCCCAGGGAGGGGTTCACAGCGCCTCCGCGATGGTCCGACACTTCGGGGCCTGTCGCCGGGATAGCCGCGCCTCCACCACGCCATAAGCGGAGGCATACCATGACCGCCCCGATTCCCGTCAAGGTGCATTACCACAAGAAGGACCGCGAGCTCGAGCTCACCTACGAGGGCGGCGAGAGCTACCGGCTGTCGGTGGAGTACCTGAGGGTCTTCTCGCCCTCGGCCGAGGTGCGCGGCCACGGCGGCGATACCGCCACCCTGCAGGTGGGCAAGAAGCACGTCGGCCTGAAGAACATCACCCAGGCCGGTCGCTACGCGCTCAAGCTGCATTTCGACGATGGCCATGACAGCGGCCTGTACAGCTGGGACTACCTGCATGCGCTGATCCGCGACCGGGAGGCCAACTGGGCCGACTACCTGCGGCGGCTGGAGGAGGCCGGCGCCTCGCGCGAGCCGCTTGGCATCGAGATCAAGCAGCTGTAGAGCACCACGTGGGACGCCGGGGATAGCTCGAAGGGGAGGTCATTCGACAGGGATGTCGAATGTAGCGCCCATGGAGGGGTTCACAGCGCCTCCCCGCAGAGCTATCGCCGGAACAGGCCCGTGTGGTGATGCCCCACTCCCGTCAAGACAATCGCCGCTGGGGGAGGCTACAATATCGCCGTTTGCTGACGTGCCCGGCGCGTCACTCGCCCGAATTCAGCCCAGGGGTCATCCATGGACAAGCGCACCACCCACTTCGGCTATCAGGAAGTTCCGGTCGAGGAGAAGGCCTCCCGTGTGGCCGACGTCTTCCATTCGGTGGCGGCCCGCTACGATGTGATGAACGACCTGATGTCGCTGGGCATCCACCGCCTGTGGAAGCGCCTGACCATCGAGCGCTCAGGCGTGCGCCCCGGCCACAGCGTGCTCGATATCGCCGGCGGCACCGGCGACCTGACGCTGAAGTTCTCGCGCATGGTGGGGCCCCGCGGGCGGGTCGTGCTGGCCGACATCAACGAGTCCATGCTCCGGGTCGGCCGCGACAAGCTGCTCGACCATGGGGTCGGCGGCAACGTCGAGTATGTGCAGGCCAACGCCGAGACCCTGCCCTTCCCCGACAACACCTTCGACTGCATCACCATCGCCTTCGGCCTGCGCAATGTCACCGACAAGGACGCCGCCCTGCGCTCCATGGCCCGGGTGCTCAAGCCCGGCGGCCGGCTGCTGGTGCTGGAGTTCTCCAAGCCAGCCAATCCGTTGCTCTCCAGGGCCTACGACGAGTACTCCTTCCGCCTGCTGCCCAGGATGGGCGAGCTGGTGGCAAGCGACGGCGACAGCTATCGCTACCTGGCCGAGTCGATCCGCATGCACCCCGACCAGGAGACCCTCAAGGGCATGATGGAAGCCGCCGGCCTGGAACGCGTCGAGTACACCAACCTCACCGGGGGCATCGTCGCCCTGCATCGCGGCATAAAGCTGTGAGGTCGAGATGTCGCTGACCCTGCTGCTGGCTGGCCTCGAGCGCACCCTCAATGCCCTGCTCGCCCGCGACCCGGCTGCCCCCGGGAGACTCGCACGCCTCGCCGGCCACCGCATCCTGTTGCGGCTCGAGCACCCCAGCCTGGCGCTGGCGGTTCATTTCCACCCCCACGGCCTCGACCTGCTGCGCCCGGACGACACCGTAGAGGAGGCCTTCGACGCCGTCGTCGAGCTCGATGCCGAGACCGCCGGCGAGCTGCTCGGCGGTGCCTCCATCGAACGGCTGATGTTCCAGGGCAAGCTCGCGGTACGGGGGCGCATCCACCTGCTCGAGGCGACCCGCGACCTGCTGCTCGACCTCGACCTGGACTGGGAGGGCGAACTGGCCCGCTGGCTCGGCGACATGCCCGCCCACAGCCTCGCCGAGGGGCTGCGCGGCATCACCCGCTGGGGCCTGCGCACCCGCGACGAGTTCCGCGCCGACGTCGCCGAGTATGTCTTCGAAGAGGCGCGTCTGCTGCCCGGGCGCCACCAGCTCGCCGTGCTGCGCGACCACCTCACCGAACTCGAGGTCGCCACCGACCGTCTCGAGGCGCGCCTCGCCCGGCTGCATCGCCGGCTGGTCGACGGAGAGCCCCACCCATGATGAGCCTTCGGCTGCTGCGCATCTTCTGGGTGATCACCCGCTATCGGCTGGACACCCTGCTGCCCCTGGGCCGACTGCCCTGGTGGCTGCGTACCCTGCTGCGGCTCTCGCCGCTGCGCCTGGTGCCGATCGGCCCACGCTCGCGCGGCGAGCGACTACGCCTGGCCCTGGAGGCCCTGGGGCCGATCTTCGTCAAGTTCGGCCAGGTGCTCTCGACCCGGCGCGACCTGCTGCCCGAGGACATCGCCGACGAGCTGCGCCGCCTGCAGGACCAGGTCCCCCCCTTCCCCGGCGCCCAGGCGCGGGCCCGGGTGGAAGAGGAGCTCGGGATGTCCACCGACGAGGCCTTCGCGCACTTCGAGCCCGAGGCGCTCGCCTCGGCCTCCATCGCCCAGGTCCATGCCGCGCGGCTGCACGGTGGCGAAGAGGTGGTGGTCAAGATCATCCGCCCCGATATCGAGCGGGTGATGCGCCAGGACATGGCGTTGATGTACCGCGTCGCGAGCGTCCTCAAGCATATCCCGGAGGCGCGCCGGCTGCGCCCGGTCGAGGTGGTGCGCGACTACGAGGCGACCCTGTTCGACGAGCTCGACCTGACCAAGGAGGCCGCCAACACCTCCCAGCTCAAGCGCAACTTCAAGGACTCGCCGCTGCTGTTCGTGCCGGCGACCCACTGGGAGCTGACCCGTCGGCGGGTCATGGTCCAGGAGCGCATCCATGGGGTACCGGTGGCCAACACCGCGGCCCTGGTCGCCCAGGGTACCGACCTCAAGAAGCTCGCCGAGCGCGGTGTGGAGATCTTCTTCACCCAGGTGTTCCGCGACAACTTCTTCCACGCCGACATGCACCCGGGCAACATCTTCGTCTCCTTAGAGCGGCCCCACGACCCGCAGTACATCGCCATCGACTGCGGCATCGTCGGCAGCCTCACCCGCGAGGACCAGGACTACCTGGCGCGCAACCTGCTGGCCTTCTTCCACCAGGACTACTACGAGGTGGCCGCGCTGCATATCGAGTCGGGCTGGGTCGGCGAGAATACCCGGGCCAACGAGTTCGCCGCGGCGATTCGCACCGTCTGCGAGCCGATCCTCGAGAAGCCGCTCAAGGACATCTCCTTCGGCCAGGTGCTGCTGGGGCTGTTCCAGACCGCCCGGCGCTTCAACATGGAGGTGCAGCCGCAACTGGTACTGCTGCAGAAGACCCTGCTCAATATCGAGGGGCTGGGGCGACAGCTCTATCCGGACCTGGACCTGTGGCGCACCGCCAAGCCCTATCTCGAGCAGTGGATGAAGGAGCGGGCCGGCGCCAGCGGCTTCTGGGACTCGCTCAAGCGCCAGGCGCCGGAGCTGACGCGCCAGCTCCCGGAACTGCCGGTGCTCGCGCATCAGGCGCTGAGCCGCATCGAGCACGAACACCGGCAGCGTCATCGCCAGGCCGAGGCGATGAGCGGCATCCGCAGCCTGCTGCAGCGCCAGGGCAGCAGTCGTCGCCGCCTGCGGCTGGGGCTGCTGTTACTGGCCATGGCGCTGGCCTGGCAGCCACTGACCCAGTGGGCCACGGGGCAACCCTGGCCGGTGGTGGCCGCCGCCGTCATCGGCGTGCTGCTGCTGGCCTGGCACTGACCCTCGGCCGAAATGCGGGGTCACACCCATTAGACACACGTCAAGGGAACCGTCATCGATGAGCGATATTCTCGACCGCCTGCAGGTTGTCCTGGATCAACGACGCCAGGCCGACCCGCAGGACTCCTACGTCGCCGCCTTGCATCACAAGGGCCTGAACAAGATACTCGAGAAGGTGGGCGAGGAAGCCACCGAGACCCTGCTGGCCGCCAAGGATGCCGAGCATGGCGGCGACGCCGAGCGACAAGCGGTGATCGCCGAAACGGCCGACCTGTGGTTTCATAGCCTGGTGATGCTGGCACATCTGGATCTCGATCACCGGGCGGTGCTCGACGAGCTGGCCCGCCGCTTCGGCGTCTCCGGCCACGACGAGAAGGCCGCAAGGCAACGATAGAACGAACTGGCCATTCCGGGGTCTTCCCGTAGCCCCCAACCAGAGGAACGACTTATGTTAGGTGGTATCAGTATCTGGCAGCTGCTGATCGTACTCGGCATCATCATCCTGATCTTCGGCACCAAGAAGCTGCGCAACGTCGGCGGCGACCTGGGTGGCGCCGTGAAGGGCTTCAAGAAGGCCATGCACGAGGACGAGAAGGACAAGGAGAACGAAGCGGACAAGCCCCAGGCCCAGGTGCGCCATGACGACGAGGGCGATACCTATGACGTCAAGGCCGAGCGAAAGGCCGAAGACCAGGAAGAGCGCAAGTAAGCCGCCATGTTCGATATGGGCTTTCTCGAACTGCTGATCATCGGCGTGGTGGGGCTGCTGGTACTGGGCCCGGAGCGCCTGCCCAAGGCCGCGCGTACCCTGGGGCTGTGGATCGGCAAGATCAAGCGTAGCGTGTCCGGCATGCAGCGCGAGATCAGCGCCCAGCTCGAGGCCGAGGAGCTGCGTCAGAAGCTCAACGAGCAGCAGAAGAAGCTCGACGAGAGCGTCAAGCAGGTCAAGCGCGACGTGGAGAGCCTTGCCGAGTCCGGCCAGACGGCCGACGAGTCGAGTCAGGCTTCAGGCCCCGAGCGGCCGACTGCCGAGGAGGCGCCGAGCGAGCCGCCGGAGAAGCGCCTGGACGACGCCCTCGCCCGGGCCCGCCTCGATACGCCTGCGGATGAGCCTGCCGACGCCGCCGACAAGGACGCCACCTCCCGATGAGCAAGACCGGTGACCCCCAGGAACAGAACCAGGCCCCACTGATCGAGCACCTGATCGAGCTGCGTTCGCGCCTGATACGCGCCGTGGTGGCGATCCTGGTGATCTTCCTGGGCCTCTTTCCGTTCGCCAACGAGATCTACACCTTCGTGGCCCAGCCGCTGATGGCGCTGCTGCCCGAAGGCTCCCAGATGATCGCCACCGAAGTGGCCTCGCCCTTTCTCGCGCCCTTCAAGCTGACCCTGGTGCTGGCGGTCTTCATCGCCATCCCCTTCGTGCTGCACCAGGCCTGGGCCTTCGTCGCGCCGGGCCTCTACGACAACGAGAAGGCGCTGGCGCTGCCGATCCTGGCCTCCAGCGTGATGCTCTTCTACGCCGGTGCCGCCTTCGCCTACTACGTGGTCTTCCCGCTGCTGTTCGAGTTCTTCACCCAGACCGGGCCGGAGAACGTGGCGGTGATGACCGACATCAACCAGTACCTCAACTTCGTACTGAAGCTGTTCTTTGCCTTCGGCGTGGCCTTCGAGATCCCCATCGCCACCTTCCTGCTGATCCTCTCCGGGGCCACCACGGTGGAGAGCCTGTCGCAGAAGCGCCCCTACGTCATCCTCGGCTGCTTCGTGGTGGGCATGCTGCTGACCCCGCCGGACGTGATCTCCCAGAGCCTGCTGGCGGTACCCATGTACCTGCTCTACGAGGTGGGGCTGCTGTTCGGTCGCCTGGTACGGCGCAAGACGCACGACGCCGAGGAAGACGAATAGCACCGAACAGGATGGTGCCCGACATCGCGGCTTTCCCGGCTTCAGGCTTGCAAATCCATCATTTCGTCCACGCGATCGACCAGCTTGAAGATGCCGGTGGCCGCCTCGCTGATGCGGGTCGCCAGCATGTAGGCCGGGGTGGTGACCACCCGGTTCTCGAAGTCGACCACGATGTCCTCGACACCACAGCTACGGTGCAGCCCACCCATGGCGCTGATCGCCCCGGCCACCCCCGGGTCGTGCCCCACGGTCACGGCGATGCCCGATCCCAGCAGTCGCGGCACCAGCACCGGGCTGATGCACATCAGGCCGATCGGCTTGCGCTCCTCGTGGAAACCGGCGAGCGCCTCGGCCAGTTCGCCGAGCACCTCCATCTCGTCGCCGGCCTCGGCAAAGGTCGAGAGGGTCTTGGCGGCGCCGAAACCGCCCGGCAGGATCACCGCATCGAAGTCGCCGGCCTCGAGTTCGTCCAGCGAGGAGATCTCGCCCCGGGCCAGGCGCGCCGACTCCTCCAGCACGTTGCGAGATTCGCCCTCGGCCACCTCGCCACTGCGGTGGTCGATGACATGGTGCTGCGCGATGTCGGGAGCGAAACAGCGATAGCCGATGCCCAGTTGATCGAGGCGCAGCAGGGTCAGGGTGGTCTCGTAGATCTCCGAGCCATCGAACACGCCGCAGCCCGAGAGGATGACCGCCACCTGTTTGCTCATGCCTTTCTCCTTGAGGTATGCGCCTGCCGACGAGCAGGCCCGATAATCCGAACCCAACACTTTAGAGAGTCGCCCGGGGTGCGACAAGGCGCGACTTTCGGCGCAGGGCCGCACTGATATACTCCAAGGCAACGACACCCCGTCATCGCATCGTCATCGTCGCCCGCCACACTGAGCCCGTGGCGGTCCTCACCTCACCGCTGGAGACACGCCTTGAGCTTCATGACCACACGCCAGTTCCCCGCCACTCGCCTGCGCCGCATGCGGCGTGACGACTTCTCGCGTCGCCTGATGCGCGAATCGCTGCTGACCCCCGCCGACCTGATCTGGCCGGTGTTCGTGCTCGAGGGCGAGGGTCAGCGGGAAGCCGTGCCTTCCATGCCCGGCGTCGAGCGGCTGTCGCTGGACCTGCTCATCGAGGAGGCCCGCGAGGCCCATGAACTGGGCATCCCTGCCCTGGCGCTGTTCCCGGTGATCGATGCCTCGCTGAAGAGCGAAATGGCCGAGGAGGCCTACAACGCCGCCGGCCTGGTCCAGCGCAGCGTGCGTGCCCTGAAGGACGCCGTCCCCGGGCTCGGCCTCATGACCGACGTGGCGCTGGACCCCTACACCAGCCATGGCCAGGACGGCATCCTCGACGAGCACGGCTACGTGCACAACGACCGTACCGTCGAGACCCTGCTCAAGCAGGCGCTCTCCCACGCCGAGGCCGGCGCCGACGTGGTGGCCCCCTCGGACATGATGGACGGGCGCATCGGGGCCATCCGGCAGGTACTCGAACAGGAGCACCTGGCCAATACCCGCATCATGGCCTACAGCGCCAAGTACGCCTCGCGCTACTACGGCCCCTTCCGTGACGCCGTGGGCTCCGCCGCCAACCTCGGCCGTGCCGACAAGACCACCTACCAGATGGATCCGGCCAACGGCGACGAGGCCCTCCACGAGGTGGCCCTCGACCTCGCCGAGGGGGCCGACATGGTGATGATCAAGCCCGGCATGCCCTATCTCGACGTGGTGCGCCGGGTCAAGGACGAGCTTAAGGTCCCGACCTTCGCCTATCAGGTCAGCGGCGAGTACGCCATGCACATGGCCGCCTTCGACAACGGCTGGCTCGACGCCGACTCCGTCATCCTCGAGTCGCTGCTCTGCTTCAAGCGCGCCGGCGCCGACGGCGTGCTGACCTATTTCGCCAAGCGGGCAGCGCGGCTGCTCGCCTAGTGAGGAAAGGGCCCGGTTGACCCGGCCCGGGCCCTTCCCTCGACGCCAGGAGACAAGATGGAAGCCCCGCACAGCCCCGACCTCCAGGGTCCCCCCGATGTCCCGCCGGTCGACCCCACGGCCGGCGACCCCCTGTCCAGCGAGACGACGGCCGAGCAACCCACCCCGCGGCTGAACCAGACGCGCACCGGGATCAAGCCCAGGGCGCTCCCCGACCCCCAGGCCGATCTCACCGATCCGAGCCTCTACTTCAACCGCGAGCTGTCGCACCTGCAGTTCAACGTCAGGGTGCTGGAGCAGGCCCTGGACGCGGCTCATCCGCTGCTCAACCGGCTGATGTTCCTGCTGATCTTCTCCTCCAACATGGACGAGTTCTTCGAGATCCGCGTGGCCGGGCTGAAGAATCAGGTGGCACTGGGGGACGACGCCAGCGGCGCCGACGGGCGCTCGCCGCGCTCGGTGCTCGCCGAGATCTCGCGCATCGCCCACGACCAGGTGGCACGCCAGTACCGGATCCTCAACGAGGTGCTGATTCCCGCGCTGGAGGCCCACAAGCTGCGCTTCCGCCGCCGCGACGACTGGAGCGACGCCCAGCGCGCCTGGGTCCGCGATATCGTCGACGCCGAGATCATGCCGGTGGTCAGCCCCATCGGCCTGGACCCCTCGCACCCCTTCCCGCGCCTGGTCAACAAGAGCCTCAACTTCATCGTCGAGCTCGAGGGCAAGGACGCCTTCGGTCGCGAGGGCGGCCTGGCCATCCTGCCGGCACCACGCTCGCTGCCACGGGTGATCGCCCTGCCCGCCGAGCTCTGCGAGGAGGGCTTCAGCGAGTACGTCTTCCTGTCGTCGATGATCCACGCCCACGCCGAGGAGGTCTTTCCCGGCATGACGGTGCACGGCTGCTACCAGTTCCGCCTGACCCGCAACGCCGACTTCTCGGTCGACCCGGAGGAGGTCTCGGACCTCGCCTCGGCACTGCGCGGCGAGCTGCTGGCACGCCGCTACGGCAGCGGGGTACGACTCGAAGTGGCCAGCAACTGCCCCGACGAGCTGGCGCGCTTCCTGCTTGCCCAGTTCTCCCTGGAGGAGGGCGATCTCTATCGGGTCGACGGCCCGGTGAACCTGACCCGCATGATGTCGGTGCTTGGCGAGGTCGACCGCCCGGAGCTGCTCTACCGACCGTTCACCCCGGGACTGCCCAAGCCCCTGGGCCGCAAGGAGAGCCTGTTCGCCGCCATCGGCGCCGGCGACATCCTGCTGCACCACCCCTTCCAGGCCTTCTCGCCGGTGGAGGAACTGCTGCGCGAGGCGGCCCGCGACGCCGATGTGCTGGCCATCAAGCAGACCCTCTACCGCACCGGCGCCGACTCGCCCATCGTCAATGCGCTGGTGGAGGCGGCCGGCAACGGCAAGGAGGTCACGGTGGTGATCGAGCTGCGTGCCCGTTTCGACGAGGCCGACAACCTGGCCCTGGCCTCGCGGCTGCAGGAGGCCGGCGCCATCGTCATCTACGGCGTCATGGCCTACAAGACCCACGCCAAGATGCTGCACATCGTGCGGCGCGAGCGCGGCAAGCTGCGCCACTACGCCCACCTGGGCACCGGCAACTATCACTCGAGGACGGCCAGGCTCTACACCGACTACAGCCTGCTCACCGCCCGTCCCGGCCTGTGCGAGGACGTCCACCGGGTCTTCCAGCAACTCTCGGGCATGGGCCAGACCCGCCGGATCGAGACCCTGCTGCACGCGCCCTTCACCCTCCACGAGCGGCTGGTGGCGATGATCGAGCGGGAAGCGGAGCACGCCCGCCGGGGCCGGCCCGCTCACCTGATCGTCAAGTGCAACTCGCTGACCGAGCCCCGGCTGATCCAGGCGCTCTACCGTGCCTCACGTGCCGGCGTGACGTGCGACCTGATCATCCGCGGCATGTGCTGCCTGAGGCCGGGCATTCCCGGCATCTCGGAGACCATCCGGGTACGCTCGATCATCGGCCGTTTCCTCGAACACACCCGGGTCTTTCACTTCCACAACGACGGCAAGCCGGAGACCTGGTGCTCCAGCGCCGACTTCATGGCCCGCAACATGTTCCACCGGGTCGAGATCGGCTTTCCACTGTTGGAGAAGAAGCTCGCCGCCCGGGTGCGCAAGGACCTGGAGACCTACCTGGTGGACAACTGCCAGAGCTGGCTGCTGCAGCCCGACGGCAGCTACCTGAAGCAGCAGCCCGGCGACGAGGCCCCGATCAGTGCCCAGGAGACGCTGCTCTACGCCTATGCCACCAGGGCTTAGCGGCGCCGGAAGGCGCGCAGGTCCTCGGGATCGAAGCCGTCGACCCGCTCGGGCAGCCCCTTCTCCCGGCGAGCTAGCCTGACGGTCTCGCGCTCGGCGAGCAGCTCGGCGTCGTCGTCCAGGGTGCGGCCGTTGAGCTCGGCGAGCTGGGCCATGCCCTGGTGGTAGAAGGAGAGCACCGCCAGCGCCGTGTCGTTGTCTTCCGCCACGCCCCGCCGCAGCGCCGGCAGATAGCCGCTGACCCGCGACAGATGGTGCTTGAGCTGCCAGACGTAGCGCATCTCGGTCATCCAGGGCCGCTCGCGCAGCACGGCGAACACCAGGCTGGTGGCGACCAGCCCCAGCAGCACGCCCAGCACGTTGAGCCAGAAGCCGCCATCGAAGGCGGTCTGCAGCAGCTGGACGAACACCAGGCCGAAGACGATCAGCTGGCCGGCCATGGCCAGGCTGATGAAACGGCCCTTGCGGCGATAGGTTTCGGGGTCGTGGTCTTCGAGCTGGAAGGGCATGGCATCTCCTGGACCGGTGCTAGGCGGCAAATGGCGGCATTATCCCGACATCGCCCCCGAGGGTACAGGCCTTCTCCATCGTCCCCAGCGCATTGCAGATAGGCTGCACCACTCGGGGCTGATCCGGCGGCAGGCCTTCGAGGAGGCGCTGTGAACCCTTCCCTGGGCGCTACATTCGCCCTGCTTCGCTCTCGATTCCTTCTTCGCTTGCAGGACCGGGGTTGGCCATCCATGGCCAACCCGTTCGGCGGAGTCCGCCTCACCCCTGGCGAATGACCTCCTCTTCGGCCTGCCCCCGGCGCCCCTCGCTACGGACCATCTCAGCGCAGGCGTTCTGCGGCGCTAAGCAGCAGCTGCTCGGTGGTCTCCCAGCCGAGGCAGGCGTCGGTGACCGAGACCCCGTAGCGCAGCTTGCCCGGCGCCAGCGGCTGCTTGCCCTCGTGCAGGTGGCTCTCGATCATCAGGCCACACAGGGCCGACTCGCCGGCCAGGCGCTGGGCCAGCACGTCGCGCATCACCTCGCCCTGGCGGCGGTGCTCCTTGCGCGCATTGGCGTGGCTGCAGTCGACCATCAGCCGCGGCGTCAGGCCGGCCTGCTCCAGGGCCTGGCGTGCCGCCGTCACGTGAGGCGCCTGGTAGTTGGGCTCGCCGTGGCCACCGCGCAGCACCAGGTGGGTGTGGGCGTTGCCCGCCGTCTCCTGCACCACCGGACGCCCCTCGGGGTCGAGGCCGAAGTGGCGATGGGGATGGGCGGCGGCGCTCATCGCGTCCAGTGCCACCTGGATATCGCCGCTGGTGGCGTTCTTGAAGCCCACCACGGCCGGAATCCCGCTGGCCAGTTCCCGGTGCAGCTGGGACTCAGTGGTGCGGGCGCCGATCGCGACCCAGGCCAGCAGGTCGTCGAGATAGGGCGCCAGCATCGGCTGCAGCAGCTCGGTGGCCAGCGGCAGGCCGAGCTCGGCGATGTCGCGCATCAGCCGCCGCGAGAGTTCCAGCCCGGTCGCCATGTCGCCGCTGCCATCCAGGTCGGGATCGTAGGCGAGCCCCTTCCAGCCCACGGTGGTGCGCGGCTTCTCCACGTAGACCCGCATCACCAGCAGCAGGCGGTCCTCGACCCGCGGCGCCAGCTCGGCCAGGCGTCGGGCATAGGCCAGGGCCGCGTCGGGGTCATGGATGGAGCAGGGACCGACGACCACCAGCAGGCGGTCGTCGCGGCCGTCGAGGATGTCGCGAATGGCCTGGCGCTGGCCGGCGATGCGCGCGGCGAGCCCCGGGGGCAACGGCAGGGCACGGCAGAGCTCGCCGGCGGTGGGCAGGGCCCGGACAGGATGGCGGGCCGGGCGGGCGGTGTCGTTCAGGGTCGCGGTGGCAAGCGAAGCGGTCATGGTATCAACTCCGGGAAACGGACAGACATCGTGTCGTGGGACACATCATATTCATGCCACCGGTGGTACCACGGTCGGAGGTGGCGCACTGGGCCGACCGCGCGTCGCTAAATCGCCAGGCCCCGTAATAGCCACGGCCGAGGGTCGTGAAGCAGGGCTGGTAAGCGATGGTGGCGGTCATGGTGCGTCTCCTCGATGCGGGTCTCTGTGTCGTCCAGAGCCGAAAGGCAGAACCCCCGGGCGGGGTTGCCGTCCGGGGGTTCTGTGGTGGAGGCAACCCTTGGGGGCGTGCCTCGCGACGATGTCTCTGCTCAGTCTGTCGTCAGGACATGGCCACCGGCACGCCGGTGCTAAACCAATACCCGAACCAGTAGCGACGCCCCGTAACAAGCGCCTCACCACGGCCAGCGGTCACCACGCCGCGGGCGGCGTTCGGGCAACGGGGGGCAGGATGGCGGGGCGAGGTCATGGTCATCTCCTGAGCGATACGAGCATCGTGCCGTGCCGACGGGGATTTGGCAAGGCCTTCGGCGTCACTCAGGCAAAGTACTGCACCCAACCGATGGTCGCCGGCAGTGCGCTCATGCTCACCAGGACCACCAGGCCCAGCACCACGGCCAGCAGGCCGCTCTCGTCCTTGAAATTCTCGTCGTGTCCGGCCATCTGTCACTCCTTCTTCGAGGGTTGCGTTGTCGGGGTGGTGGGGATTCTAGCGGAGATGCCGTCCGCCATCGACCGGTAGTGTGACCCCGGTCACGTAGCGATTGTCGAGCAGGTAGCGCAGGCTCTGGTAGATCACCCCCGGCCCGGGAACCATCCCCATCGCCGACTGGGCCCTGGCCTTCTCGACATAGGCCTCGCTGTCGCCCTCATTGAGCATGATCAGCGCCGGGGCGATGGCGTTGACCTGGATCGCGGGAGCGTACATGGCCGCGAAGGAGAGCGTCAGATTGGCCAGCCCCGCCTTGGTGGCGGCATAGCCGGCATGCCCCCTCGAGCCTTGCTGCACCACGTGATCGGTCAGGTGCACGATGTCGCGCTGGGGCTCGCTGCACGCCTCCAGCAGCTCGCGGCAGTGCAGGTTGATCAGGTAGGGGGCCAGCATATGCACCCGGAACAGCCGCTCGAAGGTGGCCCCGGCCTCCTCGCCGGTGGCGTCCGGTGCCCAGTCGCTGGCGTTGTGGACGATCGCCCGCAGCGACCCGGTGTGTGCCTTGAGCCGGGCGATAAAGTCGAGTATCCCCGCCTCGGTCGAGAAGTCGGCCTTGAGTGTCACGATGCCCCGCTCGCGCAGCTCATCCAGCTCGGGGCGCTCGCGGCGGTAGCTGACGATCACCGGATGGCCATCGTCGCGCAACCGCTCGGCGCAGTGGCGACCCAGGCGGCGTGCACCGCCGGTGATCAGGATCGGCGAGGCGCTCATCCGCGCCCCTCCCTCACCAGGCTGCCCACCGTGGGCACCAGCGGCTCCCGGGGGGCGTAGGCGAAGACATCGGAGAAGACCCGCGAGCGCTCGAGCCCCAGGGACGCCAGCACGTCGACGCAGGCGTAGACCATGCCCGGTGACCCCGAGAGGTAGACGTCCTGGCCGGCGATGTCGTCGAGGCTCTCGGCGAGGGCCTGGTCGATGCGACCGAGGTGGGCGAGTACCCGCTCGCCCGCCACGGGCTCCTCGGGCGCTTTCTCGGTCACGACGTGGAAACGGACGCCCGCGTGGGTCTCGGCCCACTCCCGGGGCAGCCACTCCAGATAGAAGTCGCGATGCTCCCGTGCCGCCCACCAGAGGTCGATGCGGCGCTCGGGGTCGGCGTGCAGTGCCGCCTCGACGATCGCCTTCATCTGGGCGAACCCGGTGCCGGCGGCGACCAGCAACAAGGGCCGCGTGCTCTCCGGGTCGAGCACGCAGTCGCCACCCGGCAGGCGCAGGGTGAGCCGCTCGGCCACCTGGACCAGCTCGCGCAGTCGCGCCGAATTCTCGCGCTCCGGCCAGTGCTGGATATGCAGCTCGATCACGCCGTCGCCGCCATGGGCGTTGGCGATCGAGAACGGTACCCAGGTCGCGTCGTCGAGCTTGAGCTCCAGATACTGGCCGGGCGCGTGGGCCACGGCCTCGGCTCGGCCTTCCAGGGTGACGCGGAAGACGTCGGGGGTGAGATCCTCCACCTCGGTCACCTGGCAGGTCAGGGTCCTTGCCGTCATGAATGCCTCGTGTCGTTGTCGGGGGGGAGCACGATGCCCAGGTCGTCCCAGCGGTCGTTGACGCGGGCCTTGATGGCCTCGTCCATGACGATGGGCGTGCCCCACTCGCGGTCGGTCTCACCGGGCCACTTACCGGTGGCATCCAGCCCCATCTTGGAGCCCAGGCCGGCCACCGGCGAGGCGAAGTCCAGGTAGTCGATGGGGGTATTCTCGACCAGCACGGTGTCCCGGGCCGGGTCCATGCGGGTGGTGATCGCCCAGATCACGTCCTTCCAGTCGCGGGCATCGACGTCGTCGTCGAGCACTACCACGAACTTGGTGTACATGAACTGGCGCAGGAAGCTCCACACGCCCATCATCACCCGCTTGGCGTGGCCCGGGTACTGCTTCTTCATGGTCACCACCGCCATGCGGTAGGAACAGCCCTCCGGTGGCAGGTAGAAGTCGACGATCTCGGGAAACTGCCGCCTCAGGATGGGCACGAAGACCTCGTTGAGCGCCAGCCCGAGGATCGCCGGCTCGTCGGGCGGGCGACCGGTATAGGTGGAGTGATAGATGGCGTTCTCGCGCATGGTCATGCGCGTCACCGTGAACACCGGGAACTGCTCGACCTCGTTGTAGTAGCCGGTGTGGTCGCCGTAGGGACCCTCCGGCGCCATGTCATCGGGGTAGATGAAGCCCTCGAGGATGATCTCCGCCGAGGCCGGCACCTCGAGGTCGGCATGGCCGCACCTGACCAGCTCGGTGCGCGAGCCACGCAGCAGCCCGGCAAAGGCGTACTCGGAGAGCGAGTCCGGCACCGGGGTGACCGCGCCGAGAATGGTCGCCGGGTCGGCGCCCAGCGCCACCGCCACCGGGAAGGGCTCGCCGGGGTGGGCCCGCTGGAACTCCTGGAAGTCGAGCGCCCCGCCACGGTGGGAGAGCCAGCGCATGATCAGGCGATTGCGGCCGAGCTTCTGCTGGCGGTAGATGCCGAGGTTCTGGCGCTTCTTGTGCGGTCCGCGGGTCACCACCAGGGCCCAGGTGACCAGGGGCGCCACGTCGCCCGGCCAGCAGTGCTGGATCGGCAGGCGGTCGAGGTCGACCTCATCGCCCTCGTAGGCCAGGGCCTGCACCGGGGCCGAGCGCACCGTCTTCGGCCCCATGCTCATCACCTGCTTGAAGATCGGCAGCTTGCTCCAGGCGTCGCGCAGGCCCCTGGGGGGCTCGGGCTCCTTGAGGAAGGCGAGCAGCTCGCCCACCTCGCGCAGGGCGGCGACGCTGTCCTGTCCCATGCCCATGGCCACCCGCTGCGGCGTGCCGAACAGGTTGCCGAGCAGCGGCATGGCGTGTCCCTTGACGTTCTCGAACAGCAGCGCCGGCCCGCCGGCGCGCAGGGTGCGATCGCAGATCTCGGTGATCTCGAGGTAGGGATCGACCTCGGCGGTGACGCGCGTCAGTTCCCCGTGGGCTTCCAGGGCGGCGATGAAGTCGCGCAGATCCTTGTACTTCATGTATGAAGTTCCCGTTTCCCGAACGACGAAAGGGGCAGAATAACATCTGCCCCTTTGCGGTGCCGCGGCGCCGGCGTTAGCGGCGCTTCATGGCCTCGAAGAACTCCAGGTTGGTCTTGGTGTCCTTGAGACGGTCGATCAGGAATTCGGTGGCCGCGGTGTCGTCCATGGGATTGAGTAGCTTGCGCAGGATCCACATGCGCTGCATCTCGTCCTCGGAGGCGATCAGGTCCTCGCGGCGGGTGCCGCTGCGGCGGATGTTGAGCGCCGGGTAGACCCGCCTCTCGGCCAGCTTGCGGTCGAGATGGGCCTCCATGTTGCCGGTACCCTTGAACTCCTCGAAGATCACCTCGTCCATCTTCGAGCCGGTGTCGACCAGGGCGGTGGCGATGATGGTCAGGCTGCCGCCCTCCTCGATGTTGCGCGCGGCACCGAAGAAGCGCTTGGGCTTCTCCAGGGCGTGGGCGTCGACGCCCCCGGTGAGCACCTTGCCCGAGGAGGGCACCACGGTGTTGTAGGCTCGCGCCAGGCGGGTGATGGAGTCGAGCAGGATCACCACGTCCTTCTTGTGCTCGACCAGGCGCTTGGCCTTCTCGATCACCATCTCGGCGACCTGGACGTGACGCGCCGGCGGCTCGTCGAAGGTCGAGGCCACCACCTCGCCACGCACGGTGCGTGACATCTCGGTCACCTCTTCCGGGCGCTCGTCGATCAGCAGCACGATCAGGTGGCACTCGGGGTTGTTGCGGGTGATCGAGGTGGCGATGTTCTGCAGCATCAGCGTCTTGCCCGCCTTGGGCGGCGAGACGAGCAGGCCACGCTGGCCCTTGCCGATGGGCGCGGTCAGGTCGATGATCCGCGCGGTGAGATCCTCGGTGGAGCCGTTGCCGATCTCCATGCGCAGCCGTTCCTGGGGAAACAGCGGCGTGAGGTTCTCGAACAGGATCTTGTGCTTGGCGTTCTCCGGCTTGTCGAAGTTGATCTCGCTGACCTTGAGCAGCGCGAAGTAGCGCTCCCCTTCCTTCGGCGGACGAATCTTGCCGGAAATGGAGTCGCCCTTGCGCAGGTTGAAGCGCCGGATCTGCGAGGGCGACACATAGATGTCGTCGGGCCCCGCGAGGTAGGAGCTGTCGGCGCTGCGCAGGAAACCGAAGCCGTCCTGGAGGATCTCCAGCACCCCATCGCCGTAGATGGCTTCGCCGCTCTTGGCGTGCTTCTTGAGGATGGCGAAGATGATGTCCTGCTTGCGGGACCGTGCCAGGTTGTCGATGCCCATCTCGCGGGCGATCTCCAACAGCTCCGGCACTGGCTTTTGCTTGAGTTCGGTAAGATTCATCGGTGTGTTCAGAAGTTGCTCTTGGAAGCCGGGCGGCAGTGCGCCATGCGGAAAGACAGGGGCGAGACGAATACGCCGCGTGAGTGCGTTCAGGGCCCTCGCAGGCATCCACTCGTCGTATCGCGGGGCTCGTCAGGAAGTACGGACCGGGGGCAGGCGACCGGAAAAGTGGTCACCGCGGCGATGACAGATTCGAGGGAGCAGCATCATTTTCGCCTGATCAGCGGTTCACGGCAACATGGCCATGATTGCACGCTGACGCAGTGGGCTTTCTGACGACTTGGAAACTGACCGAGACGGGGACGCCGTGTAACGGTCGGGAAGCATTCGGAACAGGCGAACGCCTCGATACTAGTCAAGGGCGCGGACAAACGCAAGCCCCTGCCGGACGAGCCGCCACAATTGACAAGCCCCGGGGGTGCCCGCACCCTTGGCGTCTCGACCGAAGGACACCTGCATGAACCAGCCCACGGCCAGGCACCCCCACCGCTCCCGGGTGCCCGCGAGCCGGCCGGCAACGGCCCCGCGGCGCCTCGCCGCCATCGACCTCGGCTCCAACAGCTTCCACCTGCTGGTGGCCAACTACCAGGACGACCGGCTGCAGGTGGTGGCCCGGCTCGGCGAGAAGGTCCAGCTGGCCGCCGGCCTGGACGACGAGGGCCAGTTGAGCGAGCCGGCCATGCAGCGCGCCCTGGCGTGCCTGGCCCGCTTCGCCCCCTTCCTCGAGGGCATCGCCCCCGGCCATCTGCGGGTGGTGGGCACCAACGCCCTGCGCGATGCCGCCAACAGCCAGGCCTTCATCGAACGCGCCGAGGCGCTGCTGGGCAACCGCATCGAGATCGTCGCCGGTCGCGAGGAGGCGCGCCTGATCTACCTGGGCGCCGCCCACGCCCTGGCCGAAGATGGCCGACGGCTGATCGTCGACATCGGCGGCGGCTCCACCGAGTTCATCATCGGCGAGCGCTTCGAACCGCTGGCCCTGGAGAGCCTGCGCCTGGGCTGCGTGACCTTCACCCGCCGCTTCTTCGGCGACGGCGAGATCGGCGAGAAGCGCATGCGCCGCGCCGAGCTCGCCGCCCTCTCCGAGCTGGCCTGCATCCGCCGCCCCTACCGGGAACTGGGCTGGACCGACCCGGTGGGCTCGAGCGGCACCATCAAGGCCGCCGCCGCGGTGATGGCCGCCGCGGGCGCCGCCCCCGAGGGGATGATCACCCGCCAGGGGCTGCGCGACCTGCGCGAACGGCTGATCGCGTGCAAGCGTCTCGACCGGGTCGCCATGGAAGGCCTCAAGGCCGACCGGGCGAGGGTCTTCCCCGCCGGGGTCGCGATTCTGGTCGCCATCTTCGAGGCCCTGGGGCTCGAGCAGATGCGCTACGCCGACGGCGCCCTGCGCGAGGGGGTGCTCTACGACATGGTAGGACGCCACGGCCTGGAGGATTCGCGGCTCAAGACCCTGGCCGGGCTCGAGCGCAGCTACGGCGTGGACGCCCGCCAGGCGTCCAATGTGGCCGACACCGCCCGGGCCCTGTTCGAGCAGGTCCGCGTGCCCTGGGGGCTCGACGACGACCAGGCGCGTTTCCTCGGCTGGGCCAGCCGGCTCCACGAGATCGGCCTGGCGATCTCCCACAGCCAGTTCCATCGCCACGGCGCCTACCTGCTGGAGCACTCCGATCTCGCCGGCTTCTCGCGGCCCGAGCAGCGGCTGCTGGCCTTCCTGGTCCGCGCCCACCGCCGCAAGTTCCCGCTCAAGGAGTGGCAGGCCCTGCCCGCCTCGGAGCAGTGCTCCCATGCCCGACTGGCCCGGCTACTGCGCCTGGCGGTACTGCTCAACCACTCCCGTCCCGAGCAGCCTCCCGCCCCGCCTCGCCTCGAGGCCAGCGGCGACGGACTGCGGTTGCGGCTCGACGGCGGCGACGACCAGGCGCTGCTGCTCACCGACCTCGAACAGGAGGCCGGCTACCAGCAGGCGGCCGGATTCCCGCTGGCCCTGGCGCGTCGCTGAGCCAGCCCTCGGCGACCGCGAGCCAGCGCCCCTCCCCGGCATCCAGCACGGCCACGGTGTCGCTGTCCTGGTGGACCACCAGCAGCCGCTCGCGGACCCAGGGCGGCACGTCCAGCTCCTGTAGCAGGCGCTTCAGGTCCCGCCGACCGCGCCCGGCCAGTCGCAGCCACTCGCCGCCCCGGCGTGGGGCGACCCGCAGCCGCACCGGCTCACCGTCATCGCGCACCAGGCCCACTGCGACCTCGCCCAACGGCGTCATCAGCGCTGCCTCACCATCCCAGTCGGCCTGCCAGCCCACCGGCAGGGGCGATACCGGCGCCAGCAGGTAGAGGTGGTCCCGCCAGAGCCGCGCCTCGGCGCCCGGCCACGCCACCCGCACCTCGGCATCGGGTCGTGCGCCGAGCTGCGCCAGCAGCGTCTCCAGGCGCCTCGCCGGCGGCGTGGGCAACCCCAGTTGCCCGGAGGCGTAGCGGATCAGCAGCCGCCGGCGCTCCGCAGGGAGCTCGGCCAGTTCCGCCACGGGCAACCGCTCGGCATCACCGCCCAGGCGTGCGAGATCCCGTGCGGCCAGCGCCTCGAGCAACGCATCGGCCTCGCCGGCATGCCCGGCAGCAGCGGCCAGTGCCGCGCCGGCATGAGGCCAGCGGCTCTCGAGCAGCGGCATCACGGTGCGGCGCAGGAAGTTGCGATCCAGGGTGGTGTCAGCGTTGGAAGGATCCTCGACCCAGGCGAGGTCGAGCCGGGCCGCCTCGGCCTCGAGCTCGGCTCGCGGTCGACCCAGCAGCGGGCGTGCCACCCCCCGGCCCTGCCAGTCGCGGCGCGGCGGCATCGCCGCCAGGCCGCGCACCCCGCTGCCGCGCAGGGCGGCGAGCAGGAAGGTCTCGGCCTGGTCGTCGCGGTGCTGGGCCAGCCACAGGGTCTCGCCGGGCGAGACGCGCCGGGCGAAGGCGGCGTAGCGGGCTTCGCGGGCCGCGCCCTCGAGGCCCGCTCCCACCGGATCGACGGTGACCCGCTCGAGAAACAGCGGCACGCCGAGCCGCGAGGCGAGCCGGCGGCTGTGGGCCGCGAAGTCATCGGCGGCGACCTGCAGGCCATGGTGCACATGCAGGGCCCGGAGCGGACGGGGGTAACGCCGGCAGGCATCGGCGGCCAGGGTCAGCAGCAGCGAGGAGTCGAGCCCACCGGAGAGCGCGACCCAGACGCAATGCCCCGGCGGGGTCTGGGCCAGGGCGTCATCGATAAGAAGCTGAAGGGACATGGCACGCACCCTGATAGGCAAATCGCCGAGGCTGTCCCTGTGGGGTCAGACCCCAGCCGAATTGCCAGGCCTGTCATCGTGCATGTGACGAGCGGATTCGACACCGCCGGGGTCTGACCCCACAGGGCCAGGTCGCCGAGATACGAAGCTTATGCCGGCGCCCCATAGCTCATCAGTCGCTCATACCGCCGCTCGAGCAGGGCATCGCTGTCCATGGCGTCGAGGCGATCCAGGCTCTCCAGCAGCGAGTCCCGGACCCGCTCGGCGGTGGTCACCGGATGGCGGTGGGCGCCGCCCAGGGGCTCCTCGATCAGGGTATCGACGAAGCCCAGCTCCTTGAGCCGCTCGGCGGTGATGCCCATGGCCTGGGCCGCATCGGAGGCCTTCTCGGCGCTCTTCCACAGGATCGAGGCACAGCCCTCCGGCGAGATCACCGCGTAGGTGGAGTACTGCAGCATGGCGAGCTCGTCGCACACGCCGATGGCGAGCGCTCCCCCGGAGCCGCCCTCGCCCACCACGGTGGCGATGATCGGCGTCCTGAGGCGTGACATCACCGCCAGGTTGTAGGCGATCGCCTCGCTCTGGCCGCGCTCTTCGGCATCGATGCCCGGATACGCCCCCGGCGTATCGATGAAGGTCAGCACCGGCATCCGGAAGCGCTCGGCCATCTCCATCAGGCGGCACGCCTTGCGGTAGCCCTCGGGGCGCGGCATGCCGAAGTTGCGGCGCACCTTCTCCTTGACGTCGCGGCCCTTCTGGTGGCCGATCACCATCACCGGACGGTCGTCGAGGCGGGCGACGCCGCCGACGATGGCGGCATCGTCGGCGAAGTTGCGATCACCATGGAGTTCGTCGAAGTCGGTGAAGACATGCTCGAGGTAGTCCAGGGTGTAGGGGCGCTGGGGGTGGCGCGACAGCTGGGAGACCTGCCAGGGGGTCAGGTCCTTGAAGATCGACTCGGTGAGCTTGCGGCTCTTCTCCTCGAGCCGGCCGATCTCGTCGTTGAGGTTGACCTGGCTGTCGTTGCCGACCAGGCGCAGCTCCTCGATCTTGGCCTGGAGTTCGGCGATGGGCTGTTCGAAGTCGAGATAGTTGGGATTCATTGGCCAGATGCCTTGTCGTGTTTCACCGCCCTGACCATCGAGGCCAGGCACGGCGCGAGAAATGAAGTGGCTGGCATTATCGCACCCTCAACGCGCGGCGCAAGGCGACTCCTTCACAGGCTTGCATCGCATGCCGCGGGGCGCCGGGGACAGCCCTAAGGGGAGGTCATTTGCCATGGATGGCAAATGTTGCGCCCAGGGACGGGTTCACAGCGCCTCCCCGAAGGGCTGTCACCGGCTCGGCCCCGATGCCTCGACGCCAGGGAATCCGGGCCATGAGATTCACAAGCTCAGCGGTATTTCAGCCGAACGCCATCCTGCCCCTGCACCTCGCGCAGGGCGATCAGCAGCTCGTCGCTGGGGGAGACCTTCCACTCATCGGCCAGTTCCAGCCAGCCGACGGCCTCGCCATTGCGGTAGCGCAGCCGTACCGGCAGGCCATCGCCGTCACGCCAGGGAGCAAGGCTGTCGCGCAGGCTGTCGACCAGCCGGCCGTTGGCCCGGGCGCCGTCCAGTGACAGCTCCACCGCCTGGCCGTAGCGGGTGCGGGCCGCCACCATGGGGGTGACCTCCTTGCCGCGCAGGCGCAGGCCGCCGGAGTAGTCGTCGCTTGCCACCTCGCCCTCGACGATCAGCACCTGATCGGCCTCGATCTGGCCGCGCAGCTGGTCATAGAGCTCGCCGAACAGCGACGCCTCGATGCGCCCGGTGCGATCGTCCAGGGTGACGAAGGCCATGGTGTCGCCGCGCTTGGACTTCATGGTGCGCACGCCGATCACCAGCCCGGCGACCCGCTGCGGCTCCCGCGACGGCTTGAGATCGCTGATGCGGGTGGAGACGAAGCGCTCGAGCTCCTTCTCGTACTCGTCGATGGGGTGGCCGGTCAGGTAGAGCCCCAGGGTCTCCTTCTCGCCGGCCAGGCGCTCCTTGTCGGTCCAGCCGCGCACCGTCAGGTAGTCGGCATAGGCATCCCCTGCCGCCTCGTCGGCGAAGGCCTCGCCGAACATGTCGATCATGCCCAGGCTCTGGTTGGCCTGGTTCTGGGCCGCGGCCTTGAGGGCGTCGTCCAGGGCAGCGGCAAGCACCGAGCGGTTCGGCCCCAGGTTGTCCAGCGCCCCGGAGCGGATCAATGCCTCCAGGGTGCGCTTGTTCATACGCCTGGGGTCGACCCGCCGGCAGAAGTCGAACAGGTCGGCGAACGGACCATCGGCCTCGCGGGCCTCGACGATGGCGCCGATCGGCCCCTCGCCCACGCCACGGATGGCACCCAGTCCGTAGACCACCCGGCCCTCGGTGTCGACGGTGAACTTGTAGCCGCCGATATTGACGTCCGGCGGCGTCACGGTAAGACCGATTCGCCGCGACTCCTCGATCAGCGGCACCACCTTGTCGAGGTTGTCCATCTCGGTGGACATCACCGCCGCCATGAAGGGGCCGGGATAGTGCGCCTTGAGCCAGGCGGTCTGGTAGGAGACCAGGCCGTAGGCCGCCGAGTGGGACTTGTTGAAGCCGTAACCGGCGAATTTCTCCACCAGATCGAAGATGTTACCCGCCAGCTCCTTGTCGATGCCGTTGGCCGCACAGCCCTCCATGAAGCCGGCGCGCTGCTTGGCCATCTCCTCGGGCTTCTTCTTGCCCATGGCGCGGCGCAGCATGTCGGCCTGACCCAGGCTGTAGCCCGCCAGCACCTGGGCGATCTGCATCACCTGCTCCTGATAGAGGATGATGCCGTAGGTGGGCTCGAGCACCGGCTTGAGCCACTCGTGCTGATAGTCCGGGTGGGGATAGGAGAGTTCGGCGCGGCCGTGCTTGCGGTTGATGAAGTCGTCGACCATGCCCGACTGCAGCGGCCCTGGGCGGAACAGGGCGACGAGGGCGATCATGTCCTCCAGCGAGTCGGGCAGCAGGCGCTTGATCAGCTCCTTCATGCCACGCGATTCGAGCTGGAACACCGCCGTGGTCTCGGCGCGCTTGAGCATCTCGAAGGTGGGCCCGTCATCGAGCGGGATGCTGTCGATATTGAGCGGCCCCTCGCCCTTGACGGCACGCACCTTGTCGACCATCTCCAGCGCCCAGTCGATGATGGTCAGGGTGCGCAGGCCGAGGAAGTCGAACTTGACCAGCCCGGCCTCCTCGATGTCGTTCTTGTCGAACTGCACGACCAGGCCGTTGCCCTCCTCGTCGCACAGCAGCGGCGAGAAGTCGGTGAGCTTGGTGGGCGCGATCACCACGCCGCCGGCGTGCTTGCCGGTGCCCCGGGTGATGCCCTCGAGCTTGACCGCCATCTCCCAGATCTCGGCGGCCTCCTCGTCATTCTCGACGAACTCCTTGAGCGCCGGCTCCGCCTCGATGGCCTTGGCCAGGGTCATGCCGACCTCGAAGGGAATCAGCTTGGAGAGCTTGTCACCCAGCGAATAGGGCTTGCCCTGGGCGCGGGCCACGTCGCGCACCACCGCCTTGGCGGCCATGGTGCCGAAGGTGACGATCTGCGACACGGCGTTGCGGCCGTAACGGTCGGCGACGTACTCGATCACCCGGTCGCGCTTCTCCATGCAGAAGTCGACGTCGAAGTCGGGCATCGAGACCCGCTCGGGGTTGAGAAAGCGCTCGAACAGCAGGTCGTACTGCAGCGGATCGAGATCGGTGATCTTCTGCGCGTAGGCCACCAGCGAGCCGGCACCGGAGCCGCGCCCCGGCCCCACCGGGACGTCGTTGTCCTTGGCCCACTGGATGAAGTCCATCACGATCAGGAAGTAACCCGGGAAACCCATCTGGATGATGATGTCGAGCTCGAAGTCGAGGCGCTGCCGGTAGCGGGCGTCGATCTCGGCCCACTCGGCGCCGTCGCGCGGGTACTTCTCGGCCGGATAGAGGAAGTCGAGGCGTTCGGTGAGCCCGTCATGGGAGACCTTGCGGAAGAACTCGTCCTGGGTCATGCCCTCGGGAATCGCGAACTCCGGCAGGAATATCTCGCCCAGGCGCACGTCGACGCTGCAGCGTGCGGCGATCATCACGCTGTTCTCGAGCGCCTCGGGGATGTCGGCGAACAGCTCGGCCATCTCCGCGGGGCTCTTGAGGTACTGCTCCTCGGTGTAGCGCCGCTCGCGTCGCTTGTCGTCGAGTGCCTTGCCCTCGCCGATGGAGACCCGGGTCTCGTGGGCCCAGTAGTCGTCGCGCTCGAGGAAGCGCACGTCGTTGGTGGCCACTACCGGCGTGCCGGTCTCGATGGCCAGGTCCACCGACAGGTGCACGCACTCCTCTTCCATCGACCGGCCGGTGCGGATCAGCTCCAGGTAGAAGCGCCCGGGGAAGGCGGCGTTCCATCCCTCGAGCAGGGCGCGAGCCTCGTCGTGGTGATCGCTGAGCAGGTGCCGACCGATCTCGCCCTCGCGACCGCCCGAGAGCGCGATCAGCCCCTCGCTCGCCGCCAGCACCCAGGCCTTGTCGAGCAACGCCCGGCCCTGGCGCTGCCCCTCCATCCAGCCCCGCGAGATCAGCTCGGTGAGGTTGCGATAGCCGACGTCGTTCATCGCCAGCAGGGTCAACCGGTAAGGGTGCTCCTCGTCGTAGGGGTTGGCCAGCCACAGGTCGGCCCCGATGATCGGCTTGAGGCCGGCGCCTTCGGCGCCCTTGTAGAACTTGACCAGGCCGAACAGGTTGGCCTCGTCGGTGACCGCCAGCGCCGGCGCCTCGTGCGCCACCGACGCCTGGATCAGCGGCTTGAGCCGCACCAGGCCATCGACCAGGGAGTATTCGGTATGGACGCGGAGATGTACGAAGGGCGTGGTCATGTTGAACTCAAGGGTTTGGTGGTTCAGAACAGCGCCAGCTGACGCCTGACCGGGCCGAAGGAGCGGCGATGCTCGGGAAGCGCGCCGAGACGCTCCAGGGCGGCCAGGTGCTCGCGGGTCGGGTAGCCCTTGTGGCGGGCGAAGCCGTAGTCGGGATAGCGGGCATCCAGCGTCACCATGTCGGCATCCCGAGCCACCTTGGCGAGTATCGAGGCGGCGGCGATGGCCGGATGGCGGGCATCGCCCTTGACCACCGCCTGGCCAGGAACATGATGCCCGGGCAGGCGATTGCCGTCCACCAGCAGATACTCCGGGGCCACCGACAGGGCATCGATGGCCCGCCGCATCGCCAGGTGGGTGGCATGATAGATATTGAGCTCATCGATCTCGGCGGCGCTCGCCTCGGCCACGGCGAAGGCCAGCGCCCGGCTGCGGATCTCGGCATCCAGCGCCTCGCGCCGCCGGGCGCTCAACTGCTTGGAGTCGGAGAGCCCGGCGATGGGCCGGGCCGGGTCGAGGATCACCGCCGCCGCCACCACGCTACCCACCAGGGGGCCGCGACCGACCTCGTCGACCCCGGCCAGGCGGGTGCCGCGATAGCCGATCTCCAGCGGCGGCAGGTCACGCACGCTGCTCATTGGCCTACCCCCTCGGGCGTCGCCTCCAGGGTCGAGACGCTCTCGGGCAGCGCGCGACCCTCCACCAGCGCCTCTATCGCCTCGGCCGCGCGGCGGCTGGCATCACGCTGCAGCCCTGCATGCATCTCGGCGAAGCGAGTCTCCAGGGCCGCACGCCCCTCGGCATCGTCGAACATCGCCGCGAGCCGCTCGGCAATTGCCTGCGGGGTCGCCGCCTCCTGGATCAGTTCCGGCACCAGCGCCTCGCGGGCGATCAGGTTGGGCAACGAGATCCACTCGGTCTTGACCAGCCGCCTGGCCAGCCAATGGGTCGCCGGGGCCATCTTGTAGGCCACCAGCATGGCGCGATGGCAGAGCATCGCTTCCAGCGCCGCGGTGCCCGAGGCGAGCAGCACCGCGTCGCTGGCCACCATGGCCTCCCGGGCCTGGCCGTCGAGCAGGCTCACCCGTTCGGCCAGGCCAGGCCGCATATCCAGCAGCGACTCCAGTTCCTCGCGGCGCCTTGGCGTCGCCGCCGGCACCACTACCCGCAGCTCGGGACGCGAGGCACAGAGCCTCTCGGCGGCGTCGAGGAAGGTCGCCCCGAGGAAGCGGATCTCGTTGGCCCGGGAACCCGGCAGCACGGCAAGCACCGGCGCCTCGGGCGCCAGTCCCAGCTCACGTCGCGTGGCGGTGCGATCGTTGACCAGCGGCAACTCGTCGGCCAGCGGATGACCGACGAAGGCCACCGGCACCCGGTGGCGAGCATAGAAGGCCGCCTCGAAGGGCAGGAAGGTGAGCATGGCATCGACGGACCTGGCGATGCCCTTGACCCGGCCCTGGCGCCAGGCCCACACCGAGGGGCTGACGTAATGGGCGGTGGTGATACCGGCCTCGCGCAGCTGACGCTCCAGCCCCAGGTTGAAGTCGGGGGCATCGATGCCGACCATGATATCGGGCCGCCAGTCGAGGGCATCCTGCCGGAGGGTACGCCTGACCCGGATCAGCGCGGGCAGGTGCCTGATCACCTCCACCAGGCCCATCACCGAGAGGGTCTCCAGGGGAAAACGACTGTCGATGCCCTCGGCGATCATGCGCGGGCCGCCGATGCCACGGAACTCGACGCGCGGGTGGCGCGCCTTGAGCGCGCGCATCAAGCCGGCGCCGAGGATATCGCCGGAAAGCTCGCCCGCGACGAGGTAGACGCGTCGAACCGTCATCTCGGCGATACCATGATCAGCGGATGATACCGCGGGTCGACACCTCGATGGAGGTGGCGAAGACCTCGGTCTCGGGCAGGGAGAAGCGCTCGCGAATCCCCTTCAGCGCCTGCTCCACGGTCAGCCCCTGGCGGTAGACCAGCTTGTAGGCCTCGCCCAGTGCCTTGATCGCCTCCTTCGAGAAGCCACGGCGCTTGAGCCCCACCAGGTTGAGGCCATGGACCTCGGCCGGGTTGCCGTTGATCATCACGTAGGCCGGGGTATCCTTGGTGATGATCGAGCCGCCGCCGGCCATGGCGTGGGCACCGAAGTGACAGAACTGGTGAATGGCGGAGAGTCCGCCGAGAATCGCGTGGTCACCCAGGGCCACGTGGCCGGCCAGGGTCACCTGATTGGCCAGGATGCAGTCGTTGCCGATCACGCAATCGTGGCCCACATGCACGTAGGCCATGAACAGGTTGCGCGAACCGATGGTGGTCTCGCCACGGTCCTGGACGGTGCCGCGGTGCAGCGTCACCCCTTCGCGGATGACGTTGTCGTCCCCCATCACCAGGCGAGTCGGCTCACCGCTATACTTCTTGTCCTGGCAATCCTCGCCCACCGAGGCGAACTGGAAGATGCGGGTGCGTGCGCCGAGCACGGTGGGGCCCTTGACCACCACGTGCGGGCCGATCCGGCTCCCGGGCCCGACCTCGACGTCGGGCCCGATCACCGAGAAGGGCCCCACCTCGACGTCGTCGGCCAAGCGCGCCGCGGGATCGATGATGGCAGTGGGATGAATCAAGCGACCTTCCTCTCGGCACAGATGATTTCGGCCTCGCAGGCCAGCTCGCCGGCCACCGTGGCCCGGCAGGCGAATTTCCAGATGCCGCGCTTCTCGCGAACCACGTCGGCCCGCAGCACCAGCTGGTCGCCGGGCATCACCGGGCGCTTGAAGCGGACATTGTCGCTGCCGACCAGGTAGTAGACATAGCCGTCGGCGGGCAGCTTGTTGACGGTCTTGAAGCCGAGGATGCCGCAGGCCTGGGCCAGCGCCTCGATCACCAGCACCCCGGGCATGATCGGGTGGTGGGGGAAGTGGCCATTGAAGAACGGCTCGTTGATGCTGACATTCTTGTAGGCGACGATGGATTCGCCAAGGGCAAGCTCCGTCACCCTGTCCACCAGCAGGAAGGGATAGCGGTGGGGCAGATACTCACGAATCTCGTTGATGTCCATTACCATCGTTACGACCTCTGAAATGACGAAATGCCCGCGGCACGGCGGGCACGAGCCGGCGGCCTCGGCCGTCGGACAGGCGGTGGATTATAGCGCCCCTCACCGTGCGCTCAACCGCCCTCCCCTCCACGACAGCGTTCACGAGCGTGGCGGCCTCAGCCGCCACGCCCGGACTTCTCGAGTCGCACCAGTCGCTTGGCGAGATCGTCGAGCTGCTTGAAACGCACGGCATTCTTGCGCCACTGGGCGTTCTTCATTGCCCCGGTGCCCGACGAATAGACTCCCGGCTCGAGGATCGAGTTGGTCACCAGGCTCATCCCGGTGACCTGCACCCCGTCGCAGATGGTGAGATGGCCCGAGAGTCCCACGCCACCGCCGAGCATGCAGTGCTTCCCCACCCGGGTGGAGCCGGCGATGCCGACGCAACCGGCCAGGGCGCTGTGATCGCCGATCTGCACGTTGTGGGCGATCTGCACCTGGCTGTCGATCTTGACGCCGTTGCCGATGACCGTGTCACCCAGCGCCCCGCGGTCGATGCTCGAGCAACTGCCCACCTCGACGTCGTCGCCCAGCACCACGCCGCCGAGCTGGGCGATCTTGTGCCAACCCGCGCCGTCGTGAGCGAAGCCGAAGCCGTCGCCGCCGATCACGCAGCCGCTGTGCAGGATGGCCCGTTCGCCGATCATCACGCCATGGCAGATGGTGACATTGGCATGCAGGCGAGATCCCGCGCCGATACCCGAATCGGCGCCGACCACGCAGCCCGGGCCGATCACCACGTCGTCGCCCAGGGTGGCGCCCGCCTCGATCACCGCCTGGGGGCCGACCTCGACCCTCTCGCCGAGACGAGCACTCTTCGCCACCACCGCCGAGGGGTGGATGCCCGCCGGTGCACGACTGGCCAGGGGATCGAACAGCCGCGACAGTGCGGCATAGGCCAGGTAGGGGTTGGCCAGTTCCAGCCGGTCCACCGGGCACTCCTCGCCAAGCTCGGGCGAGAGCAGCACCGCGGCGGCACGGGTGCCCGGCAGGTCCTTGAGATAGGCACGGTTGGCCAGGAAGGCGACCTGCTCGGGCCCGGCGTCCCGCAGGGTGGCCAGGCCGCTCACCCGTCGGCCGGCATCGCCGATCAGATGGGCGTCGAGTCGCTCGGCGAGCTCGCCGAGGGTGAAAGTGGGGGAGTCTGGATGCGTCATGGGACCTGATCCGGTTGAGTCGCCCGCTCAGAAGAGCGAATTGAGGACCTGGGTCACCTCGTCGGTCAGGTCCGGCAAGTCACGGTCGGCGTGCAGCACCCCCTGGGGCTCCACCAGCACCTCGACGCCGTGACGCTCGATGACCTGGTCCACGGCCTGCTCCAGCTTGGGCTCGGCCTCCTGCAGGAACTGCTGCTCGGCCTGCTGCTGGGCCTGCATGATCTGGCCGCGGAGCTGTTCGAACTCGGCGCCCTTCTGCTGGAACTCCTGCATGGCCGACTGGCGGTCGGACTCGGACATCGCATCCCCTTCCTGCTGCAGGCGCTGCTGCATCTGCTGCAGTTCCTCGCCCAGCGACCGGGCCTGTTGCTGCTGGCCGCCGATGCGGCCCTCCAGGTCGCTCATGGAACGCTGGGCCGCATCGGTCTCCATCAAGGCACGGCGCCAGTCGAGCATGGCCACCTCGGCGGCCTGGGCCGGCAAGGCGAGAGCTGCGAGCAGCAGCAGGCTGAGGGCGGCGGTCAAGTGGCGCATGGTCTTGCTCCTTGCAAGGCTCGATCAGAAGGTCTGGCCGAGCGAGAACTGGAAGAACTGGGTATCGTCGCCACTCTCGTCATTGAGCGGCTCGGCGATGCTGAAGGTCAGCGGTCCCACCGGGGTCAGCCAGGAGAGGCCGATGCCCACGCTGTAGCGCAACTCGCCCAGGTCGACGCCGGAGCTGCAGTTCGAGGTGCCGTCCTGGGTGGCATAGCAGTCGGTCAGGAAGGTGTTGCCGGCATCCACGAACAGCGAGGTCTGCATCGAGCGGCGGTCCTCGACGAAGGGCAGCGGGAAGAGCAGCTCGGCGCTGCCCTGCATCATCACGTTGCCGCCCAGGGTGCGGTCGCGGTCGCCGCCCGGGGGCGGGGTGGCCCGCGGCCCCAGGGTATTGGCGGTGAAGCCGCGCACCGAGCCCAGGCCGCCGGCAAAGAAATTCTCGTAGAACGGATAGGGGTCGTTGCCGACGCTGTCGGCATAACCCACTTCGCCGCTGAACTTCAGGGCCCAGTCATGGGCCTCGCTGAGCGGGAAGAGCTGGCGGGCCTGGGCGCGGAGCTTGTAGTACTCGGCGTCGCTGCCCGGTACGGCGCTCTCCAGCGACAGGCGCTGGTAGTTGCCGGCGGTGGGCATGATGCCGCGATTGAGGTTGTTGCGGGTCCAGCTGGCGGTGAGCTTGAGGCTCTGGGCGTCGGCGCCCTGGTCCTCCACGTACTGCTGGATCTCCTGGGACGTGTCGCTGTAGGTCTTGATCGACAGGTCCTCCACCGAGGCGCCGAAGTTGAGCCGGGTCAACTCGTTGATCGGATAGCCGAAGTTGATGCCACCACCGTAGGCGTCGGTGGAGTAGGTGGAGATATCGGAGTCCTCGTAGTCGGTCTCGCGGTAGAAGAGGTTGTAGCCCCGCGAGATGCCGTCCAGGGTCCAGTAGGGATCGGTGAAGCCGAAGTTGACGCTGGTGAAGGTGTCGCTGCGCTGGGCGCCGATATTCACGCGGTTGCCGGTACCGAGGAAGTTGTTCTGGGCCAGCGCCGCGCCGTAGATCACGCCGGCGCTCTGGGAGAAGCCGATGCTCGCCGACACCGACCCCGAGGGCTGCTCCTCGACGGTGTAGGTGACGTCGAGCTTGTCGGACTCGCCGGCCACCGGCTGGGTCTCGACGTCGACCTGGCGGAAGAAGCCGAGACGCTCGAGGCGCTGGCGCGACTGGCTGATCGACTCGGTGGAGGCCGGCGCCCCCTCGAGCTGGATCATCTCGCGGCGCAGCACCTCGTCCTGGGTGGTGGTGTTGCCGATGAAATTGATGCGCCGCACGTAGGCGCGCTGCCCGGCATCCACCCGGAAGGTGAGATCCACGGTCTCGCCGTCGGCGGCGATCTCCGGCACGCCGTCGACGTTGGCGAAGGCGAAGCCCTCGGCACCCAGGCGCGAGCGCAGTGCTTCGGAGGAGGCGGTGACGTCGCTGCGCGAGAAGATCTCGCCACTCTCCACCTGCAGCAGGTCACGCGCCTCGCGCTCGCCGATCTTCAGGTCGCCGACGAAGCGGATGTCCCCCAGGCGGTACTGGCGCCCCTCGTCGACATTCACGGTGATGAAGATCTGCGACTTGTCGGGGCTGATCGAGACCTGGGTCGAGGTGATGGCGAAGTTCACGTAGCCACGATCGAGATAGAAGGAGCGCAGCCGCTCCAGGTCGCCGGAGAGCGCTTCTCGGGAGTACTCGTCGCTGGAGAACCAGCCGAACAGGCGCCCGGGCCGGTCGTCGAGCTCGAAGACGTCGCGCAGGGTCTCGTCGTCGAAGTCCTGGTTGCCAACGATGTTGATCTGGCGGATCCTCGCCACCGCCCCCTCGTTGATGTCGATGTCGACCTCGACCCGGCCCTCGTCGATCTCCTCGACGCTGGCATCGATGGTCGCGCTGTAGCGGCCCTGGCCCTGGTAGACCCCCTCGAGCTCGCGCTGGATCTCCTCCAGGGTGGAGAGCTGCAGCACCTGGCCTTCGGCCAGGCCGGCCTCCTCGAGGCCCTGGCGCAACTCGTCGTCGCCGATCTGGCTATTGCCGGTGATGTTGAGGCGGGTGATGGTGGGGCGCTCGACCACCTGGATGATCAGGACGTCGCCGTCGCGGGCGAGCTGGATGTCCTCGAACAGGCCGGTGGCGAACAGGTTGCGCGTCGCCTCCGCCAGTTCACGGTCATCCACGCGATCGCGGGCGCTGACAGGAAAGGCATTGAATACGGAGGCCGCGGAGACCCGCTGCAGTCCTTCTACCCGAATGTCGGAAACTTCGAAAGGTTCCGCCTGGGCCAGGGTGGCCCCGGCGAGCAGCAGTGTCGCCAATCCGATGGTCTTGATTTTCATGCAGTCGATTCGCTCGCGTTGATCTGCCAATCCTGTCCAGAACAGGCACCTTATACATTTGTGCGGGTAACTGACAAGGCTGGAGACCGGGCCCCACCTCCTTGTGCCGCCCACGCGTTCGCGCGCTACCAGAGTCGCATCAGATCGAAGTAGACCGCCATCAGCATCAGGGTGCCGACCAGCGCCAGGCCGATGCGCAGTCCGATGGCCTGGGTCTGCTCCGACACCGGCCGACCGCGCACGACTTCGACGAAATAGTAGAGCAGATGACCGCCGTCCAGCACCGGAATCGGCAGCAGGTTGAGCACCGCCAGGCTGATCGACAGGTAGGCCATGAAGCTGACGAAACTCTCGAGACCGGTGCGCGCCGTGTCGCCGGCCACCCGGGCGATGGTGATCGGCCCCGAGAGGTTGGTCGGCGAGATCAGCCCGACCAGCATCTTGCGGATGGCATCCAGGGTCAGCACCGTCATCTCGCCGGTGCGCGCCACGGCGTGGCCCACCGCCGCCACCGGGCCGTAACGGATCTCGCGGCGATACTCCTCGGGCCACGCCACCGGCTCGACGCCGGCCCCGATGTAGCCGATGGCGCCCCCCTCCTCGAGCTCGTTGCGCCCGGGGGTGATGGAGAGCCGGAGCCGTTCCCCGTCACGCAGCACCTCGAGGTCGAGGGTCTCACCGGGGCTGGCTCGAACGGTATCGACGAAGTGCATCCAGTCGTCGACCGGGGCACCGTCCACCGCGACCACCTCGTCGCCGGGCTCGAGCCCGGCCGCCGCCGCCGCCTCGCCCTCGACGACCTGGCCGAGCACCGCCGGGTAGGGCGGGCGCCAGGGGGTGACCCCCAGGCTGGGCAGGGGTTGGGGCGGGTCCTGGCGTACCAGCCAGTCCTCCACCGGCAGGCGATGCTCACGGGAAGTGGCAGCGGCGTCGTCGCGGGCATCGACGCTGAGCTCACCGTTCACCCCGATGGCCGCGATCAGCTTGAGGTTGATCTCGTCCCAGGAACGTACCGCCTGCCCCTGCACCGCGGTGATCTCCTGGCCGGGGCGCAGGCCCCCACGATCCGCGGGCGAGTCGGGCGTGACGTCACCGATCACCGGCGCCACGGTGGTCGTGCCGACCACGAACAGCGCCCAGTAGACGACGATGGCGAGCAGGAAGTTGGCCAGGGGGCCGGCGGCGACGATGGCGATACGCTGCCACACCGTCTTACGGTTGAAGGCCCGGTCGAGCTGGTCGACGGGCACCGGCGCCTCGCGCTCGTCGAGCATCTTGACGTAGCCACCGAGGGGAATCGCGGCCACGGCGAACTCGGTCCCGTGGCGGTCGACACGGGACCAGATCGGCTTGCCGAAGCCTACCGAGAAGCGCAGCACCTTGACACCACAGCGCCGTGCCACCCAGAAGTGACCGTACTCATGAAAGGTGATCAGCAGGCCCAGCACCACGATGACGGCCAGCACGTTCTGGATCACGCCCAAGGCGGTCTCCTGTCGGGTTGCAGTAAGGGTTGCATCAGCAACGGTTCAGCCAGTCACGCGCCGCCTGGCGGGCTCGCGCATCGGCCTCGAGAACCGTCTCGAGGTCGGCGACCACCTCCACCGGCCGGGCGTCACGCACCCGGGCCACCAGCTCGCCGATCCCGGTGAAGCCGAGCCGGCCCTCGAGGAAGGCCGCCACGGCCACCTCGTTGGCGGCATTGAGCACCGCCGGTGCCGTGCCGCCGGCGGCCATCGCCTCCCGCGCCAGGCGCAGGCAGGGGAAAGCCACCTCGTCAGGGGCCTCGAAGTCGAGCCGCGCCACCGCGAACAGGTCCAGGGCCTCGACCCCGGCGTCGATGCGCTCCGGCCAGGCCAGTCCGAAGGCGATCGGCGTACGCATGTCCGGATTGCCCAGCTGAGCGATCACCGAACCATCGGCGTAGGCGGCCATGGAGTGGATCACGCTCTGCGGATGCACCACCACCTGCACCTGCTCGGGGCGGGCGTCGAACAGCCAGCACGCCTCGATCAGCTCGAGCCCCTTGTTCATCAGGGTGGCGCTGTCCACCGAGATCTTGCGCCCCATGGACCAGTTGGGGTGGGCGCAGGCCTGCTCCGGGGTCACCGCCGCCAGCTCGGCACTGGCCCAGCCGCGGAAGGGGCCACCGGAGGCGGTCAACAGCAGCCGGGTGACCCCATGACGCCTCAGCCCGCCGCGGTGCTCGGCTGGTAGACACTGATAGATGGCATTATGTTCGGAATCGATGGGCAGCAGGGTCGCCCCGGAGCCGGCCACGGCCTCCATGAACAGCGCCCCGGACATCACCAGCGCCTCTTTGTTGGCCAGCAGCACCCGCTTGCCGGCGCGCACCGCGGCCAGGGTCGGCAGCAGGCCGGCGGCACCGACGATGGCCGACATCACCACGTCCACCTCGCCCGCCTCCGCCACCTCGACCAGCGCCTCGCCCCCGGCGAGCACCTCGGTGGAGAGTCCGGCCTCGCCGAGCCGCTCGCGCAGCCAGACGGCATCCGCTTCGGCCTCGAGCACGGCCACGGCGGGCCGATGCCGACGACACTGGGCAAGGAGTGCCTCGCGGGAACGGTGGGCGGTCAGGGCGTGCACCCGGTAGCGCTCGGGATGGCGGGCGATCACGTCCAGGGTACTGGACCCGATGGAGCCGGTGGCCCCCAGTACGGTCACCGTGCGCGGGTGGGCGAGTGTGCCGGTCATCTACAGCGCTCCCAGGTAGAGCAGCGCGAACAGCGGCAGTGCAGCGGTCAGGCTGTCGATGCGATCGAGCACACCGCCGTGACCGGGCAGCAGGTGGCTCGAGTCCTTGATGCCGCGGTGGCGCTTGAGCATGCTCTCGAGCAGGTCGCCCACTACCGAGGCCAGGGTCACTGCCAGGGCCGCCGCCACCAGGATCAGGCCACCGCCGGCGCCGAGCCCCTGCCAGATGGCATAGCACACCGCCAGCAGCGCGGCGGCGGCCATCCCGCCCCCTACCCCTTCCCAGCTCTTGCCGGGGCTGACCCTCGGTGCCAGCTTGCGCTTGCCGAAGGCGCGGCCGGCGAAGTAGGCGCCGATATCGGCGCACCACACCAGCAGCAGCACGAACAGCAGCCAGATGGCACCGGAGTCGCGCAACACGTTGAGGCCGACCCAGGCCGGCAGCAGTACCCAGAGCCCCATGGCCAGGCGTCGTGGCGTGGACTGCCACTGTACCCGCCGCTCGGGGTAGCGGGAGACCCAGTAGAGATTGGTCAGCCAGCCCGCCGCCGCCAGCCACAGCGGCCAGGCCGCCAGGGCGGCGCCGCCGGCCCACATCACGGCCATCAGCCCGGCCAGGGCACCGACCAGCAGGAGGCGATTGTCGCGCTCCTCGACGCCGGCCAGGTTGGTCCACTCCCAGCCGGCGAGCAGCACGATGCCCCCGGTGAAGAGCGCGAAGGCGCCCCCCGAGAGGCCGAACAGCCCGGCCAGCATCAGTGGCGCCAGCCAGGCCGCGGTGAGGATCCGCTGTCTAAGCACCTTGCGCCTCGACCTGTTCGTCGGTCATGCCGAAGCGTCGCTGGCGACGCTGGAAGTCGGCCAGCGCCAGATCGAAGGCCTCGGCATCGAAATCGGGCCACAGCAGCGGCGTGAAATGGAGCTCCGCATAGGCCATCTGCCACAGCAGGAAGTTGGAGATGCGCTGCTCGCCACTGGTGCGAATGCAGAGATCCACCGGCGCGTCAGCGGCCAGGCAGACCTCACCGTCCATGGCATGCTCGTCGATCGCATCCGGAGAGAGCTCGCCGGCGGCGACCCGTTCGGCCAGGCGCCGGGCGGCACCGGCGATGTCCCAGCGACCGCCGTAGTTGGCGGCGACGACCAGGTGCATGCGGGTGTTGTCGCGGGTCTTCTCCTCGGCCTTCGCGATGTACTTCTGGATCGAGTCGGAGAAGGCCGTGCGGTCGCCGATCACCGAGAGGCGGATGCCGTTGTCGTGGAGCTTCCTGACCTCGCGCTTGAGCGCCATCAGGAAGAGCTCCATCAGCGCGCTCACCTCGGCCTTGGGACGCTTCCAGTTCTCGCTGGAGAAGGCGAACAGGGTCAGGGTCTCGATGTCACGCTCGGCGGCACGCCGTATCACGGCGCGCACCGCCTCGACGCCGGCACGATGGCCGCGGACACCGGAGAGGCCGCGGGCCTTCGCCCAGCGGTTGTTGCCGTCCATGATGATGGCCACATGGCGTGGCACCCCGCCCTCGGGGGCAGCTTGGTCGCTATCCCCGGAGCGGGGCTTGGGGGGCTGCGGTGACGTCATGATGTCTCGCGTGGGGGAGTGTGCCGGGCCGGGCGGGCCCTCACTCGGCGCGCCAGGGCCGCGAGGAGAGGGTCACCCGACCATCCTCAGACCTGCATCAGGTCCTGTTCCTTGGATTCCAGCGTCTTGTCGATGTCGGCGATGTACTTGTCGGTCAACTTCTGGATCGCCTCCTCGGCCTGGTGCTGCTCGTCCTCGGTGATCTCCTTCTCCTTGAGCAGCGCCTTGATATCACCGTTGGCATCGCGGCGCACGTTGCGCACCGCCACCCGGGCGTGCTCGGCTTCCTGGCGGGCCTGCTTGATGTAGCCCTTGCGGGTCTCCTCGGTCAGCATCGGCATCGGCACGCGGATGTTGTTGCCGGCAGTCGAGGGGTTCAGGCCGAGATCGGAGGTCATGATGGCCTTTTCGATCTTGGGCACCATGTTCTGCTCCCAGGGCACCACCGACAGGGTACGCGCATCCTCGGTGTTGATGTTCGCCACCTGGTTGAGCGGCACCTGGGTGCCGTAGTAGTCCACGGTCACCGAATCCAGGATGCTGGAGTGCGCACGCCCGGTGCGGATCTTGTTCAGGTTGCCATGAAGGGCCTCGAGGCTCTTCTTCATGCGGGATTCCGCATCCTTCTTGATGTCATTGATCACGTTGTCAACCTCTGTCTATCAGCGTGCCTTCCTCGCCGCCCACCACCAGATTCAGCAGGGCGCCCGGCTTGTTCATGTTGAAGACCCGAACCGGCATGTCATGGTCCCGCACCAGGCAGATGGCGGTCAAATCCATCACCCCGAGCTTCTGGTCGAGGGCATCGTCATAGCTCAACTGGTCGTACTTCACCGCGTCGTCGAACTTGACCGGATCCTTGTCGTAGACCCCATCGACCTTGGTGGCCTTGACCACCACGTCGGCGTCGATCTCGATGCCGCGCAGGCAGGCCGCCGAGTCGGTGGTGAAGAAGGGATTGCCGGTGCCGGCCGAGAACAATACCACGTCCCCGGAGGTGAGGTAGCGGATGGCGGTACGACGGTCATAGTGCTCCACCACACCACTCATGGGAATCGCCGACATCACCCGCGAGCGGATGTTGGAGCGCTCCAGGGCATCACGCATGGCCAGGGCGTTCATCACCGTGGCCAGCATACCCATGTGGTCACCGGTGACCCGGTCCATGCCCGCGGCATTGAGGGCGGCGCCGCGGAACAGGTTGCCGCCGCCGATCACGATGCCGACCTGGACGCCGATGCCGACCAGTTGGCCGATCTCCAGCGCCATGCGGTCGAGCACCTTGGGGTCGATACCGAAATCGTGCTCACCCATCAGCGCCTCGCCGGAGAGCTTCAGCAGGATGCGCTTGTACTTCGACTTCTCCGAACGGGACTTGTCCGAACGAGAGATCTCGGCCTTGGACGGGCGATCGATCGGCATGTCGGCATGATCGGATGTGGGCATGGCATCTCTCCCTGGGGCGTCAGCAGTGGGCTTCAACGATGGCCGGATCCACCGGCCGGATACGCGAAGGCGTGCGCTCCCGCGCACGCCATCGTCGAACTGGAACCTGTGACCTCAGCTACGCTTGGCCTGTTCCATCACTTCCTTGGCGAAGTCGACCTCTTCCTTCTCGATGCCCTCGCCCACCTCGAAGCGGGTGAAGCCGATCACCTCGCCACCCGCCGCCTTGACGAACTCGGCGACGCTCTGGTTCGGATCCTTGACGAAGGGCTGCTCGGTCAGGCTGTTCTCGGCCAGGTACTTCTTCAGGCGACCCTGGACCATCTTCTCGGCGATCTGCTCGGGCTTGCCGGCCATGTCGGGCTGGGCGAGGATGATCGCCTTTTCCTGGTCGAGCTGCGCCTGGGGCATGTCCTCGGGGCGCGCCACGGCCGGATTGATGGCGGCGACGTGCATGGCGACGTCCTTGGCCACGTCGGCGTTACCGCCCTTGAGCACGGTCAGCACGCCGATGCGGCCACCGTGGACGTACTCGCCCACCAGGTTGCCGTCGCCGGCCTCGACCACCACGCAGCGACGCACGCCGATGTTCTCGCCGATCTTCTGCACCAGCTGCTCGCGGGCGGTCTCGAGATCGCCGGCCATGACCGCGGCAACGTCTTCGCTCCTGGCGGCGAAGAAGGCGTCGGCGATCTTGTCGGCGAAGGCCTTGAAGTTGTCGTCGCGGGCGACGAAGTCGGTCTCGGAATTGATCTCGACCATCACCCCGTAGCTGCCATCCTCGGCCACGCGGGTCACCACGGTGCCTTCGGCGGCGGTACGGCCGGCCTTCTTGGCGGCCTTGAGGCCGGAGCTCTTGCGCAGGTTCTCGATGGCGACCTCGATGTCACCGTCGGCCTCGGTGAGGGCCTTCTTGCACTCCATCATGCCGAGCCCGGTACGCTCGCGCAGTTCCTTGACCTGGGAGGCGCTGATAGCTGCCATGGGTTTCACCTCTGAATGGTTTTGCCTGACCGGACCCATCGATCATCGAGAGCCCGGAAAAGTCTGCCCTGGGGAGAAAAAAGGGGGCCAGGGCCCCCTTACTCGCCTGCCCGGCCGCCGCAGCCGACGAACGGACAGACGGGCCGCGATCACTCGGCGGCGCTGTCGCTTTCCGGTGCCACCTCGTCGGTGACCTCGACGAACTCGTCGGGACGACCCTCCTTGGCACGACCGCAGGCGTCGGCGATGGCCTTGACATAGATCTGGATCGCACGGATGGAGTCATCGTTGCCCGGGATCACGTAGTCGACGCCGTCCGGATCGGAGTTGGTGTCCACCACGCCGATGACCGGAATGCCCAGCTTGTTCGCCTCGTTGATGGCGATGCGCTCGTGGTCGACGTCGATCACGAACAGCGCGTCGGGCAGACCACCCATCTCCTTGATGCCGCCGATGGAACGCTCGAGCTTGTCCTGCTCGCGGGTCGCCATCAGGACTTCCTTCTTGGTCAGCTTCTCGAAGGTGCCGTCCTCGCGCATGGTCTCGAGGTCGCGCAGACGCTTGATCGACTGACGGATGGTCTTGTAGTTGGTCAGCATGCCGCCGAGCCAGCGATGGTTGACGAACGGCTGGCCGACGCGGTTGGCCTCTTCCTTGATGATCTTGCTCGCGCTGCGCTTGGTGCCGACGAACATGATCTTGTTGTTGGCCGCTGCCATCTTCTCGACCACATCGATGGCCTCGTTGAGGGCCGGCAGGGTGTGCTCGAGGTTGATGATGTGGATCTTGTTGCGAGCGCCGAAGATGAACTTGCTCATCTTCGGGTTCCAGTACTTGGTCTGGTGACCGAAGTGAGCGCCTGCCTTCAGCAGGTCCCGCATGTTGACGTGTGCCATGGATGACTCCTGAAAAATCGGGTTAGGCCTCCACGCACCCCATGGATCCGACCGCCGGGATGAGCCGACGGCACCCGGGACCATGTGCCGGTGCATGTGTGTTTTCAAGGCGTTGCATTGCATTTCGCCCTCACTGCCGCTGCCCCCCGGCACGCCTCGCCAGTGGACTGGCCAGAAGGCGGCACGACAGGGCACAGCGATTGCAGGAAAGCGCGCAGCTTTATACCATGGATCGACTCCGAGATGAAGTCGCCCGACCGCCGTTCGTGCCTGCCGACGCCGGGCGACCCCACCCTGACCCGAGACTCCATGAACGTTCCCATCAAGACGCCCGACGAGATCGAGAAGATGCGCGAGGCCGGTCGCCAGGCCGCCAGCGTGCTGGAGATGATCACCCCCCACGTGACGGCCGGCGCCAGTACCGGCGAACTCGACCGCCTCTGCCACGACTACATCGTCCACGAGCTCGGCTCCACGCCGGCCCCGCTCGACTACCACGGCTTCCCCAAGTCGATCTGCACGTCCATCAACCACGTGGTTTGCCACGGCATCCCCGATGACGCCAAGCGCCTCAAGAAAGGCGACATCATGAACATCGACATCACCGTGAAGACCGCCGACGGCTACCACGGCGACAGCAGCATGATGTTCATCATCGGCGAGAACATCCAGGGCGAGCGCCTGTGCCGCGTCACCCAGGAGTGCCTCTACCACAGCATCGCCCTGGTCCGGCCAGGCGTTCGCCTCTCCGAGCTCGCGCGAGTCATCCAACAGCACGCCGAGGCCAACGGCTACTCGGTGGTACGCGACTTCTGCGGCCACGGCATCGGCGCCACCTTCCACGAGGAACCCCAGGTGCTGCACTACGACGGCTACGCCCCCGAGGCCGATATCGCGCTGGCCGCCGGGATGTGTTTCACCATCGAACCGATGATCAACATCGGCTCCCACAAGACCAAGGTGCTGCGCGACGGCTGGACCGCGGTGACCCGCGACAAGAGCCTCTCCGCCCAGTGGGAGCACACCCTGCTGGTCACCGAAACTGGTGTCGAGGTGCTCACCGCTCGTGGCGAGGAAGACTTCGCCTTCCTCGAGCGCTGAACGCCATGCTGCTGCACCACTATCGCTTCGACCCCGACGAGACGCTGTTCGACGTCGCCCGCTTCCGCGACGAGCTGGCGGGCAGTCGCTCGCCCGTCGCCCCCTTCAAGGCGGCGCTGCGCGGCATCCAGGCGCGCCTCGACGAACGCTTCCACGCCGGCGCCGACATCCGCGACCTGGTGCACGGCCGGGCCTGGTGCCTCGACCGGCTGCTGACGGTGGCCTGGGAGCAGCATGAGTGGCCCGACGGTGGCGTGGCGCTGCTCGCCGTGGGCGGCTACGGACGCGGCGAGCTGCACCCCAGCTCCGACGTCGACCTGCTGCTGCTGCTCGAGGACGACGACGACGCACCGTATCGCGAGGCGCTTACGGCCTTCATCACCTTCCTGTGGGACATCGGCCTGGAGATCGGCCACAGCGTGCGCTCGCTGGCCGACTGCGAGCGCGAGGCCGAGGCCGATGTCACGGTGATCACCAACCTGCTGGAGTCGCGCACCCTGGCCGGCCCCGAGCGGTTGCGGGAGGCGATGCAATCGCGCCTGACCACCGAGCGACTGTGGCCCGCCTACCGCTTCTTCGAGGCCAAGTGGCAGGAGCAGATCACCCGCCACTACCGCTACAACAACTCCGAGTACCACCTCGAGCCCAACATCAAGAGCTCCCCCGGCGGGCTGCGCGACATCCAGATGATCGGCTGGGTGGCCAAGCGTCACTTCGGCAGCGAGCGCTACGAGGACCTGGTGGCCAACGGCTTCATGAACGACGCCGAGCTGCACATCCTCAGCCAGGGGCAGGCCTTCCTGTGGCAGGTGCGCTACGCCCTGCACATGCTGACCGGCCGTGCCGAGGACCGCCTGCTGTTCGACCACCAGCGCACCATCGCCGAACTCTTCGGCTACCGCGACACCCCGGAGCGCCTCGCCGTCGAGCAGTTCATGAAGCGCTACTACCGTCACGTCACGGCGCTCGCCGGGCTCAACGACATGCTGCTGCAGCACTTCGACGAGGCGATCCTGCGCGCCGGCGAGGAGCTCGCCACGGTACCGCTCAACGAGCGCTTCGAGATCAAGGGCGGCTACATCCAGGCCCGCTCGCGCAGCGTCTTCCGCCACCGGCCCGCGGCGCTGCTCGAGCTCTTCCTGCTGATGGCCGAGCACCCGGAGATCGAGGGGGTACGGGCCGATACCATCCGGCTGATCCGCGACCACCGCCACCTGATCGACGACCTCTACCGCGACGACGTGCGTCACCAGAGCCTGTTCATGGCGCTGCTGCGCTCCGGGGGCAACGTCGCCCGCCAGCTGCGCCGCATGAACCGCTACGGGGTGCTCGGCAAGTACCTGCCGGAGTTCGGCCGTGCCGTGGGACTGATGCAGCACGATCTCTTCCACGTCTATACCGTCGACGCCCACACCCTGCGCCTGCTCAAGTTCATCCACGGCTTCCGCAAGCCCGAGGCCCGCGAGGAGTTTCCGGTGGCGGCGGCGCTGATCCCCCAACTCCCCAAGCTGGAGCTGCTGTGGATAGCCGGGCTCTACCACGACATCGGCAAGGGCCGCGGCGGCGACCACTCGCAGATCGGCGCCCGGGACGTCGAGGCCTTCGCCGAGCGCCACGGGCTCTCGCCCCGCGACACCCGCCTGGTCAGCTGGCTGGTGGAGCACCACCTGACCATGTCGATGATCGCCCAGAAGCGCGACATCACCGATCCCGACGTGATCGCCGACTTCGCCCGCATCGTCGGTGACGAGACCCGCCTCGACTACCTCTACGTGCTCACCGTGGCCGACATCAACGCCACCAACCCCACCCTGTGGAACGGCTGGCGCGCCACCCTGCTGCGCCAGTTGCACGGTGAGACCAAGCGCGCCCTGCGGCGCGGCCTGGAGAACCCGCTGGAGCGCGACGACTGGGTGCAGGAGACACGCAGCGAGGCGCGCTCGCTGCTCGCCGTGGTCGGCGCCGACATGTCCCGCGTCGACCGACTCTGGGAGTCCCTCGGCGAGGACTACTTCCTGCAGTACGCGCCCAGCGAGATCGTCTGGCAGACCCAGGGCATCCTGGCCCACGACGGCTCGGAGTTGCCGCTGATCCTGATCAATGCGCCCACCGAGGACATGGCCGAAGGCGGCACCAAGGTGTTCATCCACACCCGCTCGGTGAACGACCTCTTCGCCGCCACCTCGGCGGCCCTGGACCAGTTGGATCTCTCCATCCACGACGCCCGCATCGCCACCTCGAGCAACGACTGGACGCTGAACACCTTCATCGTGCTCGACGACGATGGCCTGGCGATCCGCGACCCCCGCCGTATCGAGGAGATCCGCCGCCACCTGGTCGAGGAACTCGACGACCCCGAGGACTACCCGCAGATCGTCACCCGCCACACCCCGCGCCAGCTCAAGCACTTCCGGGTGCCCACCGAGGTACTCATCGAGCAGGACCCGGCCAACGAGCGCACCATGCTCGAGCTCACCGCCCCCGACCGTCCCGGCCTGCTGGCCCGGGTCGGGCGTATCTTCATGGAGCAGGACATCGCGCTCTCGGCGGCCAAGATCGCCACCCTGGGCGAACGGGTCGAGGACGTCTTCTTCATCACCGACAAGGCCGGCGCCCCCCTCACCGATCCGGAGCGCCAGGCCCGCCTGCGCGCGCGGCTGATCGAGGTGCTGGACGTGTCGGGTTGAGCCCGTTTGAGGCCATCCGGCGCCTTCCCTATAATCGAGCCCCTTCCGACCACGACAACGACGCCCGAGGCCACGGCCGGAGCGGCGCACCTGGACACCCATGAACCCGGATCTCGACGCCCTCAAGCCCTACCCCTTCGAGCGGCTCGCCGCCCTCAAGGCCGGCGTGACCCCGCCCGAGGGGCTGGCCCATATCCCGCTGACCATCGGCGAGCCGCAGCATGCCCCCTTCGCCGCGGCCCTGGAGACGCTGGTCGCCCACCGCCACGAGATGGCCCGCTACCCGGCCACCGCCGGCATGGCCGAACTGCGCGGCGCCATCGCCGACTGGGCGACCCGGCGCTTCGGCCTCGCGGGCCTCGACCCGGCGACCCAGGTGCTGCCGGTCAACGGCACCCGGGAGGCGATCTTTGCCTTCGTCCAGGCGGCACTCGACCGCACCCGGCCGGCCCGGGTGGTGGTGCCCAACCCCTTCTATCAGATCTACGAGGGGGCCACGCTGCTCGCCGGCGGCGAGCCGCTCTACCTGGACTGCCGCGCCGAGACCGGCTTTCGCCCCGACTTCGACAGCGTGCCCGCCGAGACCTGGCGCGACGTCCAACTGGTGTTCCTCTGCTCGCCGGGCAACCCCACCGGGGCGGTGACCCCGCTGGCCGACTTCGAGCGCCTGATCGCGCTGGCCGATGAGCACGATTTCCTGATCGCCTCCGACGAGTGCTACTCGGAGCTCTACCTCGACGAGGCTGCGCCGCCGCCGGGCCTGCTCGAGGCCTGTGCCCGGCTGGGCCGCCACGACTACCGTCGCTGCCTGGTGTTCCACTCGCTCTCCAAGCGCTCCAACCTGCCGGGGCTGCGCTCCGGCTTCGTGGCAGGCAGTGCCGAGCTGATCGCCCCCTTCAGGCGCTACCGCACCTACCACGGCTGCGCCATGTCGCTGCCCGTGCAGCAGGCCTCGATCACCGCCTGGAACGACGAGGCCCATGTGCGCACCAACCGTGAGGCCTATCGCGAGAAGTTCGCCGCCGTGACCGAGCTCCTGGCCCCGGTGCTGGACTTCCCCGCCCCCGAGGCGAGCTTCTACCTCTGGCCGGCGGTGCCGGGCGGCGGCGACGAGGCCTTCACCCGGGCGCTCTACGCCGAGGAACATGTCAGCGTACTGCCCGGTTCGTATATGGGTCGCGGCGGCAGCGGTCGCAATCCCGGCGCCGGGCGACTGCGCCTGGCGCTGGTGGCCGAGCGAGAGGCCACGGTCGAGGCCGCCCGACGCATCCGCCGTTTCATCGAGAGGAGCGCCTGATGCCAATCCTTTACGTGATCAACACCTGCGACACCTGCCGCCGCGCTCGCCAGGCGCTGGACGCCAAGGGCATTCCCTACCGGCTCCACGACCTGCGCGAGGACGGCCTCTCCGCGGCCCTGCTCGAGCACCTCCTCGAAAGGGTGCCGGTGATGACGCTGCTCAACAAGCGCAGCACCACCTGGCGCAACCTGGACGAGGCCGACAAGGCCGGCATCGACGCCAACAAGGCCCGCGAGCTGATGATGGCGCACCCGACGCTGCTCAAGCGCCCGCTGCTCGATACCGGCGACGAGATTCGCGTCGGCTACCGCGACGGCGACTACGACGACCTATCCCCCATGTGACGAGCGTTTCCGCTCCGACGAGCCTTCCCACCTTGACGAGGACACCCCCATGCTGAGCTTTGCACTCGGAATCGGCACCCAGAACACCCAGGGCGACTGGCTGGAGATCTATTACCCGGCGCCGCTGCTCCATCCCGACACCGGCCTGGTCGAGGCCGCCGGCCAGGTGCTGGATGCCCCGGCCGGCAATGCCGCCGTCAGCTTCCTGCCCGAGCAGTGCGGCGACCTGGCCGCGGCCCTCAGGAGCGCCGGCCAGCCCGAACAGGCCGAGCTTGCCGAGTCCCTGGCGGCAAGCCGGCGGCCGCTGGTGGCCATGTTCCTGGAGAACGACCTGCCGCCCCAGAGCGTGCCGGAGGCCTATCTCAAGCTGCACCTGCTCTCCCACCGCCTGGTCAAGCCCCACGGCCTGGACCTCACCGGCATGTTCGGCCTGCTGCGCAACGTCGCCTGGACCAGCGAGGGCCCCATCGACATCGAGGAGCTGCCGGCCCGCCGCCTGCGCGCGCGCCTCGAGGGCCGTTCGATCTCGGTGGACTGCGTCGACAAGTTCCCCAAGATGACCGACTACGTGGTGCCGAGCGGCGTGCGCATCGCCGACACCGCCCGGGTACGCCTGGGCGCCCACCTGGGCGAGGGCACCACCGTGATGCACGAGGGCTTCGTCAACTTCAATGCCGGCACCGAGGGCCCGGGCATGATCGAGGGCCGCATCTCCGCCGGCGTGATGGTCGGCAAGGGCTCCGACCTGGGGGGCGGCTGCTCCACCATGGGCACCCTCTCCGGCGGCGGCAACATCGTCATCAAGGTCGGCGAGGGCTGCCTGATCGGGGCCAACGCCGGCATCGGCATCCCGCTCGGCGACCGCTGCACCGTGGAGGCGGGCCTCTACATCACCGCCGGCGCCAAGGTAGCCCTGCTCGACGACCAGGGCCAGGAAGTCAAGACCGTGGCCGCCCGCGAGCTCGCCGGCCAGGACGACCTGCTGCTGCGCCGCAACTCGCGCAACGGCCGCATCGAATGCCTGACCAACAAGAGTGCCATCGCGCTCAACGAGGCACTGCATGCCAACGACTGAGGCCCTCTCCCCGACCCTCCAGCTTGCCTTCGAGCTGATCCGACGCCCCTCGGTCACCCCCGACGACCTGGGCTGCCAGGCGCTGATGATCGAGCGGCTCGAGCGGCTCGGCTTCCACGTCGAGCGCCTGCCCTTCGGTGACGTGGAGAACTTCTGGGCGACCCGCGGCCACCACGGGCCGATGCTGGCCTTCGCCGGGCACACCGACGTGGTACCCAGCGGCCCCCACCTGCACTGGGATCATCCGCCCTTCGAGCCCTGTATCGACGATGAGGGAATGCTCAGGGGGAGAGGCGCCGCCGACATGAAGGGCAGCCTGGCGGCCATGCTCACTGCGGTGGAGCGCTTCGTCACCGCCCACCCGGATCACCACGGCAAGCTCGGCTTTTTGATCACCTCCGACGAGGAGGGCCCGGCGGTGGATGGCACCCGGGCGGTGGTCGAGCACCTGCGCGAGGCCCACGAACGGCTCGACTACTGCATCGTCGGCGAGCCCTCCTCCACCGCGCGGCTGGGCGACGCGATCAAGAACGGCCGGCGCGGCTCGCTCGGCGGCGTGCTGCACATCAAGGGCGTGCAGGGCCATGTGGCCTACCCCCACCTGGCGCGCAACCCCATCCACCAGGCGCTGCCGGCACTCGACGCCCTGGCCCGCGAGCACTGGGATGCGGGCAACGCCTTCTTCCCGGCCACCAGCTTCCAGATCTCCAACGTCCGTGCCGGCACCGGGGCCACCAACGTGATCCCCGGCGACGTGGAGGTGGTCTTCAACTTCCGCTTCTCCACCGAGGTGACCCACGAGCAGCTGCGAGTCCGCACCGAGGCGCTGCTCGACGCCCACGGCCTCGAGTACCAGCTCGACTGGACGCTCAACGGCGAGCCCTTCCTCACCGCCGAGGGCGAGCTGGTCGATGCCGCCGTGGCCGGGGTGGAAGAGGTGATGGGCTATCGTCCCGAGTTGTCGACCTCGGGGGGCACCTCGGATGGCCGCTTCATCGCCACCCTGGGGAGCCAGGTGGTCGAACTCGGCCCGCTCAACGCCACCATCCACAAGGTCAACGAGCGCGTGCGCGCCGCGGATCTCGAGGATCTCAGCCGGGTCTACGAGGCCATCCTCGCCAGGCTCTTCGTCAACGGCACCGCCCAGCCCTGAGGACGCCCATGCAACGCTATCCGGATATCGAGATCTACCTGTCGACGGCCCCGCTGGATGCCCTGAGCGCCTGGCTGGGCGAGGCGCTGGATGCCGAGCCCCTCGCCCCCGCCGGCAAGCACAAGTGGCGCACCCGGGGCCGGCTCGGTGGCCGGGAGATCCCGGTGCTGCTGGTGGAAAAGGCCGCCGACGGTTTCGCGAGTCTCTGGCTCGACAGCCCCGACACCCCGTGGGAGAGCGACCAGGCCTGCGCCCGCGCCGCGGCGACCCGGCTCGGCTGCGAGGTGCGCTGCTCGCTGGGCGGCTGGCAGCCCGGCGACGATCCGGACCGCTTCCTTCAGGTACTGCCCGACGGCAGCGAGCTGGAGATCGACTGGCCCGACTCCGGCCAGTAGCCCCCGAAACGACATCGCCCCGCAGGTGCGGGGCGATGTCATTAGAGGCAGGGCCACCTTGCCTAGGTGATGACGGTGACGTCATCCGCCTGCAACCCACGCTCGTTCTCGATCACGTGATAACGCACCTTCTGGCCCTCGGCCAGGGTACGATGGCCACGGCCGCGAATGGCCCGGAAGTGCACGAAGACATCCTCGCCGTCGTCACGGGTGATGAAGCCGTAGCCCTTGTTGACGTTGAACCACTTGACCTCGCCGACCTCGCGGTCGTCGTCCTCGACCTCGGCCAGGTTGACCAGCTGCGGGGTGAGGGCATTGACCGCCAGGGTGGCCACCAGCAGCAACAGGAAGACGGCGGCAGCGGCGGCGAAATAGACCACTGCCACACCGCCTACCTCGAGACTGGCGAACAGTTCCCGTGACAGCACGCCACCGGTGAGGTGAACGAACAGTGCGATCAGCAGGGGGGCCGGCGCGGCCAGCAGAAGACTGATGAAACTACAACGAAGCACGACCTTTCGATTCATGGAACTGAGAGACTCTCTTGTAGGGGTGAAAGGAAGGAATGAACCATCATGAAGGTGCCACGATGAACGGCGACACACAGCGCGAGAATTCTATCACGGGCGGAGAGCGTGCGCCCGCTGACCTGGCCCGGCGCCTGGACGCCCTGGAGAGCCGCATCGCCTACCAGGAGCACTGGCTCGACACCCTCGACGAGGCGGTGACCGTGCAGGAGAAGCGCCTCTCGCAGCTCGAGCGGATCAATGCGCTGATGCAGGAGAAGCTGCGCGACCAGCAGCGGGCGCTGCAGGACGCCGATGCGGAGACGCCTCGGCCAGGGGATGAGGTGCCGCCACACTACTAGCGTGCGGGGATCACTACTCCCGGCCGTAGCCTGACGGGTTGCGGCCTCCTGCTCTTGTCTTATTACACTCACACGATTTCTTTATAACAAGTTCGTCTTTACTAAAATTAACCACATGTCTCTTAAACCAGACAAACCATCACATAAATATTCTTTCGGTAAATAATTGCTGGAATTCTCATCCCTCGCTTACTAGCTTGAATCATGCATCCCACTGTAAGCGCAGCACCGTGTTTTCGAACTACGGCGCGGGGGTAGTCGTGTGTACAGCGCCGGTCAACTTCCTGAAAGAGGAACCGCGTCATGCCAGCTTCCTTGACGTATCCCGGCGTTTATATTGAAGAAATCCCTAGCGGCGTTCGAACCATCACCGGGGTTGCCACCTCTATCACGGCCTTCGTCGGGCGCGCGCCGCGCGGCCCGGTCAATGCCTCGGTACGGGTGCAGAGTTTCGCCGAGTACTCGCGCCTGTTCGGTGGGCTGTGGCAACCCAGCACGATGAGTCATGCCGTCAACCAGTTCTTTCAGCACGGCGGCAGCGATGCGCTGATCGTGCGGGTGTTCAATGGCAACATCGCCGACAGTACGGCCACCCTCACACTGCCCACCAGCTCAGGCACTCTGGTGCTCGAGGCGGCCAGTCCCGGTCTGTGGGGGAATGCGCTGCGCGCGACGGTCGATCACGAGACGCGCGACACCGACGACGACCTGCTGTTCAACCTGCTCATCGAGGCGCTGGACCGCCCGGGCGGGACCACGGTGGCCGGCTCCGAGCAGTTCCGCAACGTCTCGGTCGACCCGTTGAGCCCACGCTTCGTCGATACCATTCTCAACGAGCAGTCGTCGCTGGTCAGTGTGCGTAGCTCAGCCCCGGACGACGAGAGCCCCAGCGACGCCACCGTGGCGGTGACCGACGCCGACGGTGCGGTGATAGCCCCGGCCACGTTGGGTAGCGACGGCAGCGAGATCACCGACGGCCAGATCACCGGCGATCGCGATGCCCGCACCGGCCTCTTCGCCCTCGAGGCGGCCGACCTGTTCAACCTGCTGTGTATCCCGCCGCTAGCCCCCGCCGTCGATGTCGCCGATGCCACCTGGGCCGCGGCGGCCAGCTACTGCCAGGAGCGTCGCGCGGTGCTGATCGTCGATGCTCCGGCGGCATGGACCGCCAATCCCGACACCGCGATCGCCGATGCCGAGACCGGCGTCAATGGCCTGCGCGCCACCATCGGCAACGATACGGCGATCAACGCCATGGCGTACTTCCCGCGCCTGCGCATGCCCGACCCGCTCCACGAGAACCGGCTCGCCGACTTCGCCCCCTGCGGCGCAGTGGCCGGCATCATCGCCCGCACCGATGGCCAGCGCGGGGTGTGGAAGGCCCCGGCCGGGCTGGCGGCGTCGTTCTCCGGCATCCAGGGCTTCACCTACACCATGACCGACCGGCAGAACGGTGTGCTCAACCCGGTCGGCCTCAATTGCCTGCGCAGCTTCCCCGTCGCCGGGCACCTGGTATGGGGCTCGCGTACCCTCGCCGGGGCCGACCTGCTGGCCTCGGAATGGAAATACATCCCGGTGCGCCGGCTGGCGCTGTTCCTCGAAGAGAGCCTGTTCCGCGGCACCCAGTGGGTGGTGTTCGAGCCTAACGACGAGCCGCTCTGGGCGCAGATCCGCCTCAATATCGGCGCCTTCATGCAGAACCTGTTCCGCCAGGGCGCCTTCCAGGGCGCGAGCCCGCGCGACGCCTACTTCGTCAAGTGCGACCGCGAGACCACCACCCAGAACGATATCGACCGCGGCATCGTGAACATTCTGGTCGGCTTCGCACCGCTCAAGCCGGCCGAGTTCGTGGTCATCAAGCTCCAGCAAATGGCCGGTCAACTCGAGGTGTAAGGAGACACTCCCATGGCACAGTTCAGCGTCAACGCACAGCGCTTCGATCCGTACAAGAACTTCAAATTCCGCGTGAAGTGGGATGGCCGCTATGTGGCGGGCGTCAGCAAGGTCGGCGCGCTCAAGCGCAGCACCGAGCTGGTCGAGCATCGCGAAGGCGGCGACCCGTCGACCTCGCGCAAGTCGCCCGGCCGCACCAAGTACGAGGCCATCACCCTGGAGCGCGGCGTTACCCATGACGTCGAATTCGAGCAATGGGCCAACAAGGTGTGGAACTTCGGCGCTGGGCTGGGGGCGGAGGTTTCGCTGCAGGATTTCCGCAAGGACATCATCATCGAAGTGTACAACGAGGCCGGCCAGCTCGCGCTTGCCTACAAGGTCTACCGCTGCTGGGTGTCGGAATACCAGGCGCTGCCCGATCTCGACGCCAACGCCAACGCCGTCGCCATCCAGACCCTCAAGCTCGAGAACGAGGGGTGGGAGCGCGACGTCGACGTCACCGAACCGTCCGAACCAAGCTTCACCGAGCCGGCCTGACGACCATGGTCGCCCTGACTGCGCAGCGTGTCCTCTCCGTCTGGGAGCACGGCCTGCGGCGCCATCCCATCGACCGCGCGCTGCTGCTCTACGCGCTGGCCGACCCGGACCTGCCGTCGGGACAGTTGGCCGATGCCCCGCTCGGCGCCCGCAATGCCGCCCTGCTGCGATGGCGCCAGGCGTGCTTCGGCACCCGACTGGAGGCATGGCTCGACTGCCCGGCATGCGGCGAGCGGATGGAATTCGAGATCGACGCGAGCCAATGGCCCTCACCCCCCACCGACGGTTCGGATACGCTCGAGGTCCGGGGGCACCGCTTCCAGCGCCCCACCAGTCGGCACCTCGCCCGCCTGACGGAATGCGATGACGAGCAGGCGGCCGCCCGGCGGCTGCTGCTCGAGTGCGCCGTGGCGGCCGACGCGCTGCCGCGGGACGAGCCGGCCCTTGCCGAACTGCTTGATGCCGTCGACGTCGCCATGGACGCGGCCGATCCCTGGGCCGACCTGTCGCTCGCCATGCGCTGCCCGGCCTGCGGTCACGACGACGACGCAAGCTTCGATATCGCCGGCTACCTGTGGGAAGAAATCGACAGCCAGGCCCGGCGCCTGCTCGATGACATCCATGCCCTGGCGCAGGCCTATGGCTGGACCGAGCCCGTCATTCTCGCACTGAGCGAGACCCGCCGCGCCGCCTACCTGGCGAGGGTGCAGCCATGAGTGGCCTGTTGCGACGCCTCGCCCGGCAGGCCACCGGCCATGCCTTGCCCAGGGTCCACGCCCCGGCGCGCCTGCCCTACCATGCCGCCCCCGAACTGTTGCCCGAGGAAGTGTCGAGCGCAGCGACAATGGCCGCAGCGCCGGCACGGCACGCGCTGAGCGAGCCGGGTACGCCGCCCCCGACCAACGCCACGGTCGAGGCACCGACCATCGTCGGCACGACGGCACCGGGGGCAACGTCGCTCGATACCCTACCGGCGCCGCTGATCGGGGAAGTACCGCCAGTCGACAGAAGTGACATAAACGACCCGGCACCGACCGATGCCGGGACGCCAGCACCCCGCCAGGCATCGCCGATCCAGCCGAAAGAGGCGCCCGGCGCGGTGCACACCACAACAAAAGGGCCGAATGAGACGCCCGATTCATGGATCGCACGCATCGAGCCGGTCAGCGTCGCGAGCCGAGTCGAGGCGGCGAATACGCCAACCTCGAAGGCACCGAGTGTGATGGCCACATCGGCATTCGACACACCGTACCCACCCGAGCCCGAGTGGCAAGCGCCATCCCCACCGCCCGAGGCCCTGCTGCCGCCGCTCGTCACATCGCAGCTCCCCCCGCGGTCGACCGCCATGGCCATGCCCCCCGTCGTCGCCGGCAGCCCGGCCGAGGTGCACGTGCATATCGGCCGCATCGAGGTGACGACGGTGCAGGAACCAGCCCCGACCAAGCGACCCTCGAAGCGCGGGCAGCCCCCCATGTCACTGGATGAATATCTGGCCAGGCGCCGGGGGAGCCGACCATGAGCAATGCCCTGGCCATCGCCGGCGTCACCGCCGTGCTGCGCGACCGGCTCAACGACGGGCTGGTCAACCACAACGTCAGCGGCGTACTCGGCAGCACCGTCGCGGTCAGCGTGCTGCCGCCCGATCGTGTCGTTCCCGTCGACGGCACGGAATCGAGCCAGCTCAACCTGTTCCTCTACCGGGTCACCCCCAACACCGGCTGGCGCAACGAAGACCTACCCGCCCACGACGCCGCCGGTCGCCAGCGGCTCACCAACCCACCGCTGGCCCTCGACCTGCATTACCTGATCTCCGCCTACAGCGGCGGCGACCTGCACGCGGAGATCCTGCTCGGCTACGCCATGCAGCTGATGCACGAATTCCCGGTGATCACGCGCGCCATGATCCGAACCGCCCTCACCCCCTCGCCCGACGTGGGGTTGGATCTGCCGCCGGCACTGCGTGCGCTGGCCGACTGCGGCCTGGCCGACCAGGTGGAGCAATTGCGCATCACCCCGCAGTTTCTCAACCCGGAGGAGATGTCCAAGCTGTGGACCGCCACCCAGTCCAACTACCGCCCCACCGCGGCCTATCAGGTGTCGGTGGTGCTGATCGCGGCGAGCCGAGCCACGCGTCCCACCCTGCCGGTCCTCACGCGTGGTGAGGTCGATCCGCTGTCGGGCCGCGAGCGCGGCGTGGTGGTGACCCCGAGCCTGATTCCGCCACTGCCGACGATCGAGGCCGTCGTCCCTGCCGACAACCAGCCCGTGGTGCGGCTGGGCGAGACGGTCACCCTCGAGGGGCACCACCTCGATGGCGGCTCGCGGGAGGTGGCCCTGCGCAACGAGCGCGCGAGCGTCGAAGAGCTGCTGCCCGCCAGCGGCCCGAGTTCGGCCGAGCAGATGGAGTTCGTCATTCCCGCCGCGCGGGCGGACGATTTCCCGGTCGGGGTCTACGACGTGACCGCCCGGCTGGTGCGTCCGGACGAGGTCGAGGCCCGCCAGACCAATCGCCTCGCCTGCATCGTCGCGCCCAACATCACCAACCTGCCGCAGGCGGTGGCGCGTGACGGCAGTGGCGATGCCCATATCACGATCGACTTCACGCCCACGCTGCACCCCGGCCAGACGGCATCGCTGCTGCTGGGACAGCACGAGATCATGCCCGAGAGCTTCGTGGCCCCCACCGCCACGCTCGAGTTCATCGTGGAAAATGCCGCCGCCGGCGCCCCACTCGCGCGCCTGCGCATCGATGGCATCGACAGCCCGGAGGTGGATCGCAGCACCACGCCGCCGACCTTCTTCGATCACCGGGTCACGATCACATGAATGCGCCCTTCGATCTCGACTGGACCGTTGCCAATCAGCAACTGCTGGTGGCCGAGTTCGCGCGGCTGCGTGCGCTGCTCGGCATCGGTGAAGTGGCACCGGCACAGACGGAGGTCGAGACCCTGCGCCGGCGCCTGCCGGCGCCCGCGGCCATCGACACCCTCGCTCGGCTGTTCGAGCTGAGCGCGTTCGAGCGCGATGTGCTGCTGCTCGCCGCCGGGGTGGAGATGGACGCACGGCTCGCCGCCCTGTGCGGCGACGCCCTGGGCCGGCCGCAATGTCCCTGGGCCACCTTCGGCCTCGCCCTCGCCGCCCTGCCCGAAGCACACTGGAGCGCCATCGCCCCCGTCGAAGCACTGCGCCGCTGGCGGCTGATCGAGGTCGACGACCGGGCCGGCCTCACCGCCGGGCGCCTGTCCCTCGACGAGCGCGTGCTGCATTTCATCGGCGGGCTGAACTATCTCGATCATCGCCTGCTCCCGATGTTCACGGCCGTGCCGCCGGCCGGCCTGATGGTCGCGGCCCATCGCAGCATCGCCACCGACGCCGCGGCGCGACTACAGGCGCATCGGGGTCGGCTGCCGGTGGTGATGCTCACGGGCGACGATGCTGGCGGCCAACGCGATGTCGCCGCCACCCTGGCCGAGGCGCTTGGGGTCTCGCTGTTTCAATTGCGCGCCGCCGACATCCCCAGTGCGGCGCATGAACAGGCCTCACTGGCCGCGCTATGGCAGCGCGAAGCTGCCCTGCTCGGTAGCGGGCTGCTGATCCGCCAAGACGACGCCGATGCCGACACCGGGCTGGTGCGCTTCGCCGAGCAGGTGGACGGCCTGGTTATCGTCGCCGGCCACGATGCGCCACGGCTGGACGGCGACCGCCTGCGCTTCGCGGTCGACAAGGCCGATGCCCCGGAGCAGCGCCGGCTCTGGCACACCGCGCTGGGTGAAAAAGCGGGACCGCTGAGCGACGCACTCGATGGCCTCGCCAGCCAGTACCGACTCACGGCGCGTCGCATCGCCCACGCCGCCGCGCAGCTCGACGGCGAGGATATCGCCGGCGACCGCGCCACCCTGCACCGGCTATGCCGTGGCGATGGCGGCGGGCTGAGCGAACTGGCCCAGCCCATCGATGCGCGCGCCACCTGGGACGACCTCGTGCTGCCCGACGCCCAGCGCCGCGGCCTGGAACAGATCGCCGTGCACACGCGCTACCGCATCACCGTGCATCACGATTGGGGGTTCGCCGGCAAGAGCGCACGCGGGCTCGGCATCAGCACGCTGTTCACCGGCGAGAGCGGCACCGGCAAGACGCTCGCCGCCGAGGTGCTGGCCAATACGCTTGGCCTGGCGCTCTATCGCATCGACCTGTCCGCCGTGGTCAGCAAGTATATCGGCGAGACGGAAAAGAACCTACGCAGGGTGTTCGACGCCGCCGAGGACATCGGCGCCATCCTGCTGTTCGACGAGGCCGATGCGCTGTTCGGCAAGCGCAGCGAGGTCAAGGACAGTCACGACCGCTACGCCAACATCGAGGTGAGCTACCTGCTCCAGCGCATGGAGGCCTACCGCGGCCTGGCCATCCTCACCACCAATCACAAGGCCGCCCTCGACAGCGCCTTCCAGCGCCGCCTGCGCTTCGTGGTGCACTTCCCGTTCCCGGATGCGGCACAACGCGAGGCGATCTGGCGCGGCATCTTCCCCGCCGGCACGCCGCTGGGCGAACTCGACCCCGTCAAGCTGGCCCGCCTCAACGTGGCCGGTGGCACTATCCGTAATATCGCGCTCGGCGCCGCTTTTCTCGCCGCCGAAGCCGGCACGCCGGTGACCATGGCCCACCTGCGGCGCGCCGCCCATCTCGAGGCCGCCAAACGCGAAAGGGCCCCCTCGGACGCCGAAACCCGGGGGTGGTCATGACGCGCCTGGTGATTCATATCGACAAGCTGGTGCTGCGCGGCATCGACCGTAGCGATGCGGCCGCCGTCGCCGCCGGCGTTCAGGCCGAGCTGCAGCGCCTGTTGGCCGAGCCGGGCGCCGCCAGCACACTGATCGAGGGCGGCGACAGATATCGGCTCAAGGCCGGGACCGTCCAATCAGCGCCCGCCAGTGGCGGCCGTGCCCTCGGCCAGGCCATCGCCGGTGGCATCGTCGGGGGGACACGATCATGACGCATCAGGCCCTGCTTCGCCCCACGGCCAATACAGCCGACACCACGACAGGCATTCTTCAGCGTAAGTGCGCCTGCGGCAATGCCGCCTCGGGCCTCACCGGCGAGTGCGAGGAGTGCCAGCGAGACAAGGCACTCGGGGTACAGACCAAATTGACGATCGGCGCCAGCGACGATCCGCTCGAGCACGAAGCCGACCGCGCCGCGGCGCAGGTGATGCGCATGGGGCATGCCGATGTGAAAGCCAGCGGCTCGCTGCCCACCCTCACCCGTCGCAGCAACCGTGCACAAGCCGGACACCAGGCCGAGGCACCGGCTAGCGTGCAACGTACCCTGCAGACCTCCGGTGAGCCACTGACGCGCTCGGCTCGCGCCTTCTTCGAGCCGCGCTTCGGCCACGACTTCGGCAAGGTTCGGGTGCATCGCGACGCCACGGCGGCCCAATCGGCAAGCGACGTCAAGGCCCATGCCTATGCCGTCGGTCGGCACATCGCCTTCGATCACGGCCAGTATGCGCCGGACAGTCACGCCGGGCGCGAACTGATCGCCCATGAGCTGGCCCACGTCGTGCAGCAAGGCAACGCGGGAACGCAAGCAGCCCACTCCCTCCCTCTGCGCCGGCGCAATATCTTTCAGGAGATCGCGGGTCTCTTCGCAGGCGATGATTTCGATGAACAGACGCTGCAGGACTACCTGAGTCGCTTGCGTCGCACCCACCAGATCGAAGACTTTACCGACAGCGACAACAAGGCTCGCGCAATCGTCAAGGCGTGGCACAAGGGCGACAGCCCCTATGTTCTCACCCAGGATCTCAAGGCCCTGCTCATCGAGGAGATGCTCAGTGGTTTTACCGGCAACGATGATGAACGCGCCATTCTGGAACTGCTGGAACGCTCATACAACTACGAATTGAGTTACATCTTCGGTACCGGCGGCATCACCGTGGATGCCCTCAACCGGGCCTTCCAGGGCAGCGAGCAAGCCTGCCTGAGCGACTTCTTCACGCGTCGCTTCCGGGGCGGGGAAGGCGCACTGGCAAGTGGCACCATCGAACCGCAAGGCGAAGCGACCCCCTTCGGCGACGAGGTGCCGACGCAATGTGCCAACAACGTCCGCTTTCCCGGCCTGGGGGTGGAGTGGTCGCTTCCCTGTGTCCTGGGCATCCTGTGCTCGGAAGATCGGCAAGTCGTCGACGATCTTACCCGCTTCGATGTCGAGGCAGTGAACCGCATCGAAGTGGACAAGTGGGAGTATCAGGGCGGCAACTGGAGCATCGCGGACACCCGCTCGCCATCCGGCGCCGCCGATCCTAATGCCACGCCTCCCGAAGTAAAGATCCTCTCTGGACGCAGCTGTGCTCAGGCGGCACGCATCATCGTGCACGAAGTGCGTCATCAGAATCAGCCACCCGGCAGTCGTTTCCAGCGCGAGCGCGACGCCTACATCTATACCGAACAGTGGGCCATCGATCGTGGCCTGCCCGGCTACGGCAACACTCTCCGGTCCACCGACCCACAGAGCGGCGCCCAGACCGTCGACACGTCCGCCGTCGAAGCCTATGTCAGGCAGCGCTATCCCGGTACCCAGGGCAGTGCCAATGAAACTATCGTCGGCCACCGTAGCAGCGACGACTTCACGGAAATCGCACCAGCCAATGGGCCCCACTATTTCCGCGCGCCCCAGCCCGGTGACAGTCATTGGGGCACGCCCCGCTTCCCAGGCACTCGTCCCATTCCCCCCAGCGATTGGGTGTGCCCCGGACCACACCCGGCGGTCAGTCCCTCGCTGCCACCCGGCGTGATCCGGCGCGACTTCAACGACCGACTTCGCGATTCCGCGAGGGAGCTGTGAGATGAAGCCTGCCTATCTGCGTGCCACACGGCCATCACCGACCACTGCACCTGCCTGCCTGGGCTGTGGCGTATGTCCGCAGTGTCAGGCACCCCGACCGGGCTCGACGATGGTGCCATCGTCGGCGCCGCTGACCCCCTCGGTGCGTGGGCCAATGGAGCACGCTTTCGGCATCGATTTCGCCAATGTTCGTGTCCATGCGGATGCAACGGCTGCGGCACAGGCGGCACAACGTGGTGCCGCCGCCTTCGCGCAAGGCAACGATATCCACTTTGCCGCCGGGCGTTACGCGCCGGACACGACCAAGGGACGCCACCTGTTGGCACACGAGCTGGCTCATGTCGCCCAGCAACGGATCCCTGACGGAAAGGTGGGCGACATGACGGCGGAACGAGAGGCCGAAGGGGCGGCCGAGCACGCCAGGCGAGGAGAGCCAGTCAGCGTACGCCGGGCTGGCACCGGTATACAGCATCAGAATTCCCCCCATGACCGCATGATCGTCGAGCGAGCGCGCCGTCGCCTGGCACTGCTCGAACAGTACGAAGCGCAGTGGCAGGCACGCGAGGCGCGCCGCCTGCGCATCCGCCGTGAACGCGATCAGCGTCTCGCGGAACGCACGGCACTCGATCGCGCCGCGGCCGACAGCGGCGCCGATCTCGTCGAAGGTGTTGCCCCCGGTTCGCGCGAAGAGAGCGAACGTGACCTCATGGCAGGACTCAATCGCCAACCGCTCACCATCGACGTGAGCGAAGATGCCGTGACCTTCACGGTGCGTTTCCATATCCGTTTCGAAGACCCGGCCATGTCGGACCGTTACACCGAGCTGACCTCGGCCCTCCAGCAAGGGCTTGACCTGGTCTGGAACCAGCCGCTGAACAGCGACGTCTTCAGCGGACGGCGCATGCAGGTGATTGCCCAGAACACCCCGGTCGCTCACGACGCGCCTCGCGACCATCGCTATTGGCTGATCACCGTACGCCCCACCGATAGCGCGCCCATCGAGTATCCCGGCTGCAACCTGCCGCAGAACGATTCTGGCGTGCCGACATCGGCGACAGATGCCACCTGCGACGGCGGTGTGATGAGCATTCCCCCACGTCACATCACCATGGGGGGAGTGCTTGGCCATGAGCTGCTGCACCTGTTGGGGCTGGTGGACCGCTACACCAACATCGTCAGCGTCCGCCCCGACGGGACACGCATCAATGAAAACGCGCCCACTCGCGACACGCCGGACCGTCTCGATCCGCTGGGGGCGGAAGAGGGTCCCGTGCTACGCGAGGATCTCGCTTTCCTCTTCGAACACCTGGGGGTATACGAGATGGAAGCCAATCGGGCGCTGGATGTCCTGACCCGGTTGGAAGGGGAGGGACTGAGTATCGGCCGGGTACGCGGCGAAATGCATCGGCTACGCGAGATCATCCGGCTAGGCTACGACCCCAACAGCCTGATCCGCCCACGCCGCGACTTTACCGACCGGCTCATTCGCTCGGCGGAGGATCTTTGAGATGGGTGACTTCGAACGCGCCCCGAACCGGCTCGCTACCCGCGTGCGCGCCGCCGTTCAACTGGAGATCCCGTTCCGATGACCGGCTTCCCCAACTCCCCGCGCGTCGTCAAAGGCGGCCTGGTGCTGCTCGATCCGGCCTCGGCGCAGGTGCAGCGCGTGATCGCGCTGCAGTACAACCCGGACACCCTCACCCGCACGTTGCAGGCCCAGCACCTCGGCGAAGGCGCGGAGCGCGCCGAGGCCCTGCGGCTCAAGGGCCCCGCCGTGGAGACGCTCAAGCTCGAGGCGGAGATCGATGCGGTCGATCAGCTCGAGTTCCCGGGCCAGCACAAGACCGTGGTCGAGTCCGGCATCGCGGCGCAGCTGGCGGTGCTCGAATCGCTGATCAATCCCGCGGCGGCGGACCTGCTGGCCAACCAGGCGCTGGCCGCCGCGGGCACGCTGGAGATCGCCCCCATGGAATCGGCGCTGGTGCTGTTCGTGTGGGGAGTCAATCGCATCGTGCCGGTGCGCGTGACCGACTTCTCGATCACCGAGGAGGCCTTCGATCCGGCGCTGAACCCGATCCGCGCCAAGGTCAATCTGGGGCTGCGCGTGCTGTCGATCGACGACCTGGGCTTCGATCACCGCGGCGGCAACCTGTTCATGGCCTACCTGCAATCGCGCGAACGACTCGCCGCGAAGGCCGCCACGGTCGGCTTCGAGGCCCTGGGTATCGGAGGCATCCCATGACTGATCCGCTCAAGGCCTTCATGCAGGCCAACGCCCTCACCGCGCCGGCCTTCGCGCCGGACAGCCGCTATCACGGGCTGGACACCGCGCAATGGACGCGGCCCGACGGCGAGCTGGTCAGCTATGTGCGCCGGCGCTTCATCCCGCCACCGGAGAATTTCGCCACCCTGCACACCCACCGCGTGGCCGAGGGCGACCGGTCGGACAACCTCGCCGCGACCTATCTCGGCGATCCGCAGCAATACTGGCGCCTGTGCGACGGCAACGGGGTGATGCGCGCGGATGAGCTGATCGAGACCCTTGGCCGGCGCCTGCGCATCACGCTGCCCGAAGGCGTGCCGGGAGGGACGGATGTCTAGCGCCATCCACCTGAGCCTGCTGATGGGGCCGATCGTGCCGGTGCCCGTGCCGGCGCTGCTGATCGACGCCTTCGAGCAGGCCACGGTGACCAGCAGCGCCGGTGCGGCCAGCGGCTTTCAGCTGCGCTTCAAGATAAGCAGCAGGTCGCAGCTGAATACTCTCTTCCTGATCGCCGTCGGCCAGAACACCAGCGTGGGCACGCCGCCGCTGCGCGTGGTGCTGATCGTCACCCTGAACGGCCGGCCGCAGCCGCTGTTCGACGGCGTGGTGACCAATGTGGAGGTGCAGGCCGGGCAGCAGGGCCAGCCGGGCAGCATTACGGTGACCGGCGAGGACCTCACCAAGGTGATGGACCTGCTCGACTTCAGCGGCCTGCCCTATCCGGCCATGCCGATCGAGGCTCGTGTGGCGCTGATCTGCGCCAAATACGCCGCCTTCGGCATCATCCCCCTGCCCATCCCGGCGCTGTTCCCGGACGTGCCGATCCCGATCGAGCGCATCCCGGCGCAGCAGGGCACGGACCTGGCCTATCTGCGACAACTGGCCGAGCAGGTGGGCCATGTGTTCTACATCGAGCCGGGCGAGGCGCCGCTGACGAACATTGCCTACTTCGGCCCCGAGATCAAGGTCGGTCCGCCGCAGCCCGCGCTCAACATCGACATGGACGCCCACACCAACGTCGAGTCGCTGAACTTCAGCTTCGATCCGACCAAGGGCGTGCTGCCGGTGGTGCTGATCCAGAATCCGCTTACCCGGGTGCCGATCCCGATTCCCATCCCGGACCTGAATCCGCTGCAGCCACCCCTCGGCGCCCTGCCGGCGCCCATCGCCAACCTGCGGATGCTGAAGGACACCGCCAAGATGAACCCCATGCAGGCCCTCTCCACGGGCCTGAACGAGGCGAAGAAATCGCAGGACGCGGTGAGCGGGACCGGCACCCTGGATGTGCTGCGCTACGGGCGCCTGCTCAAGGCGCGCAAACTGGTCGGGGTGCGCGGTGCGGGCGTCGCCTACGACGGCCTGTACTACGTCTCGAGCGTGACCAGCACCCTCAAGCGCGGCGAGTTCAAGCAAAACTTCAACCTCACCCGAAACGGGCTCGTTTCCCTCACCCCGACGGTGCCGACATGACCGAACACTACTACGGAAAATATCGCGGCCTGGTGCTCAACAACGTCGACCCGCTGCAGCAGGGCCGCCTGCAGATTCAGGTGCCGGACGTGGCCGGGCTGACGCCCACCAGCTGGGCCATGCCCTGCGTGCCGCTGGCTGGCCTGCAGAACGGCATGGTGGCGCTGCCGGTGGTCGGCTCGGGCGTGTGGGTAGAGTTCGAGCAGGGCAATCCGGACTACCCGGTCTGGGTCGGCTGCTTCTGGGGCAGCGCGGCCGAGGTGCCGGCGCTGGCGCTGGCCTCGCCACCGGGCACCCCCGCCATCACCTTCCAGACGCCGCTGCAGAACGGCCTGACGATCTCCGACCTGCCCGGCCCCACCGGCGGGATCATGCTCAAGAGCGCCACCGGCGCCACCCTGATCGTCAACGACACCGGCATCTATATCCAGAACGGTAAGGGCGCGGCGCTCACGCTGGTCGGCCCGACCGTGACCATCAACAACGGCGCACTCACGGTGACCTGATATGCCTGGCCCACTCCTGCATCTCGGCGCAAGCGTCCTGTGTGCCCACGGCGGCACCGCCACCCCCACCACGCCCAACCCGCGCGTGCTGGTCAATGGCCAGCCGACGGCGGTGATGAGCGCACCCTGGGCGATCGCCGGCTGCCCGTTCAATGTCTCGGGCGGCCCTTCGCCCTGCGTGACGGGGCAGTGGGTGGTGGCCGCCACCCGGGTGATGTCGAACGGCCAGCCGCTGGTGCTGATGGACAGCCAGGCGGTGTGCGCGCCCAACGGCACGCCGCTGTCGCCCGTGGCGGCCCAGACCCGTGTCATCGGGAGCTGACCATGACCCTTCGTGCCCACTTCCCCTACCAGTTCGACGGCCGCGGTCGCACCCGCGAGGACGATCACGCGGCGTGGATCCGTGGGCTGATCGAACAGGTGCTGTTCACCGCCCCGGGCGAGCGCGTCATGCGACCGGACTTCGGCAGCGGGTTGCGCGAACTGGTGTTCGCCCCCAACAGCCCGGAACTGGCGGCCACCACCCAGGTCCTGGTGCAGGGCGCATTGCAGCAGTGGCTGGGTGAGCTGATCGAGATCGAGGCGGTCGCCGTCGAGGCCGTCGAGGCGCGCCTGACGGTGACCGTGCAATATCGCATCCGCAGCAGCGACAGCCGCCAGCGCGAGACCTTCGCGCAGGGAGGCATCGCATGATCTACACCTGCTGCGAGGAAAACCGCCGGCTGGCGGTGGATGCCCACCCCAGGCTCAACGGCATCGACTGGCTCGAGGTGCTCGACCTCGATGCTCCCGCGGGCAGCCCGCGCCAGCGCACGCTGATGGTCCGGCTGCTCAAGCCGGTGCCGGCCGGCATCACGGCGGAGCACCTGCGCATCGCCGGCGGCGAGCGCATCCGCCGCGTCGGCATCGAATGGGTAGGCATCGCCAGCGCTCCTCCGTTAGACCCCGGTGCCGAGCATGACTTCTTCACCGCCCTGCCGGACGCCGACCAGATCCTGCTGGTGCGCACCGACAGCGAAGGCGACCACTCCACCTATCGCCTGCACCTGCAACAGGGCAGCGGCAACCCGGCGCCACTGCCGGATTTCGACCCACGGCTCTCGGCCATCGACTTCGCCTTCAAGGTCGAATGCCCGAGCCCCTTCGACTGTGCCCCGCGCCTCGACTGCCCGGAAGACCCTAAGCCGGTGCCGGACCTCTCCTATCTCGCCCGGGACTATGCCAGCCTGCGTCGTCTGATCATCGACCGTCTCAGCCGCCAGATGCCGGGCTGGCGCGACCGCAGCCCCGCCGATCTGACCACGACCCTGGCCGAGCTGATCGCCTATGTCGGTGACCTGCAGCACTACCGGCTCGACGCCATAGGCACCGAAGCCTACCTGCACACCGCGCGCCGGCGCAGCAGCCTGCGGCGTCACGCCTTGCTGGTCGACTACGCCATGCACGAAGGCTGCAATGCGCGCGCCTGGCTGCATGTCGAGGTCAGCGGCGGCCCCTTTGCGCTGCCCGAGGACCTGCGCTGCTACACCCGCGTGCCGGGCGTACCGCAGCGCGTAGCGCCCGACTCGCCCGACGAGCGCACCGCGCTGCGGGCCGCGCCGCTGGTGTTCGAGCCGCTGCTGCCAGACGAGACCTCGCCACGGCCCACGCTGCGCCTCGAGCACAACGACTTCGCCTTCTACACCTGGGGCGATGCCCGCTGCTGCCTGCCGATCGGGGCCACCGCCGCCACCCTGCGCGGCCACTGGCCCGACTTGGCACCCGGCGACGTACTCATCTTCCAGGAGACGATAGGGTCGCTCACCGGCCTGGCCGAGGATGCCGACCCGACGCATCGCCACGCCGTGCGGCTCACCGCCGTACGCGCCTTCGACGGCGCCGAGGCGCTGGTCGATCCGCTCGACGGCACCGAGATCACCGACATCCGCTGGCACCGGGACGACGCCCTGCCGTTCCCGCTGTGCCTGTCGAGCGAGACCGACGAGGCCCACGGCGGTGCATTTATCGACGACGTGAGCATCGCGCTGGGCAACAACATCCTGGTCGATCACGGCCGCAGCATCGCAGACGAATCGCTGGGCAGCGTGCCCGAGCCGCGCCTGCAGTTTCCCGCCGCCACCGGCGATGCCTGCGCGCGCGTCGCACCCGAACCGTTGCCGCCGCGCTTCCGCCCGCTGCTCGCCGAAGCACCGGTCACCCATCAGGGCACGCTGCTCAAGACGCACTTCGAACATGGCCTGCAGCGCCGCGAACGCCTGCGGTTCGACCCCGAGGCGTCGGCCGGCGCCGCCTTCGTCTGGCGTACCGCCGATGCACTCCCGGCGATCACCCTGGAAAGCGCGTCGGGCATCAGCAACGACCACTGGCGCCCCCGCCGCGACCTGCTCGCCAGCCGCGCGACGGACCGCCACTTCGTCCTCGAAAGCGAGGACGACGGCAGTACCCGCCTGCGCTTCGGCGACGACCGGCACGGCCGCCGCCCCAATGCCGGCACCGCCGTCACGGCCCGCTACCGCATCGGCAACGGCCCGGAGGGGAACGTGGGGGCCGACAGCATCGCCCATGCCGTCACCCTCGAGGGTCGCATCGAACGGGTGACCAACCCGCTGCCCGCCCGCGGCGGAGTGGCCCGCGAGAGCGCCACCGAGATGCGCCGCCGCGCGCCTCATGCCTTCCGCACCCAGGAGCGTGCCGTCACCCCGGCCGACTACGCCGAGGTCACCGAACGGCTCGACGGCGTCCAGCGCGCCGCCGCCGGCCTGCGCTGGACGGGTAGCTGGCACACGCTGTTCGCCACCGTCGACCGCGAAGGCGGCGACCCCGTCGATGCCGACTTCGCCGCCACGGCGATCGCCCATCTGGACCACTACCGCATGGCCGGCCACGACCTGCGCATCAACGACCCGCTGCATGTCTCGCTGGAGATCGACCTGCTGGTCTGCGTCGACGCGGGCTATTTCCGCAGCGATGTGCGTCGCGGACTGCTCGACGTGCTCGGCAGCCATACACGGGCCGACGGTACCCGCGGCCTGTTCCATCCGGACAATTTCAGCTTCGCGCAGACCGTGTTCCTCAGTCCGCTGTATGCCGCCGCGCGTCGGGTGCCCGGCGTGGCCTCGGTGCAGGTCACACGTTTCCACCGCCAGGGCCAGGAAGATCCCAAGCCGCTGGCCGATGGTTTCCTGCCGCTCGGCCGGCTGGAAATCGCGCGGCTGGACAACGATCCGAATTTCCCCGAGCACGGCGTGCTGCGCCTCGACCTGCACGGAGGCAAGTGATGAGCCCGGTCCGACCCCTGACGCCCGATTGCCACTGCTGCGCCGGCATCGACGCCGCCACGCCGCGGCGCCTCGACAACCCGCCGGGGCTCAGCGCTATCGCCTACCGCATCGGCCGCCATGGCGACTTCCTCGAGTCGATACGCGCGCGCCTGTCGAGCGCCGACTACCCTGCGCTGGCGGCCCTCACCTCCCGCGAGGAAAGCGACCTGACCCTCGCGCTCGGCGACGCCCTGGCCAGTTCCCTCGAGGTGCTCGGCTTCTACACCGAGCGCATCGCCAACGAGCACTACCTGCGCACCGCCACCGAGCGCCTGTCGGTGCTGGAGATGGCGCGGCTGATCGGCTACCAACCGGCACCGGGCGTGGCCGCGGGCACGCACCTCGCCTTCACCCTGCAAGCCACTCCGGGCGCGCCGGTCGAGTCCATCACCATCCCGGCCGGTACCCGCGTGCAGAGCGTGCCCGGTCAGGACGAGGTGGCGCAGACCTTCGAGACCGTCGCCGCGGTGCCCGCGCGCGCCGACTGGAACGCGATAGCGGTGCAGACGGTCACGCCCTGGCGGCCCCAGTTCGGCGACACGGCGCTGTGGCTCGACGGCGTGGTCACCCGGTTGCAGCCCGGCGATGCCCTCCTGATCGTCGGCGCCGACCGCCTGAGCGACCCCGGCAGCGAGCGCTGGGATGTGCGCGTGCTGGCCGGCGTCGAGCCCGACAACGCCAACGGCCGCACCCGCGTGCGCTGGGACCATCCGCTCGGCAGCGTCTTCCCGGCCATGAGCCCGGCCAGCGCCGATGTCCGGGTATACGCCTTCCGCCAGCACACCGCCCTGTTCGGCCACAATGCCCCCGATCCCAATCTGATGAGCCTCCGGGGCTCGAATATCCGTCAACGGATCGACACGGACATCACCCCCTGGCAGTGGAAGAACTTCGCGATCGACCCGGATGCGATCGATCTCGACACCGACAACCCCAAGATCACCGCCGGCAGCTGGATCGCGCTGGTCTCCAACGAGCCCGGCCTGGGCAGCGCCGCGTTGCCCGGTTACACCGAGCTGTATCGCGCGAGCAAGGTCATGCATCGCAGCCGCAACGCCTTCGGGATCTCCGCCAAGGTCACGCGCATCATCCCCGACACCACGGAGAACCTCACGGCCAGCCGCTACCCGCTGCGCCGCACCCTGGTGCTGGCCCACAGCGAACGGCTGGCCACGGTCGACACGCCGCTGGCTCACCCGGTGCATGGCGATGCCCTCACCCTGGGTCGCCGCGTGGAAGGCCTGCAGCCCGGCCAGCCGCTGGCCCTGAGCGGCCAACGCCAGCGTATCGCCCTGACCGCCCAGGCCACCGGGCTGTCGCTCGTCCTCGACGAGGGCGGCAGCACGGCGCTCGACGCGGGGGACGAACTATTCCTGCTTGCCCCGGCCGCCCGCCTGATCGGCACCACGCCGGTCGCGCTCGCTGCCGAGACGTTCGCCGCGCTGATCGGCCTCGCCCACGTGACCCTGCGACTCAATCTGCTGGACCGCGACGGGCGCCGTGGCACCCTGGTCGCCAAGGGCAGTGATATCCGGCTCGCCGCCAACGCCAAGGATGATGCGAGCGTGACGGAAATCGCCTATATCGACACCGCACACGACCCGATCAGCCACGACCGCGACCACAGCCACCTCAAGCTGCAGGCGCCGTTGCAACACGTCTATGCGCGCGCCACGCTGCGCCTCAACGCCAATGTCGCCCCCGCCACCCATGGCGAGACCGTCGAGGCCCTCCTCGGCAGCGGCGACGCCAGCACACCCGACCAGCGCTTCGTACTGAACCAGGCGCCGCTGACCTTCGTCAGTGCCAACACGCCGAGCGGGCGTGCCTCGACGCTGGAAGTGCGCATCGACGATGTACTGTGGACCGAGGTGCCCACCCTTTACCGGGCGGCGCCCGACGCGCGCCGCTACGAGACGTCGCAGAACGACACCGGGCACACCAGCGTGCGGTTCGGCGACGGGCGGGAAGGCACGCGCCTGCCCAGCGGCGAGAGCAACGTGCGCGTGCGCTACCGCAAGGGCCTGGGCGCGGCGGGCAATCTGGACGCCGGCAAGCTCACCACCCTGCTCTCGCGCCCGCTGGGAGTCAGCGAGGCCACCAACCCGACCCCGGCCACCGGCGGTGAGGACGCCGAGCCCCTCGACCGTGCCCGCGACAACGCGCCGCTCACCGTGCTCACGCTCGAGCGGGCGGTGTCGATCGAGGACTATGCCGACTTCGCCTGCACCTTCGCCGGCATCGACAAGGCGCATGCGCTGTGGATTCCGACCGGCCCGGCACGCGGGGTCTTCCTCACCATCGCCGGCGGGGATGGTGCCGTGGTGCCCGAGTCGAGTGACACCTTTCACCACCTGAGCGACGCGCTCACCCGCTATGGTGACCCGCTGGTGCCGCTGCGCCTGGTCAATTACGCCGATGCACGCTTCCGCTGCCGACTAGCGGTCAAGGTGGACGACGCCTTCGAGCCCGATACCGTGCTCGACGCCATGGCGGCCCGGCTGCGCGCGCACTTCGGCTTCGCGCGCCGCGACTTCGGCCAGACCGTGACGGTAGATGAAGTGGCCGCCGAGGCCCAGGCCGTCAAGGGCGTGGTGGCGGTGCACGTCACCCGGCTGCACCGGCTCGGCCAGGCGCCGGCCGTGGTGCCGCGCCTGTTCGCCAGCCTGCCCGTGGCCTCGTTGACCGGCCTGCCACCGGCCGCCGAGCTGCTCACGCTGGCGGACGATTCCCTCGAACTGGAGGTGCTGCCGTGAGCGTCGATGCCCAGACGTTGTTCGCGCTGCTGCCGGCGATCCATCGCATCCGCGATGCCGAACTGGCGCAGGCCAGCGGCCTGCCGCGCGGCCCGCTGGAGGAGTTCATCGCGGTACTCGCCGAGCAGCTCAGTGTGGCCGAGGAGAGCCTCGACCAACTGCATGACGACCTGTTCATCGAAACCTGCGCGGACTGGGTCGTGCCCTACATCGGCGACCTGATCGGCTACCGCAGCCTGCACCGGGTGGCCAGGGTGGCCAGCCCACGTGCCGAGGTGGCACACACCATCGCGCTGCGCCGGCGCAAGGGCACCGTGCTGGTGCTCGAGCAGCTCGCCCGCGATGTCACGGGCTGGGACGCGCGGGCGGTCGAATACTTCCAGCACCTCTGCACCACCCAGTACATGAACCATCCCCGGCCGCACAATCGGCAGTCGCCCGATCTACGCCACGGCGAACCGCTCGAATGGATCGGCACCGCCTTCGAGACGGCCAACCGCACGGTGGATGTGCGGCGCATCGAATCCGGCCGCGGGCGCCACAACATTCCCAATGTCGGCCTGCACCTGTGGCGCATCCAGGCCTATCCGCACCGCGACTCGTCCACCTTCCGCGATGGCGCGCGGCGCTACCGGGCCAGCCCGCTCAACCACGACCTGCCGCTGTACAACCGCCCCGTCGCGGAGGACGACATCACCCATCTGGCGAAGCCGGACAACGTGCCCTGGCCACTGTCACGCCGCCGCCTGCACGCCCACCTGGCCCGCCATTATGGCGAACGGGCCAGCGTCGGGGCCCCGCTCGACAATCCCCAGCCGAGCCTCATCCTCACGGTGGACGGCACGCCGATCGAGCGCGACCAGGTGCACATCTGCAACCTCGCCGACGACGCCGGCAGTTGGGCGCACACCCCGCCGCCCGACGGCATCTATGCCATCGACCCGGTGCTCGGTCGCATCGCCCTGCCTCTGGACGCGCCCGACCCCGCCGATGTGCGTCTCAGTTGGCACGAAGGCTTCAGTGCCGACATCGGTGGCGGCGAATACGAACGCGGCGGGAGCCTGCCTACTCCACCCGACGGCGCCAGCGTGGTGCGTGTGCCGAACGACCACCCCACCCTCGCCGCGGCGCTCACCGCCATCGCCGGCAACGGCGTGGTCGAGATCACCGACAGCCGCCGCTATGTCGAGGCGTTGACCCTCGAGGTGGCGGCGGATGGCAGTGTGGAGATCCGGGCCGCCAATGGGCGTCGTCCGGCGCTCGACCTGAGTGAACTGACCATCACCGGCGGCGAGCACGCCGCCTGCACGCTCAATGGTCTGCTGATCAGCGGCGCCCCGCTGGGCGTCCCCGACGTCGCCGGCAACGCCCTGGCACGGCTCGATCTGCGCCACTGCACGCTGGTGCCGGGCATCGCGCTCCACCCCGACGGCACTCCCGTGCAGCCCACGCTACCCAGCCTGCAATTGGCCCTCACCGGGTTGGAGACCACACTAGAGCGCTGCATCGTCGGCGGCATTCGCAGCCACGAGCGTGCCAGCCTCACCGCCAGCGACAGCCTGATCGACGCCACGGCCAGCGACGGCGTGGCCTTCGCCGCCATGGACGACGACGCCCCCGGGGCGGCTCTGTCGCTGGTCGCCTGCACGGTGGTCGGCAAGGTGCACGCCCGGGAGGTGGAACTGATCTCCAACAGCCTCCTGCTCGCCACGCTGGCCGGTGGTGACAGCTGGGCCGCGCCGGTGCGCGCGGCGCGCAAGCAGGTCGGCTGCGTACGCTTCTCGTGGCTGCCGCATGACGCCATCGTGCCGGCACGCCACCGCTGCCAGCCGGATTCGGCGCAGGCGGCGGGGCGCATCGCACCACGCTTCACCTCGCTGCACTACGGCACGCCTGCCTACGGCCAGCTCACCACCTCTACGTCCGTCGAGATCCGGCACGGCGCCGACGACGAGAGCGAAATGGGCGTGTTCCACCATCTCCATGGCGCGCAGCGCGAAACCAACCTGCGCATCCGTCTCGCCGAGTACCTGCGGGTGAGTCTGCGCGCCGGGATCTTCTACGAATCGTGAAGGAGCACGCATCATGAGCTTCGATCTGAGCCGTATCCGCTTCGACGCCCGCAAGGATTTTCTCGGGGTCGTCATGCAGCAGGGCCGCGTCCAGTTGGACGCCGACTGGAACGAATGGATCGCCCAACTCGCGCGCCGCCTGCAGGCCGGCACGCTGGATACCTTCGGCGGCGCCCCGGGGAGTGGCATCGTGCCGCGGATCACGCCGGATGGCTTCCGCATCGAGGCCAGCGGTGGCGGACTCACCATCGGCGCGGGTCGGGTCTATGTCGACGGTCTGCTGGCGGAGAATCATGGCGGCGCGCCCGAGGCCTGGGAGCCGCGCCTCGCCGAGTCGACCGGCACCACACCGCTCGACTACGGCGCCCAACCCTATTATCCCGAGCCGCCCGCGCTGCCCGACGGCGGCCCGCACCTGGTGTATCTGGATGTGTGGCAGCGCGATGTCACCCCCCTGCAGGAGCCCGACCTCATCGAAAAGGCCGTCGGCATCGACACCACCGGCCGGCGCCAGACCGTATGGCAGGTCAAGGTTCTGCCCGAGGTGGGCAGCATCACCTGCGCCACGCCGGTCGAGGAGATCCCGGGCTGGCAGGAAGCCACGGCGCCCTCGGCGGCGCGGCTGACCACCGCCATCGGCGACCCCGGCTTCGATCCCGACCCCTGCCAGGTGCCGCCGGCCGCCGGCTATCGCGGGCTGGAAAATCAGCTCTACCGCGTGGAAGTGCACACCGGCGGCGCGCTGGGGATGGCCACCTTCAAGTGGTCACGCGACAACGCCACGGTGGCCTCGCGGGTCACCCATATCAACCCGGCGCGCGATCGCGTCACGGTCGAGAGCATCGGCCGCGACGACCTGCTGCGCTTCCATGACGGCGACTGGGTAGAGGTGACCGACGACTGGCGCGAGCTACACGGCCTGCCCGGCGAACTGCGCCGCATCCGCGTGGCCGGTGGCGTGGACGAAACCGCCCGCACCCTGGAATTCGAGTCGCCGCTGTCCGCCGGTCTGTTTCCCACCGATGCCCAGCAAGCCACCGACGCCTTGCGCAACACTCGCGTACGCCGCTGGGACCAGTCCGGCCAGGTGCGACGCGAGGACGGCACCGCGGTGCAGGATCTCGACGCCGCCGGCAGCGCGGGCGACATCATCATCCCCGCTGCCGGCACCCGTCTGTTCCTCGAACACGGCATCCTCGTCGATTTCGACCTCGCCCCGGCCGGCGGCGACTTCAAGAGCGGCGACCACTGGGTGTTCGCCGCACGCAGCGTCGATGCCACCATCGAGCTCCTCGATGACGCCCCGCCGCTGGGTATCCATCATCACTATGCGCGCCTGGCCGTCGTCACCTTCCCCGATACCGAGACCGATTGCCGCGTGCTGTGGCCGCCGATCGTCGAGGGCGAAGGCTGCGACTGCAGCATTTGCGTCAGCGCCGAAGGGCACAACGGCGGCACCGCCACGCTGCAACAGGCCATCGACAGCATCAAGGACATCGGCGGCACGGTCTGTCTTGGCATCGGCAGCTACGCCATCGCCGCCCCGCTCAACATCGATGGCGCCCGCTCACTGCGCCTGCGCGGCCAGGGCTGGGGCACGCTGCTGGTCGGCAGCCAGCCCGGCGGCCTCGTCGAGATCACCGACAGCACCGGCGTGGCGCTGGAAAATCTCACCTTGATCGGCTCGAGCAGCGGTTCGGGCGTCACCAGTGTCATCGGCGCGCGCAATGTCGTCGACCTGCGCCTCGAGCACCTCAACGTGCTGGGTCTGGCGGTGGGCGACAGCACCAGCGTGGGCATCGGCATCGCCGGCAACCTGCTTGGCATGAGCATTGCCGACTGCGCCCTCGTGGCCGAACGCGGTATCGCCAACGTGGCGGGTGGCGATCGCAACCATGTGCTCACCGGGGAGTTGCGTATCGCGCGCAACCTCTTCTTCTGCAGCCAGCGTGGGGTGAGTCTCGACGGCACCAGCCTTCACTACGGCAACACGCGCATCGAGGGTAACCTCATGCTGGTGGGCAACCAGGCCGCCATCGTCGCCACCGGTGCGGTGCTGCCCGGCTCGCCGATGGCCATCGCGGACAATGTGATCTATACCTCGGGACACGGCATCCGCGCCGGCGTGGATGGGCTCGCCATCGAGCGCAACGAGATCGCCGGCGCCGGGAGCCGCAGCGGTGACGGCATCGTGCTCGAGGAGGGGCTCGACCCGGTGGCGCTGGATCAGGTGCGCATCACCGGCAACCGTCTGCTGGCCCTGCAGGGTAACGGCATCGCCATCAGCCACCGGGTCGAGCTGGCGATCATCGCCGACAACTTGATCGACGGCATGGGGCTGGGGGCGCTGGTCATGGGCGATGGCGCCAGCGCCGGCCATCTGAGCGTCACCGGCAATCGCTGCCTCAACCTCGGCCAGGCGCTGAACGACGCCGAGACCGCCTTCGCCGGCGTGCAGCTGATCCGCGTACAGCACGGCGATGTCCTCGACAACGTGATCGCCAACGTCGCGCGGCAGGCCATCGCCAGCCCCGGCATCGACGCCTTGCGCGCCGGCGCCGTCGGCCAGTTGCGCATGGCCGGCAATTGCTTCTACGGCATCGGGCCCGATCGCATCAGCGCTCCCGTCAGCGCGGCTCGCCTGCTGCCCCCCTTCGACCGCGTGGCCGTCGACGACAACAGCATCGAGCGCCTCGAGGACGACGACCAGCAGCCCAACGTCATCGAGTGGCACGCCATCAATATTGCGCCGGAACCCCTCGGCGCGGTCACCCACTTCGCCGCCGCCAGCTACTTCGTCGCCGCCGACGCCGCCTATCTGCTCACCGCCACAGCGGCGATTGCCCTGCCCCTGCGACGCTCGAACGTGTCCATTCGCGGCAACCAGTTGCGCGGCCACCTCACTGCCGTGCCGCTCAACCAGTGCGCTTCGGTCGATCACTGCCTGTTCGCCGACAACCACTGCGAGGTCGTGGGCGAAGGTGGTGGGGAGCGGGAACCGCTACTCGGCCGCCTCGCCGCGCGCACGCTCAACGCCAGCCACAACCGGCTCATCGCCCCGGGTGACCTCGACACCCTGCATCTGCATCCCCAGGTCGAGCAGGCCATCGTCATGGGCAACACCAGCACCGGCAACATCCGCGTGCAAGGCGGCGCGCCCGTCCCGGCCGACATCGGCCTGAGCAACATTCTTGGTGTTTGAAGGAGACCCAACCATGCCCATCGCCACCTTTCGCGGCGAACGCAGCGTCGCCGAGGTCGTCGACAAGCTGTACGTCAAGCTGACGCCCCGCCAGCGTGAAACGGTCGAAGCGGCGATCCTCAAGGCCAACCCGCGGCTGCGCGACATCGGCAATCTGCGCGACGGCACCATCCTGCACGTGCCCGACTTGCCCAAGCTGCGTGCCAAGACCCGGACCAATCGCACGCTGGAAAACCCCGTCACCCAGGTCGCCGCGACCCTGGTCGACGACCTCGACGGCTACGGCCGGCGCCTCGCCGAGCGTGTCAGGGTCGACCAACAGGACGCGAAGGCTCAGCTCACGCTGCTCAAGAGCGCCAGGTTCAAGGCCGCGCTGGGGGGCGCCCCCCATCTGCAGGAACTGGCCGAGCAGGCCGCTCGAGCCATCGAGGCACGCAGCAAGACGATCAAGGAGCGGCAAGGGACGCTCGAGACGGCGCTCAAGCGGGCCCTGGCCGACCTTGAAGAGATGAAGAGGTGATTATCCCGTCACACCGACTCGTCGAGGTAGCGCTCGGCGTCCAGCGCCGCCATGCAGCCGCTGCCGGCGGAGGTCACGGCCTGGCGATAGACATGGTCCATGACGTCGCCGGCGGCGAACACGCCCGGCACGCTGGTGGCGGTGGCGTTGCCCTGGAGGCCCGACTTCACCTTGATGTAGCCGCCGGCCATCTCCAGTTGCCCCTCGAAGATGCCGGTGTTGGGGGTGTGGCCGATGGCGATGAACAGGCCCGGCGCGGCGAGCTCCCGGGTGCTGCCGTCGACGGTGGACTTCAGCCGCACGCCGGTCACCCCGGTATTGTCACCCAGTACCTCGTCGAGGGTCTGGTTCCACACAAGCTCGATGTTGCCGGTCTCGGCCTTCTCGAACAGCTTGTCCTGGAGGATCTTCTCGGCGCGCAGGGCGTCGCGGCGGTGCACCAGGGTCACCTTGGAGGCGATGTTGGCGAGATAGAGCGCCTCCTCCACGGCGGTGTTGCCACCACCCACCACCACGACCTCCTGATTGCGGTAGAAGAAGCCGTCGCAGGTGGCACAGGCCGAGACGCCCTGGCCCATGAACTGCTGCTCCGAGGGCAGGCCCAGGTAGCGGGCGCTGGCCCCGGTGGCGATGATCAGCGCGTCACAGGTGTAGCTGCCGTTGTCGCCCTTGAGGGTGAAGGGGCGTTCGCGTAGCTCCACCTCGTGGATATGGTCGAAGAGCACCTCGGTATCGAAGCGTTCGGCATGCCGCTTCATGCGCTCCATCAGCTCCGGCCCCTGGACGCCGATATCGTCGCCCGGCCAGTTGTCCACGTCGGTGGTGGTGGTCAGCTGGCCACCGGCCTGGATGCCGGTGATCAGCAGCGGCTTGAGGTTGGCCCGGGCCGCATAGACGGCCGCGGTGTAACCCGCCGGGCCGGAGCCGAGAATGATCAGGCGTTCGTGACGCGCTTCGCTCATGGATAACCTCACTCATCGTTCATGGGTCGTGCAGGAAGCACCCGCTCCCCCACGAGGGCATCGGCCCCGGTTCATGCCGGCCGGACACGGCGACGGCGACGGCGACGGCGGTCCATTGTAGCAGCCGAAACCGCCGCGATCCGCCCGTCACAGCACGTCGTCGTCGCGCCCCAGGGTCACGCTCTCCAGCTCGCCGTCCGGTGACACCTCGATGCGCAGCTGGATCGGGGCACAGCAGCGGGGACAGTCCTCCCAGGTTTCCTGGTTCCCCTCGGACCGGTCCACCAGTAGCTCGAAGGGCGCGTCGCAGTAGGGACAGCGCACCGGGTGACGATCGAGTTGCTCCTCGTGCATGGTCTTCCTCCGTGCACTCGTCGGATGGTTGATGGGGGCCGGCCGCCACTTTTCAAGCCGGGGCGCACCGGCCCGTCTGGCCTCGAGCACGGGCAGTGGTTGAAAGTGGCGCCTATCATGACCATGTAACCACGGATACCAGGAAGGTTTGTTCACTCCCCCGCGACAGGAGGACAGCATGAGCACCGAGTCCACACCGGATACCCTGCAGACGCTCGAGGCAGGCGGCACCACCTACCACTACCATAGCCTGCCGAAGGCCGCCGAGGCACTCGGTGACATCGACCGGCTGCCGATGACGCTGAAGATCCTGCTCGAGAACCAGCTGCGCTTCGCCGGTGAGCCGAGCGTTTCCCGCGACGACATGCAGGCCCTGGTCGACTGGCAGCGAGAGGCCCGCTCCGACCGCGAGATCGGCTATCGCCCGGCCCGGGTGCTGATGCAGGACTTCACCGGCGTGCCGGGGGTGGTGGATCTCGCCGCCATGCGCGCCGCGGTGGAGACACTGGGCGAGAACCCGGACCGCATCAACCCGCTATCCCCGGTGGACCTGGTCATCGACCACTCGGTGATGGTCGACAAGTTCGGCAATGCCACCGCCTTCCGCGACAACGTCGCCATCGAGATGCAGCGCAACCGCGAGCGCTACGAGTTCCTGCGCTGGGGCCAGCAGGCCTTCGACAACTTCCGCGTGGTGCCGCCGGGCACTGGCATCTGCCACCAGGTGAACCTGGAGTACCTGGGCAAGACCGTCTGGAGCCGGGAGGAGGACGGCAAGACCCTCGCCTACCCCGACACCCTGGTGGGCACCGACTCCCACACCACCATGATCAACGGCCTGGGCGTGCTCGGCTGGGGCGTGGGCGGCATCGAGGCCGAAGCGGCCATGCTCGGCCAGCCGGTGTCGATGCTGATCCCCGAGGTGATCGGCTTCAAGCTTACCGGCAAGCTGCGCGAGGGCATCACCGCCACCGACCTGGTGCTGACGGTGACCGAGATGCTGCGCGCGAAGGGCGTGGTGGGCAAGTTCGTCGAGTTCTACGGCGACGGCCTGGCCGACCTGCCGCTGGCCGACCGCGCCACCATCGCCAACATGGCACCCGAGTACGGCGCCACCTGCGGCTTCTTCCCGGTGGACGAGGAGACGCTGACCTACCTGCGCCTGACCGGCCGCGACGATGCCCAGGTGGCGCTGGTCGAGGCCTACTGCAAGGCCCAGGGCCTGTGGCGCGAGCCCGGCCATGAGCCGATCTTCAGCGACACCCTGCACCTGGACATGGACGAGGTGGAGGCGAGCCTGGCCGGCCCCAAGCGGCCCCAGGACCGGGTCGCCCTGAAGGACATGCCCCAGGCCTTCGCCAGGGTGATGGGGGACGAGGGCAAGCAGCCCTCCTCTGCCACCGAGAACGGCAAGCTGATGTCCGAGGGTGGCCAGACCGCCGTCGGCGTGCAGGACAGCTACGAGCATCACGATAGCCGGGACGTCACGCTCGATGGCGAGGCCTTCAGGCTCAACCCCGGCGCCGTGGTCATCGCCGCCATCACCTCCTGCACCAACACCTCCAACCCCAGCGTGATGATGGCCGCCGGCCTGCTGGCCAGGAACGCCCTGGCCAGGGGGCTCAGGACCAAGCCCTGGGTCAAGACCTCCCTGGCCCCGGGCTCCAAGGTGGTCACCAAGTACCTCGAGGCCGGCGGCGTCAGCGACGACCTCGATGCGCTGGGCTTCCAGCTGGTGGGCTACGGCTGCACCACCTGCATCGGCAACTCCGGCCCGCTGCACGAGGCCATCGAGCAGGCTATCGAGGACGGCGACCTCACCGTGGCGTCGGTGCTCTCCGGCAACCGCAACTTCGAGGGCCGCATCCACCCGCTGGTCAAGACCAACTGGCTCGCCTCGCCGCCGCTGGTGGTGGCCTACGCCCTGGCCGGCAATGTCCGGCTCGATCTGACCCGCGACCCGCTGGGGGTCGACCAGCACGGCCAGCCGGTCACCCTCAAGGACATCTGGCCCAGCCAGGCGGAGATCGCCGAGGCCGTGGAGAAGGTCAAGACCGAGATGTTCCGCAAGGAGTATGCCGAGGTGTTCGACGGCGACGAGACCTGGCAGGCGCTCGAGGTCCCCGAGAGCCAGGTCTACGCGTGGTCGGCGGATTCCACCTACATCCAGCACCCGCCCTTCTTCGAGGGCATGGGCAGGACGCCCGAGGCCATCGAGGACGTCAGGGAGGCCCGGATACTGGCCATGCTCGGTGACTCGGTGACCACCGACCACATCTCTCCGGCCGGCTCGATCAAGCCCGACAGCCCCGCCGGGCGCTACCTGCAGGAGCGCGGCATCAAGCCGGTCGACTTCAACTCCTACGGCTCGCGCCGCGGCAACCACGAGGTGATGATGCGCGGCACCTTCGCCAACGTGAGGATCAAGAACGAGATGCTCGACGGCGTGGTCGGCGGCGAGACCCGTCATGTGCCCAGCGGCGAGCAGATGGCGATCTACGATGCGGCCATGGCCTACCAGCAGGAAGGCACGCCGCTCGTCGTGATCGCCGGCAAGGAGTACGGCACCGGCTCCTCCCGCGACTGGGCGGCCAAGGGCACCCGACTGCTCGGCGTGCGCGCCGTGCTCGCCGAGTCCTACGAACGCATCCACCGCTCCAACCTGATCGGCATGGGCGTGGTGCCGCTGCAGTTCCCCGAGGGCGAGAACCGCAAGACCCTGGGCCTGACCGGCGACGAGCGGGTCTCCGTCGAGGGGCTTTCCGAGCTCACCCCGGGCGGCCGGGTCAAGGTGACCATCAAGTCGGACAAGGGCGAGAAGACGCTCGAGGCGCTCTGCCGCATCGACACCGCCAACGAGCTGGAGTACTACCGCCACGGCGGCATCCTGCACTATGTGCTGCGCAACATGATCGGGGCGGCCTGAGCACAGCGGTATCCTGCCACTCATTGCAAAGGCCCCGCTTGGCGGGGCCTTTTCGATTCTGTCCGAGCGATCGTCAGAACGACCGGCGTCGGTAGCGGCGATACTCCGGGTTCCAGCTGTTGCGCTCGATGGCGTCACGCAGCTTGGTGCCATTGGTCTTCGGCGCCACGCCCTCCCCCTGGGCCTGGGCGGCGACATCGAAGGCGATCGCCTTGGAGAGCTCGCGGATCTGGGAAAGCCGCGGCAGCAACGCGCCCTCGCCCTCCTTGACCAGCGGGGCCTCCCGCGCCAGCGCCCGCGAGGCCGACATCAGCATCGCATCGGTGACCCGCTTGGCCCCGCTGGCCACCACGCCCAGGCCGATGCCGGGGAAGATATAGGCGTTGTTGCACTGGGCGATGGGGTAGGTGACGCCGTCGTGCACCACCGGAGCGAAGGGGCTGCCGGTGGCCACCAGCGCCTGGCCGTCGGTCCAGGTGAGCACGTCCTCCGGCGTCGCCTCGGCCCGGGAGGTGGGGTTGGAGAGCGGCATGATCAACGGCCGGGAGCAGCCAGCGTGCATGGCACGCACCACCTCCTCGGTGAAGATGCCCGGCTGGCCACAGACACCGATCAGCACCGTGGGACGCACCTGGGTGACCACTTCCAGCAGGTCGCGCCCATGCCAGTCGTTGAGCAGGGTCGGGTCCTGGGCGAGGCGGCGCTGGAAGTCCCACAACCCTTCCATGTCGGCGGTCACCAGGCCATCCCGGTCGACCATGAAGACCCGACTGCGCGCCTCCCGTTCGGTCAGCCCCTCCGCCTGCATCGCCACCACGATCTGCTCGGCGATGCCACACCCCGCCGAGCCACCACCGACGAACACCACCCGCTGCTGCCCGACCCCCTCGTCGCGCGCCTGGCAGGCCGCCATCAGGGTGCCCACACAGACCGACGCCGTGCCCTGGACGTCGTCGTTGAAGCAGCAGAGCTGATCGCGATAGCGCTCGAGCAGCGGCAGGGCGTTGGCCTGGGCGAAGTCCTCGAACTGCAGCAGCGCCTTGGGCCAGCGGCGCTTCAACGCGGCGATGAACTCCTCCATGAAGGCGTCGTATTCGGCCTGGGCGATGCGCGGGTGGCGCCAGCCCATGTACATGGGGTCGTCGAGCAGCGTCCGGTTATTGGTGCCCACGTCGAGCATGATCGGCAGCGTATAGGCCGGGCTGATGCCGCCGCAGGCGGTATAGAGCGAGAGCTTGCCGATGGGAATGCCCATCCCGCCGATGCCCTGGTCGCCGAGGCCGAGGATGCGCTCGCCGTCGGTGACCACGATGACCTTGACCTGGTCCTTGGTGGCGCAGCGCAGGATGTCGTCCATGCGATCGCGGTCCGGGTAGGAGACGAAGAGCCCGCGGTGGTTGCGATAGATGTTGGAGAACTCCTCGCAGGCCTTGCCCACCGTGGGCGTATAGATGATCGGCAGCATCTCCTCGAGGTGCTCGGAGACCAGGCGGAAATAGAGGGTCTCGTTGTCGTCCTGGATGGCGCGCAGATAGATATGGCGATCCAGGTCGTTCTGGCACTGGCGATATTGTCGGTAGGCCCGTTCCGCCTGCTCCTCGATGGTCTCCACGTTCTGAGGCAGCAGACCGATCAGGTTGAACTCGATGCGCTCCTCGCGGGTGAAGGCACTGCCCTTGTTGAGCAGCGGCATCTCGAGCAGCGGAGGGCCAGCATAGGGAATATAGAGGGGACGCTTGGATTCGGTGGTCATCTCTCGTCTCGATGCGGTGACTGGAACGGGCCGTTGACGCTCTGGACGGCGTCTCTGGCGCTAACTCTACCACGCCGAAAACGACAGCGCCCCGACCTGGTGAACTGACCCCCAATAGTTGGACGGTTCGTTCAGCCGGCGCCCAAGGCCTGAGTCCTGTACTGTACGGGGCTCAGGCCTTTTAGTTTCAGCCTGATGCGCTCGTGGTTGTAGTAATGGATGTAACGATCGAGGCCTTGCTGCAACTGCTCAACCGTATCGAACCGGTTCAGGTGGAAATACTCGGCCTTCAGGGTGCCGAAGAAGCTCTCCATGGCGGCATTGTCCAAGCAGTTGCCCTTGCGTGACATGCTCTGGGTCAGCGCCTGTCCTGCCAACAGGGCGCGATAGGTGGGATGCTGGTAATGCCACCCCTGATCGGAATGCAGCAGTGGCCGGTCCGAGTGCTTCAAGCGGGCAAAGGCCTGCTGCAGCATGTGCTTCACCAGTGAGAGTACGGGACGCCTGCTGGTCTGATAGGCGACGATCTCGCCGTTGTAGAGATCCATGATGGGGGACAGATACAGCTTCTGTCCGTCGACGTTGAACTCCGTGATGTCGGTCACCCACTTCTGATTCGGTCCTTCTGCCTGAAACTGCCGGTCGAGTACGTTGGGAGCCACATGTCCCACTGCTCCTCGGTAGGCGCGATACCGCTTTGGGCGAACCAGGGACTTCAAGCCCAGCTGTTGCATCAAGCGCTGGACGGCCTTGTGGTTGATCACTTCACCTGCCTGCCGTAGGGCAGCAGTGATGCGGCGATAACCATAGCGCCCTTTGTGGCTATCGTAGATCGCCCGGATACGCGCCTTCAGGGGCGCGCACTGATCGTCAGCGCCCAGGGCCTTGAGCTGGTAGTAGAACGTGCTGCGCGGTAGCTCTGCCGCACGCAGCAGCAGAGCCAGCGAATGCTCGTGCCTTAACCCTTGGACGGCTTGGGCTTTCTGCCCTGCGTTGCCGCCTGCTTCTCCCGGATCAAGGCATCGAGCTTTTTTAGATAGGCGTTCTCCGCCCGCAGATACGCCAACTCTTTGAGCAACTCCTCATGAGAGCGCTCTTCATCAGGTGGGGGTGGTGGTGAAGGCGGCTTTTTGACCATCGGGCGGCGTCCCTTTCGCTTTGGCGATAACGCAGTCAGGCCACCACTATGGTACTGCTGCTCCCATATGCCAATAGCGGCATCTCCGCGAATATCGAACAGGGTGGCAGCCTGCCGGCGTGACAAGCCATCTCGCCACATTCTCTCGAGTACCGCCAGCTTGAAGGCAGCACTGTAGTGACTGTACTTCTTGCCTAGCCCCGGCGCGCCATGCTGGCGGTAGCGTTCCCGCCATTTACGCACCAGGGAATGGTCAAGGCGATGCTGGCGAGCCACCTCGCGTAGGCTAGTGTCCTCATGCAAACACTGCTGCACCACTAGCAGCTTGAACCACTCGTCGTATCGATTGCTCATAGAAACACCCCGAGGGTTGGATTAGGTGTCCAACTTTCGGGGTGCAGTTCA
>NZ_JASCQN010000049.1:0-77378 GCF_030010475.1 Halomonas kalidii | reverse complement strand
CAATGGTTTGATGAGGGCTGCGAGGGCGTAACAGCCCTTTTCCCATGTTTTCAAGGGCCATAAGGGTGAGATAGGTGCTTTCTGATGGTTTCATGGTTTCCAGATCTCACTCCAGCATCAGTCGGCAATCATCCAAGCAATGGCTTGTGTGGACTCAATAGGAAGCTGAGGGGGAAGGTTCTTGAGTCAGACCAGATTTTTTCTGTTTTCACACGGCCAGGACCCGAAGCGGACATCTCAGCACATGTGTCAGGCACATTCATCTAATCATAAGATTGGTGTAAACGTCTTGTTCATCTCATGCGGCAGGTTTAGCTATCTGCCAGCACTTTGTGGGACGCTGAAAAAATTAAAACCAAGAGTCAAGTTTATGAGGTCACTGTACATGATTTTTATTACGCACTTCCACCACTGACACTATTAGGTATTATGTTGGTCGTGCTTCCCGATAGACTTAGATGGGTGTGGAGGGACGCCATGATGCTGGACTCTAACGATTTTTCGAAACCGAGAGCTAGATTTCGCCCACGGCAGTGGGCACGCATCACCCTGAAACTATCATGGCCGCTAGATCCAGGCCAAAATCGGCGGCACTCTGCTCGCCAACAATATCTGGGGAATAAAACAATACGAGCATGGCTGCCCGCCGCACCATTATTTTCCGCGAAACGATGTCTGAATAGATCTGCTGGCATTCAGTTAATTAAGTTAACGCCTACTCTAATTGCATATTACTTTATCTCAGTACCGAGACAATCCACTGTGTTCGGTTCGAGTCAGGTGTTATGTGGCGAGTAGATCTAGGCAAGTGGACAGAGGGGGCTGGAGCAGCCAAAATCGGATTATGTTGAGGTTGCCTCATGTGTTTAAGTGTGCACGAATATACGCAAAGGGCTTTTTATGCAGTATGTGAAGGTGACGAGAAACGGCTTTATTCCTGATAAAGGCGTTGATGTGATATATCTCAAGGAGGATTATTGGGATGATTACAGCTTTAAAACTCAATTTTTTGTGGTTGCTTACAATCGGTTCGGAAATAGAGTTGATCTTGGCAATTTAAAGATTGGATATGTCGGTCAAAGTGAGGGCATGACTACCGAAAAGTTAGAGAAGAGGTTTAATAAGCTGCCCAAAACATTCTTTTCTCTGGGCCAAGATGTTGATTACTACAAAGAGCTATATGAAAATTTCAGCCAAGAAGTTTTGGGTGAAATTTTGGGTTCTTTGAGAGACGTCGCTTACTCAAATAATAGTTACCAGATAGCCGAAAATGAAAGGGTGTTTAAGACGTCGCTGCTAAGGAGTGTAAGTGCGTCTTCGATAGCAAATCAGTATCGGAGAGTTATTGGTGGAGGGAGTGTCCTTACCAACTATAACTTTCTGTTCAAAAAATCAAAAACTGATAGTTATTCTGGAATCGAACTTGAGTTTAAAGTCAAGCCCAACACTAAGCCAAATACAAATATACATGCTTTAATTGGAAGGAATGGCGTCGGAAAAACAACCATTCTTAATGGAATGGTGGAAAGTGTTGCGCCGGAACACATGGAGGGGGAGGGTTTTTTTGATAATGATGATTTTTGGGATTGCAGTCCTATAGGGAAAGATTATTTTAGCAGCGTTATATCAGTGGCATTTAGCGCATTTGATCCATTCGATCCTCCTGTCGAAAGAACAGACCCTACAGAAGGGGCTTGTTATTATTATGTTGGATTAAAAAAGCCAAGTGGAGGAGGTGATGAGTCGGAGCTTAAATCTGTAGAGGCTATAAGAGGTGAATTGCTTTCTGGTCTTCGTTCCTGCTTCGGGCAAAAATCAAAAAAGTCAAGGTGGATCAGGGCTATATCAACTCTGGAGTCTGATGAGAACTTTGCAGAGATAAATTTGCGGAGGTTGGTTGATTTGCACGAAAAGGATGATTTTAAAACTAAATCGTGGAAATTGATAAGTAAGATGAGTTCTGGTCACTTGGTAGTTCTTCTTTCAATGACGAAATTGGTTGAAAGAGTGGAGGAGAAGTCTTTGGTTTTAATTGATGAGCCTGAAGGACATCTTCACCCACCTCTTCTGTCTGCATTTATTCGTGCACTAAGTGAGCTGCTTTTGGATCGTAATGGGGTGGCTATTATTGCTACGCATTCCCCGGTTGTTCTGCAAGAAATTCCCAAGTCATGTGTTTGGAAGATTACTCGTTCTAGATTGGCTTTGTCGGCCAGCAGGCCAGATTGTGAAACATTTGGTGAGAATGTCGGGGTGTTAACTAGAGAGGTGTTTGGCCTAGAGGTTGTGAAATCAGGTTTTCACAGCCTACTTCTAGATTCTGTTTTAGGCGGTGGTGACTATGAGGATATAATAGGAGAGTACAAGCACCAGCTTGGTCATGAAGGTAAAGCAATGCTGAGGGCTATGCTTTCTGAAAGAGAAAAACAGGTAAGTAAACAATGAAGCAATTGGATAGGCCTAACTTCGACTCGCTTCATGTATATGAAACCTGTGTTCGTAGTATTGCAAAGCCAGCTTTGCGTAACGAACTTTTGAGAATATCTGAAGATGTGGTCGTGTCTTCTCAAGAGTATTGCGAAATGGCTGCTGGAGCTGAGCTTTATTTAATACCAAGCTCGTCAAAAGAAGATGTTATTTTTGGGAGTGCAAAGGGGAGCGATTTTTCAAACCTCTATTCCCATCATATGGTGCCCGCACATAAGCCAGGAAGAAGGTATTATGATCAGTTACTGGTGTCAGCAAACGGAAAATGTCCATTCTGTGGCGTAGGGCATGCATCAACGCTTGATCACTATCTTCCTAAAGTAAAGTTTCCTGCATATGCAGTTTTACCCGAGAATTTAGTCCCAGCATGCAAAGATTGCAACCATGGAAAACTATCTGATGCTGCGAATGTCGCGGGAGAGCAGTGTCTACATCCATACTTTGATGAGGATGATTATTTCTTTTGCAAATGGATATATGCTGTCGTAGAGAGAACGTCGCCTCCAACGATTAACTATTATGTTAAGCCACCTAGTGGGTGGAATTATGTGAAGAGGTCTCGTGTAGAGGCGCATTTCAGAGGGTTTGATATTTCTAGAAAGTACTCTATTGAAGCTGCATCAGAATTGGCAGTTCTGAGAAGTATTTATGACTCATTCCTGTCTTCTCTTGAAGAAGATAAGCTTACGGAGTATTTTTTAGCAGTCGCTGAAAGCGAGCCGTCACCTAATACATGGAAGTCGGCTTTATATGTAGCCTTGGCACATGATGACTGGCTCTTCAAAGAAGGGTGTACTTTTTAAGTGAAAAGATAATGATATAAAATGAAATTCAGAAGGCAATATCTACTACTTGGGGCATGGCGAAGCGGAAAGTTCTCTTCCAAGACGCCATAATCTTTGGTTTAAGAGAATAATAAGTAATAGGTAAAGGTAGATAGCCTAAAGATGGCGATTCGGCTAAGAAGACCATGAAGTAACTCGTTTCTACGTTGGGGCCGGCGGGCTAGTTTACGAGGATCTGGAATCAGAAACCACAATGTGTGATTATAACAACGAATATATAGCCAATCATATTTGCAGCCGGGTAGCTATAGTCATTCTAAAATCACCCGTGTTTTCCGTGGCTGAAAAGGGCTAACAAGCAAATTATGTACGCGCGTTTCACGCGCCGGACGCCCTCCTGCGTCGGGCGCCGCATATTTGGGCGTTAGCTGCTGAAGGAGAAAGAAATGACCTTCAATGGATCTTTCTGGTTTGGCATTGCAGCTATCGTAGGTGTATCACTAGGTGTAACTTTTTTTGCTCCTATAAGCGAAGTCTACAGAGGTGTTGCCGCGCTACCTTCGGTCGGCGGGCTTGCTGTGGCTCTATTCCAACTCATCAGAGATCGCTCTGCACACCAGAGAAAGCTGGAACTACAGAACGAGCAAAATTTATTCAATCTAGGTGCAACTTCGCACATGGCTAATACGATTTTTGATAAGCATGTGGAATTCTGTGAAAAGTATCTTTCAGAGGTGCACCAGGTAGTTGTCACTCTAACTCGGGAGGGCCCTACACAGGAGGCGCTTGATCATGCAAGCAATCTGTATAGTCTCCGGATAGCGCATACAGCTTGGATAACACCAGAAATCGATGAAAAGCTCATGCCGTTTGAGAGAGGTGTTCGGACAATAGGTGCTAATGCAGGCCTCGTCCGGGCGTTGACTGGCGAGGAAGATCGTGAAGGCACACGATCGGAGGCCATTAGAGAAATGTACGACATCTTTAAGTCACTGATGGATATTGGCGAAGTTGATGTAAAAGACGGAGACGCGACAGTTGTGGCGGTTAAAAATAGAGTGCGTGAAATATTGCAAGTCAACGAGTTGGTGGCCATACGCGAGTATTTAATTAGCAAGGCAGCATCAATTGCCGTCGCAGCTAACAAATAGCTCAACCCGACGCAGTAACCTGCGCGGCTTAACTAGAACGTTATACTTCTAGGAGTCACAATTGAAGAAGCGTCCTAAGGAAGAGCAAGAAATTGTCGACCTTCAGCAACCTTCTGGCAAATGCATCATTGTTGAAGACAAGAAAACGGGTCTTCTCCAAAGGCTGTATTGGAACGACGATAACTTTCTAGCTGACCGGTTTCATCGGAAAATTCAGTCAGAAACTGAATGGTTCGAAAACGTAATCAAGCATGCGCCAACAGTTGGTACTTTCTATGAAAACTTGGTCAGGAATACGTTGAGAGAGTTTGCTCCAACTAACAATAAGGTTGGAACTGGTTTTGTGTACGATTCATCGAGAGACAAGCATGGTAAGCAAATCGATGTGCTTGTTTACGATGACTCGGACAGAAGTGTTGTGTATAGATGTGATGACTTTGTAGTGATTAATCCTGGGAGCACTATATCTGCAATTGAAGTAAAGAAGACGCTTAATTCTACTAATTTAAAAGAAGTTGTAAGAACTACTTTTTATAACAACCTCGGGTGGAGTAACCGAAAATGCCAAGGCATTAACACCATAAACATCTTTGCATTTTCTCTGTCCTGCAAAAAAGAAACAATTGTCAATGCACTGAAGGAGGTTCTTGAGGATTGCGTTTTATCTCTTACGGTCAAAACTGACGGTAAGTATGGGAAGATTCCTATAACATACTGCACCCTTCCAGGCGTCTATTTTTTAGACGAAGGATTTTATATTCAAACACAAGTTACAGAGAAAGATGACGGCTTTGGCCTAGAAATTCATTCTATTCCTTCGCCGGGGACAGGTTCTGTAGGTGCTTTCTTAAGTAACGTTATTCAAGAAAATCGTGAAAAAATAAATAACAACGAAAAAAATTACCTCTACAGAAACATACGGCCTTGCCCGGAACGTTGTAACGTCAATGGAAGCATCCTGTTAATTGATATATTTCCATTTTATGAGCTTGTGGATGCATATCCTGATTCTAGACAAGAGCTTTTGTCGCTATCATTTAAAGGGATGAAACCTCTTTCTGTCTTTGTGCCAAAAGGTCTACACTTTCAGTTCTATGGTAGCGCAAAAGAATTTTTTAATACAAGCGGATCAGCAATAGAGTTTTTTAATGAAGAAAGACCGGTGATGATGCCATGTTCGGAAATAGAAATATAACAAGACACTATTGCCGGATGCTTTTTCCACCGCTTCGCGGTTCCAGAATTTCCGCAAAGCTTCAGCGTTAAGTGATTTGTCAAAATGAAACAGGCATACTACTTTCCAATGTCATTCCTCTTGCCGGAGTTTGAGGATGATGAAATCAGCTACGGTAATTTTTCGGTAGCGAAGCGTCGATGGGGTACATCCACATTTGATTTCGCCACATTGGCGACAAAGCACAAGCTGCATTTGCCGTACCAGTTGATGGATGTCCTTATCGGCAAGTGCAACAGCGAATTCGCCGTAGGCGGAGATAACACTTTTGAATCAGCTGCGGAAGCCTTCCAAAGCTTTCGGTTAGGTCTGTATTTGCAGGGTATTTCGCCGTTTCTGGTTCCATATGTGACCACTACTTCAATCAACGACTATTCCGGAATCAACCAACGTGATACCGCGATTGAGCGCGGGGCTCCCCCCGAGATCGAATCTCAGTTCTCGTCACACAGCCATCAAATGGAAGCTTGGCCCTTGGAGTTGACCATGCAGTGCATGGCTATACCCGACGCTTTCGGAATCAACGAGCCCCAGATTCAAAACGCTGCGAAATTCGCTGACAGGTGGATGGAAATAGCGAGAGGCAACGCATTACTTAAACTTGTAGCAAGAACATCAAACACATCGGCCACTCTTGCAACGTACGAGCAGTCGATCCTTCATATCTGGACAGCAATTGAGGCCCTATTCAAGTCAGTCAGTTCAGAGGTCAGTTTTCGTCTGTCACTATATCTCGCCCAGCTCTGTGCGGATGATTATGGACGAAAGGAGTTTCATGCCAGTGCAAAGGTCGCTTACAACACACGTAGCAAGATCGCCCACGGCTCATCTAATAAAGTTAGTTTCGCAGATTGGAAGCAAGCCTGGGACTTACTGCTTTCTTGTATCTCAGCAATCGCAGATAGAGGAAGACTGCCAAGTGAAGGAGAGCTATTAGATGAGCTCCTGTCAGCACGCACCTAACAATTGGTTGCAGATGGCATAATGCATGAGTCATGACGTTATATCAGATTATTCTGAATGACCGCTCATGGCCGAGACCTGCCACCTCAGTGGTCAAGAAAATGGATGTCTTTTTTCTTCCTCATTCTTTTCTCTTCTCCTTTCAATAGTGTTGCGGTTGGAACTTGAGTTCTCCACGTATCTTCTTACACTTTTTTGTAGCGCCAGGCTTCAAGATTTAATAAAGAGTGGTCTAATATCCTTTTATTTAAATGGAGTTGCGCCTCATTATAGGCTGTGCCAAAATTTAATTGATCTTTGAAACGCAGGGTAATAAAAATGAAAGCCAAATGGTTATTGTGCGCTTCTCTTTTTCTGTCCCTTGTCCCCACCCTTTCGACTATAGCAATCGCCTATGATGAAATGCAGTTTGAGATTTTCTCTCCTTGTTCTGGTAATGCCGCATTCTGCATGCCTCGAATAATGGCGCGTGGCCATATAACCGACGATACACCAACAAGATTTGAAAATTTCTTAATTAAAGAGATAGGGCATAGGGAAAAATACGACACTTTGGCCGTTTGTTTCGATAGTCCGGGTGGTAGTGTCAGAGGGGGAATGGAGCTTGGCTATATAATAAGGAGCCTTCAGATATCAACCTGCATATCAGATAGCTATTGGAGCGTTCGACACTTGCCCGAAGAAGATAGGTGGGTAGAGGGGCCGTGGATTGAAGATGCAGTATGCTCTTCAGCCTGTGCGCTAGCTTTCCTTGGCGGTTACGGAAGAGAAGCAATTGGGGATCTTGGCGTGCTCGGGGTGCATCAATTCAGATCCGATATTGGCACGGAATCCACTGCTCAGATAGGAATGACTGTGATTGGCATGTATTTCGATCAAATGGGGATATCAAGGCGCTTGCTTGATATCGCATCTCTAACCCCCCCCAATGAAATGACATGGCTAACTAAAGATGACTTAATAGCTTTGGGCGTGATATCATCTAGCGACTCTATTTATAACGCGGATTGGAGTTTGATTCATACCCCCAGTGGTGGAATCGCTGTAATGATCTATCAACAAGAGAGCTGGGACAGAGAGATAATAGTGCGCATCTCGCTTCTCGTCTACATATTCAATGGTATTAATGGGCCATCTCTTAGATTCTCTATTTTTCCAGCCGAATCGTCACCCAATATTTATGATAGGCTAAGGTATGCATATATTGACTCCGACGGGCCAGCTTTGAGGCTGGAGATTAACGACACACGATATGAATACCGTAATGTAGACTGGATCTTGGAGCAAGATGGCTCCATTTCTGCACTGATTGTTTTGCCTTCAATTTTCTCAACATCCCCGGAGAATATCCACTCAATGCACCTGTATGCGGAATTGCCAAATGCACTTAGCGACGTTAGGCTAGATAGTTATTTGGCGCCAAGTGAATATGCAACTTACATCCGTGCGGCGCTCAAATAATGCCAGAAAATAACAGAATGTGGATATCCTTTATTTCTCTATCTTTCGATGTTAGAGCTCTAAAAGTTTACTATATTATTGAAGGAAAATCAGTTCAAAAATAGGGGGGCCGAGTCTCCGTAGGCTTCGACGGCTTGCTGGTGGCATTTCTCTATGCGTGTTTGTCGCTCTGCTTGCTCCAAAGTGCCAATGAACATGTCCATGCGTCTGCTGAACTCCTCCCATCCTTGTTCTACTCCGTGTACTTCTATCAGCTTCGGAAGTGCGGTGTCGTACAGCCCATCCAACACAGATGGCCAGTTTCTGGCAACTTCATTGTCTCGACTATCGAGCATACCCAAGAGTGCTATCCATTCGTCAGTGACGGCATCCCGGTCCCGGTAATCAGATATCTCGAACGGTAGCCTATAGGCGATGGCGGATCGGTTGCAGCCACGCCAATCCTGCTGGATGGTGACCATCACGCTAGCAGCCTGGCTGGATAGGTACGGGAGAGCATACATCGCCGACCGCCGGAGCGTGCAATGCCTTAGAGCCCATGAACCCATTGCGTTTCCCGCCTCTCGACATTCCCTCTCGAATTCGGCAGCAGTGTTCTTCTCGGGCTGGGTAGTAGTGCAGCCGATCGCCAATATTGGCAGCAGCACCATGACCGCTAAGAAACGCAGCATGCTTTAAGCCTCGACCAATTCCCCATTTCAAACTGAATATAGTCAGTATTCGGTTCGGAGGACAAGAAAAGCACCCACTTTCTTGCTGATCGTATCGCCTACTGGGCGAAACCCTATGGTACCTAGCCGGCCAAACGGTCAGCAGCAGGGATCAAGAAAGTCAAGAAAGTGGATGTACTTTATTTTTTTATTTTCGTTTATTTTTGGGTATCTGGCCGAGTGAGAAAACTTAGTCTATATTGGAGAGATGACTGAGGCAGCTGACAATCCTGAGTGTTCCTGCCGTAAAATGCGCCGTGTACAGTTGTTGGGGATAGGCTGTGAGGAATAATCGATTATGATGAAAAATGCTTTAAGGGTGAACAGACATACGCGTTTATTGACTTGAACGCACATGGAGGGTCATCCAATATCGGAGCGTGCAGTCTAATCACTGTTGAGCTAAAAATAGAGAGAGGTGACCACGGTGGCAGGTAAGAAAGTATCGGCAGTTGCCATACATGCGTTAAAAGAGGCGCTGTGCTCCATATATTGGTACAAGGGTGACTTGCGTAGTTTCTTATCGAACTGTCTAACTGACCAGAGTGTCATTTCTTCCGTGAGTTGGGAAAACTACAAGAGACAGATTGTCTCCGATGTTGTGGACCGGCTTTGCTCCAATCAAGAAAAATATCTCGGAGACATCCGCAGGCTTTTTCACGAAGTTGCAAAGATGGACAGTTTTGTTCATTTGCAAAATCTCGAGGATGGGCAGAAAAAAGCTCAGAGAGCGAAAAGTGCTGTTCAAGAACTTCGCCGAATCGTAGAGTCACACGACACCGCGACGAAAGAGTCAGAGGATTTAGAAGAGAGGAGGCGTCGTGAGGCCGAGCGACTGAGGAATAACCGAGCTGTTATTCAACGCCTTGAAGAAATAAAAACTAGATACATGGACCTAGTGACATCTTCAAGCCCACAGCAGCGGGGTTTTGAGCTTGAAAAGGTCCTTTACGACCTTTTTGATTTGTTTGACCTCGACCCCAAAGCTTCATTTCGTATTCAAGGAGAGCAGATCGACGGGGCATTTTCTTTGGAGGGTGCCGATTATCTATTCGAAGCGAAGTGGCACGACGGGTTTGTGTCCATTGGGGACCTGGATGCCTTTGCCGGAAAGGTAAAGCGAAAGCTTGACAATACCCTAGGGTTGTTTCTGTCGATTAGCGGGTTCTCGACGGATGCAGTTGCTGCTCATTCCACCGGGCGTCCAGTAGTGATTCTTATGACTGGTGCAGATCTCATGGCTGTTTTGGAACAGAGGATGGATTTTGTATCTCTTCTTCTTAGAAAACGTAGACATGCCGCGCAGACTGGGAATATTCTATTTCAGGTCCACGAGATGATGTAAATCCCAACATGGCGCTTCAGGGGGATACTTCACTTTGCTTCACACCTCTGAGCGTAATCGCTAGGCGACACTGAGCGAGAGAGTTAATGATGTTCACGGTCCGATTTGCAAGTCCGTACCAGATCGCTCCGTTCCGGGACGCGATCGACATTGCTTTTCCGTACGAGATTGTTCCGTCTGAGTTCGTCGGTGCTCCGGAGGAGCGCAGTCAGACAAAGCGGAGGCATCTCAAGATCGGCATCTCTAGGACCTTGGCATCTTGCTGGGGTTTGACGGACTCCGACCTGATCAAGGTGCTGTTCGAATATGGCAAGCGGTACCTGTCTGAACGAATCAAGGATCGGGCTCTCTCGGATGAGCTCGAACTGTGGCTTACCACGGCCACACATCCGCAGGACTCGCCATTCGATCCTAAGCGGATCCCGGAGCCCGATGGCGCTAATGTCGAAATAGAGGAGCCCACGGAGACCCTAGGTGACAAAATGGCTGATGAAGCCATCGCCGCCGAGATCATAGAGGCCAGGGACAACGTAAACGCCCTGTACCACCAGAAATACGGGGCGAACTTGGTTGTCCTGCGGCAGGAGCGTGACCTCCTCCAACTTTTCCGAGACTGCACTTCTCAGGAGGAGCTATTCTATCGAATTACCTCGCTACGTAACGCCGCTGTGAACTGTAATGTCGAGTCACTTCGCAAGGTAACCGGTGTCTCCGACAGCAAGGTTCAATCGATCGGTCTTCTGGAGAGGTACCTCCAGCAATTTCCCGGTTACACATCGCAACCCATCGTGACTCTCAAGGCCCTGAACAAGATCCGCCAAGGATTCCCAGTGCATAGTGATACCACCGTTGGTCTCATCGAGGGTCTTACTCACTTCGAGCTTCGCTATCCCGTCAATGATCCCTGTGCCGCTTGGAAGAAGCTTCTCGTTGCATATCGCGACGCCATGAAGGAGATCCTACGCCTAGTACAAGAAGACACGCTTCCCCCGAAGTGACTTTTAACCACGCGTTACGGCGAACTACCGCGGGAGCGTGGAGCCTCTTGAGGAACCGTGGTACCGAGAGCGGCAGCCGTTGAGCGAGGATTCGTTATATATCAGTAAGTGCTCAACGTCCGCTTCTGGCCGAGGCTGTGTGAAAACTCCAAGGCCACCCTGAAGATGGCGTCCGTACGCGAAATCTGGAGTAGTTTTTCCATGCAATTGCCTCGGAATGAACGAGAGAGCACCATTTTTGATCATTTTTGGCCGACCCGAGACGCTCCAAGCGTTTTCACACAGCCTGGGCCGAAAGCGACCCTGCCTGCCATGTCTCTGGCAGGCAGGCTGTAGAATATATTAGTCCTCAGTTTTCATTAGCCACCCTTCCACAGTCTCGGCACCATACTCATCTTTCCACGCCTTCAGAGTCTTTTGGTTGCCACCGCGGGTCTCGACGACCTCGCCGGTATTTGGGTTCTTGTAGATTTTCAGCTTGCGCTTGGGGCGGCCGGTGCTTGTCGTGCTGGCAGTCTTAGAGGCAGTCGGCTGCGGGGCCAATAGCTTGATGACGTCAGCGGCTGACTTATCGAACTCACGCATCAGGGCTTCCAGCTTATCTTTGAACTGAAGCTCAGCCTTGAGGCGATCATCATTCTTTAACCTATCCAGCTCTTCCTGAAGCTGCTTGAGCTGCTGTTCCTTCTGCACGTAGGTGGTGAGAATAGACATGGAATTCCTCATTCTAGTGAGTATCGAGTAGAATCATGATGGCAAGTCTAGCTTGAATCAATGTATACGGCAATATCAGAAAAGGAGACTTCTACCGGATGTGATCCATGGTTTTCGCTTGATCTTCGTAAACTGGTCCAGGCGACAGCTCGACGCTAATTTCATAGGCGGACTTATAGCTCTGGCACCAACATGAAAGCGGCTTTCCGTACGGGCTGCTTTGGGGAGGTTATTGCTTTAATTATCAAGCAATGCCACGTCAGCATACCGAGCATGTTCCGGATGCGGAAAATGCTTGTAATTGGGAACCATACCGAGAATTAACAAGCAGCATCGACAAAAACTATTGGTCTAATAGATCGCGACGATGCCTGAGAATTGTAGCTCTGGAGCGCTCGTGGGCTATTTGTAGTGTTTCATGCACTTTCTCCTTTGAAGCGAAGCTCCTTCCTATAATACTGGCTGTGCCTAGCGTTACATATTCACCTGTACGCTTCCGACTGCGTAGCACTTTACGAGGTGAGCTTTGGGGGTGTGTCTTATCCATGGCGGGCTCTTGAAAGTTACATTCTTCGATTTCACTCAGATGAGCATATATGATTGCGGATGCTGACTTTCATGACTTGATAGTTTAGATTATCTTGAGTAGCAAAGCAATATAGGTATTCTAGTATGAAAGGTTCCAAGAAAAGCGCCCCCTTTTTCAGACTTATAGCTCTGGCGGCGGTCGCTGAGCGGTTCGCTGTCTCAAAAAACTCCAACATCCCGTGGCTGACACTGTGTTAGAATCAGCTCACTCGTGAATGTCTTTGATCTCGGGAAGGAATAAGGCGGGCTCGCAACCCACCACCCTGGCAATGCGATATAGCATCTCGACCGTGATGTTGACTTCACCCCGCTCGATGCGACCCACATAGCTTCGATCAATACCGCTCAACAAGGCCAGGTTGTCCTGAGATAGCCCGCGAGCCTTCCTCCAGTACCGAATCCGCTCCCCTACCGCTTTCGCCAGCTGGTCCATGGCCGCCTCAAAATCGCTTGAGGCGGCACTATCATTCGTTTGCGGACCCACAGGCCACGGATTATAATCCGCATTTCATGTCTTTTTCCTCGGACCTCCCATGAAGCCCACTTCGTTCACCCTCGACAAACGGCTGTATGAGCTGCTGCAGGATGAGGGGCTCACACAATTCACTACCGCGTCCTTGCGGGATGCCTATGCCTCCCGACTGGGGGGCACCCCCTATAAGCTCGGTGAGGTTCGCCGCTATGTGTATGAGCAGATTCGCCGCATGCTGAGGGCTGGCTGGCTCGTGCTCGACGATGAGCGCCGTAAGCGGGGGCAGGTCTATCATCTGCGCCCCATGCCGGAACACTTGCAGCTGAAACTGATTGACAATGGATTCGAGAAGAGCCTCAAGCCCGAGCACAAGACAAAGCGGACATCGCCGGAACCCTCGCAGAGCCTTGCTGCTTCCGGAACCGAGGCTGAGGTGTACCAGCGCTTGGAGTCGACCCTCAAAGAAGTCCGTCTGGACTTCCTGACATCGATGGGGGAAACAGAACGGTACAAGCTTCTACTCGATGAGATGCCGCACCTCCGGAGCCACGTGGAACATGAGTATCAAGAGGCCAAGGATCGCAGCTCTCGCCTATTGGGCCACCTCCGGGCGGTAGAAAAGACGCTTACAGCATTGCCCTCGCAATGACGATGCCGGGACTGCGAACATGGCAGCGGTGGTGCATCGAGGCAGCGCTGGCCCATTTTGTTACCACACCCCACTTCCTCTGCCAGGCAACACCGGGCGCCGGCAAGACGCACTTGGCAGCGGCTCTGGCTCGCTGTCTCTTTGAGAGGAACAAGATCGACCTGGTGCTCTGCTTTGCGCCCTCATGCCAGGTAGTGGACGGGTTTCGCACGACCTTCGCAGACGTACTGGATAAGCGGCTCGATGGCTTAGTCGGTGCCGTTGGCGGCGCTTACACCTACCAGGCCATGGAGCACCGAGATGATACCTTCTGGCAGCTGCTTGATGAGTATCGCGTGTTCGTCGTCTTTGATGAAATCCACCACTGCGCCGGGCATGATCCCCTGTTGAGCAATGCCTGGGGGCAGCAAATCCTGCAGAGAATCCAGGACCGTGCTGCCTATACGTTGGCGCTCTCGGGCACCCCGTGGCGTTCTGATAACTTGGCCATCGCCCTTGCACGCTATTCCTCTCCGGGAGGGGAACTGATCTGCGACTATCGTTATGGTCTACAAGAAGCCATTACCGATGGGGTGTGCCGTTCCCCGCGCATTGTTCTGCTGGACAATCAGAAAGTGCAGCTCACCGAAGCGCTGGAGACCGAGAGCACCGTCAAGCTCTTCCCTAGTATTGCCGCACTGCTCGGGGAATCCCCTATCACCTACGAGGATCTGTTGCGTCACGATGATGTGATGCGTCAAATACTGGGGCTGGGTTGCGAGAGGCTGGATGAGGTCCGGCGCTCAAAGCCGAATGCGGCGGGCTTGGTCGTTGCGACCGATATTGAACACGCTCATCAGGTCGCCCTAGCCCTAGAGGCCCGAGGAGAGGCCTACCATGTTGTCACTAACAGGACCCCGGACGCTCAGCAAGTAATCAATGCATTCAGGAATGATAATTGCCGCTGGATTATTGCTGTTGGGATGATCAGTGAGGGAACGGATATTCCCCGACTTCAAGTGTGCTGCTATCTGAGTCGTATCCGTACCGAACTGCACTACCGCCAAGTTCTGGGTAGAATTCTTAGGCGTACCGGGGAAGCCGATAACCAGGCATGGCTGTTCATGCTTGCAGAGCCCACGCTTCAGCGGTTCGCTGAGCGTATCGCAGAAGATCTTCCGGATGATCTAGCGGTGTTGAGCCAGGTTGAGCTTCCTTCAGCACCCTCTGGGCAGAAACATGGTGCAGCGGAGTTCTCTTATGAGCCTGATGGAATATTGTCAAATGAGGCTGGGGCTTCGGCGGAAGGTGCTTTAATGTATGGTTATGACTGTAATACAGCTGTTTCGCCAAGCTATCAGGTGAGCTTCTCTCACCATTACCGTCAGGTGTTGCTGGACTGCTTTTGAGATGAGAAGAGCCGCTGCCACCATCAATTTTTGATGAATCCTGAGCCTAGCACTAGCCTCAGCTATCATGTCGATAGGAATTTTTCTCAAAAAGGTCTTTTGTAACCTTTGAACGGCAAAAATACGCCGAACGTAACAAAATCGAGGCGGTTTCAGGGGTATGGCGCCGCTAGGTGGCTCCGAAAGCCGCTAGCTATGGACGTTCAAGCCCCTTCAGCCATGTGGGTGACAAAATTCCATCAGTATTTGAAGGGTATTGCGCCATGGAATGCCACTTGGTTGGAGGATGTCGGTGGCCACGATGATAGTGGCCGGGCCGGGGAAAGGCCAGCCGCGACTCGGGGGAGTCGGCTATCTGCCCATCCGGGGGAGGGGCCGCGACCGACGGCGGGTCGCCTCGTACGATCCGACCGCTACGGGGAGGGCGTTACTCCTCCTCTTCGTCGTCGTCGAGGAGCATCCAGTCGTCCTCGATGGCACGCTGCAGGCGGCGCTCTTCGAGCAGCGACTCGACGCGGCGGCGGGCGCGCAGGGTGTCGGCGCGACTGGCGGGGCGCGAACGACCGTAGTCGTCGTCGTTGACCGCCTCTTGATAGTCCTGCTCGTCGTCGAGCGCCTCGTTGACCAGGGGTTCACGGCTCATGCAAAGCCCTCCCATGACCCAGTGCCATTCGGAATCGCTTCTCGTCCGAATGCGCGGACCCTGAAGCGCCAGTCGGCAACGGCGGTTGCCTGCTGGCTATATATCGCCACCGGCGGCGCAGGGCAATACCCTGCGGCGACTTTTTTTGCCGGTGCGCGTCGCCGGGCCGGGGAGGAGACCGCTAAAGGCCGTACTCGGCCTTGAGACGCTCCAGTTCCTGCTGCGCCTCGACCCGCTCGGTGACGTCCTTCTGTACGCCGATGTAGTAGGTGAGGTTGTCGTCCTTGTCGTAGACGGGGGTGATCGAGAGTTCGTTCCAGAACAGGGTGCCGTCCTTGCGGTAGTTGCGCAGCACCTCGCGGCAGGGGCGCCCCTCCCGCAACGCCTTGCGGAGCACGTCCAGCCCCGGCTGATCGCGATCCTCGTTCTGCAGGAAGCGGCAGTCACGGTAGAGGATCTCGTCGGCGCTGTAACCGGTCAGGCGCTCGAAGCCCTGGTTGACGTAGATCAGAATGTGCTCGTCGCCCTCCTGCTCGGCGACCACGATGCCGTCTGCCGAGGCATCGACGATACGCTCCAGCAGGTCCGGGCTGATCAAGGGGGATCGTTTCATGCAGGGTTCCTGTCGCGGTTCCCGCTCCGAGCGCCAGGACGACGCCATCGGGGAGCATTGTGTTGCCACCATCATGGCCAGCCACGACCGGGATTTCAACGCACGGCACGCCCGTCGTATCGCCGGTCTGGCGTTCGTCGAGACGATATCGATCGGCATTCGGCCATGGAGGCACCCCGGCTGGTATCATCGCAGACATCCATTTGTTGCGACGGGGAGGTGACATGTCACGTATTCGCATCCACTACTGCACCCAGTGCCAGTGGCTGCTGCGCAGTGCCTGGTACGCACAGGAGCTGCTCTCGACCTTCGGCGAGGACCTCGAGGAGGTGGCCCTGGTGCCCTCCCATGGCGGCTATTTCGAGATGTTCCTCGACGACGCTTCTCTGTGGGAGCGCAAGCGCGATGGTGGCTTCCCCGATATCAAGGCCCTGAAGCAGGCGGTACGCGATCGCCTCGACCCGGACCGCAGCCTGGGACATATCGATCGATAAGGCATCATGGCTACGGGCTACGGGCTACGGGCCTCCAGATAATGGGGAAGCACCATGACACAGGAACGTCAGGCCATGCTGTTCGGACTGGGCGCGGTGGCGCTCTGGTCGACGGTGGCCACCGCCTTCAAGGTGGCCCTCTCCTACATGTCGCCGCTGGAGCTGATGTGGATCGCCTCGCTGGTCTCCTGGGCGCTGATCGGCGTGCTGGTGGTTCGTAAGGGGTTGCTGGGGGAGGCGCTCGGCCGGGGTTGGCGCACCGCCGCCTGGGCCGGGCTGATGAACCCGGTGGCCTACTACCTGGTGCTGTTCGCCGCCTACGACCGGCTACCCGGCCAGGAGGCCATGGCGCTCAACTACACCTGGGCGCTGGCCATGGCCTTCCTCGCCGTGCCGATCCTCGGCCAGCGGCTGACCCGCATCGACGTGCTCGCCGGGCTGGTGGCCTACTCGGGGGTGTGGGTGATCGCCACCCGCGGCGCGGTGTTCGACGTCGCCTTCGCCGACCCGCTGGGGGTCGGTCTGGCGCTGGCCTCGACCCTGCTCTGGGCGCTCTACTGGCTGCTCAACGCCCGCGATCACCGTCCGCCGCTGGTGGCCCAATGGCAGAACTTCAGCATCGGGGTGCCGGTACTCACGGTGCTGCTGCTGGCCGGGCCGGGCCTGCAGTGGCACGGCTGGGCGGGCCTGGGGGCCGGGGTCTACGTGGGGCTGTTCGAGATGGGCATCGCCTTCGTGCTGTGGCAACTGGCGGTACACCGAATCTCGCGCACGGCCAGGGTCGCCAACCTGATCTTCCTCTCGCCGCCGGTCTCGCTGGTGCTGCTCTTCTTCATTGTCGGCGAGCCGATCCTGCCGTCGACCCTGGTCGGCCTGGTGCTGATCCTCGGCGGCCTGGGGCTGCAGCAGTGGCAGAAGAGTCCCGCGCCGGCGGCTCAATCCTGATCGGCAGGGGCACCGGAGAGGGTGGCCGGCTCCGCGCCGTTTTCCTCGAGCAGCGGCTCGAGCTCGGGCCAGACGGTGTCGAGGATGATCGGCTGGGCGTCCGCGGTGGGGTGGATGCCGTCGCCCTGCATCAGGCCATCTTCCAGCGCCACGTCCTCGAGCAGGAAGGGCACCAGCGCAAGCTCATACGCCTCGGCGAGCCGGAGGAAGACCCCGGTGAAGGCGTCCCGGTAGGCCTGGCCGTAGTTGGGCGGGATGTCGATGCCGAGCAGCAGCACCTCGGCGCCGGCCTCCCGGCTGGCCTCGATCATGTCCGTCAGGTTGGCCTCGAACTGGCCCGGGGGCAGGCCGCGCAGGCCGTCGTTGCCGCCCAGCTCGAGCAGAACGATGTCCGGTGAGTGCTGTCCGAGGAGCTCGGGAAGCCGGTTGGCACCGCCACTGCTGGTCTCCCCGCTGATACTGGCGTTGACCACTTGCGCCTTCCCGTCCAGGCGTTCCGCGAGCAGACTGACCCAACCCTCGTGCCGTTCGATGCCGTAGGCCGCGCTCAGGCTGTCTCCCATCACCAGCAGCACCGGGCGTTCCGCCGCCAGCACCGGGGCGCAAGCCAGGGCGAGCAGCAGGGCCAGCCAGGCGAACGCGAGCCGCCGCCCTGGGGCGGCGGGGCGCCACGCATGACCTCGAAACAGAGCGGTGCGAATCAGACCAGCCGGTACCGGAACAGCGCGTACCAAAAAACCAGGGAACCCCTTCACCATGTCCATTACCTCGCGAGCGCATGCCTCACCGATTCTACACACAGATCACCTGATCAAGCAGGTGCAGAGCGGCGAACGGCGGCTCACCATTCTGAGTGACCTGCGGCTCACGGTGTTCCCCGGCGAGAGCGTGGCGATCCTCGGCCAGAGTGGGGCCGGCAAGTCGACCCTGCTGGGGCTGCTGGCCGGGCTCGATGCACCCACCGGTGGCGAGCTCGAGCTGTTCGGCCAGCCGCTCTCGGCGCTGGACGAGGACGGCCGGGCGCGGCTGCGCGCCGGCCGGGTGGGCTTCGTGTTCCAGAACTTCCAGCTGCTGCCGACCCTGACCGCACTCGAGAACGTGCTGTTGCCGCTGGAGCTGACGCCGCAGCCCGACGCCGAGGCGCGCGCCCGCGACTGGCTGACCCGGGTGGGCCTGGGCGAGCGGCTCGACCACCTGCCCAAGCAGCTCTCTGGCGGCGAGCAGCAGCGGGTCGCCCTGGCGCGAGCCTTCGTCACCGGTGCCGAGCTGGTGTTCGCCGACGAGCCGACCGGCAACCTGGACCCGGCCACCGGCGAACGCATCATCGAGGCGCTCTTCGCGCTCAACCACGAGGCCGGCACCACCCTGGTGCTGGTCACCCATGACCATGCGCTGGCCCGGCGCTGCGATCGCTGCCTGCGCCTGGAGCAGGGCAGGCTGGTGGAAATGACCCGCGACGAGGTGGACGCATGAGCGGTATCGCCTCCCGGGCCATCTCTCCCCTGGCCGGCGCGACGCGGATGCTGCGGCTCTCGGCCCGCGGGCTAGCCCGCGACCTGCGTGCCGCCGACGTGCGCGCCCTGTTCGTGGCCCTGGCCCTGGCCGTGGCCGCGTCCACCATGATCGGCTTCTTCCTCGACCGCCTCGATCGCGGCCTGACCCGCCAGGCGGGGCAGTTGCTCGGCGGCGATCTGGTGCTGGAGCAGAGTCGCCCCTTCGACGCCGCGCTGCGCCGGGACCTGGAGGCAGCGGGCCTGACCCTGAGCGACCAGGTCGGCATGGTTTCCATGGTCAGCCACGACGATGCCTTTCAGCCTGCCAGCCTCAAGGTGGTGGACCGGCACTACCCCCTCTATGGCGAGGTCCAGGTCGATCGTGGTCAGGGGCGCGAGACGGTCGCCCACGGGCCGGCGCCCGGCGAGACCTGGTTGGCGCCACGGCTGGCGTTGCTGCTGGAGGTGGAGCTGGGCGACCGGGTGCGCCTTGGCGAGTCCGAGCTCTTCGTGAGCGGCCTGGTCGAGCGCGAGCCCGACCAGCAAGGCGGCTTCGGCAACTTCAATCCGCGGTTGATGATGCACACCGATGACCTGGCGGCGACGAACCTGGTGCAGGATGGCTCGAGGGTCTCCTTCGAACTGCTCGCCGCCGGCCCGGTGGAGGCGGTGGAGCGTCTCGCCCCGTTGCTCGAGCGCCTGCGTCGCGACGGGGTCGAGGTGCGCGACGTGCGCCGCGACCGGCCCCAGCTCGGCAATGCCCTGGAGCGGGCCGAGCGCTACCTGAGCCTGGCGGGGCTCGCCGCGGTGCTGCTGGCCGGGGTGGCCGTGGCCATGGCCACCCGGCGCTATGTCGACCGTCATCTGGATACCGCGGCCCTGCTGCGCTGCTTCGGTGCCACCCAGGCCGAGCTGACCCGCCTGTTCGCGCTGCAGCTGCTGTGGCTGGCGCTGGTGGCCTCGGCGCTGGGGGCCGTACTGGGGCTGGCCGGCCAGGCGGTGTTGCTGCGGCTGTTGACCACCTTCCTGCCGCTCACGCTGCCGCCGCCGGGAGCATTGCCGCTGTGGCTGGGAGTCTTCACCGCCCTGGCGGTGCTGGTGGGCTTCGCCGGCCCCACCCTGCTGCGGCTCAAGCGGGTCAGCGCGCTCAAGGTGCTGCGTCGCGAGCTCGACCCGATGCCGGCCTCCGCCTGGCTGGTGGTGGCCGTGGCGGCCCTGGTGTTCGGTGGCCTGCTGTGGCTCTACTCCGGCGACCTCGGTCTCTCCATCGGGCTGCTCCTCGGTGGCCTGGTGATGCTGGTGGTGCTGTGGGGCCTCGGTGCACTGCTGCTGTCGGCGGTGCTGCGGCTCGCCTCACGACTCCCGCGACGGGGTGGCCAGGAGGGCGGCCTGACCCAGGCCCTGCGCCTGGGCGGCCAGCAGCTCGCTCGCCGGCGGCGGGCCAGCCTCGGCCAGTTGCTCGCCTTCTCGGTGACCTTCTTCGCCATGGCGATGATCGCTCTGGTGCGGGGCGACCTGTTGACCACCTGGCAGGACCAGCTGCCCGAGGAGACCCCCAACTACTTCGCCATCAACATCCAGCCCACCGAACGCGAGGCCTTCGAGAGTGCCCTGGGCGATGCCGCCGATGCGCGCAGTGCCCTCTACCCCATGGTGCGCGGGCGCATCACCGCCATCAACGACCGGTCGCCCCGGGAGGCGGTGCCGGCGGAGTCCCGCGGCGACAACGCCCTGCGCCGCGAGCTCAACCTCACCTGGCGCGAGACCCTCCCCGAGGGCAATCGCCTGGTGGCGGGACGGTGGTTCGACGGAGTTGCCGGAGAAGGGGCGAGCGGTGAGGCCGCCGGCTGGTTCGATGCGGTGGACGCCGAGCCCCCTTCCGACTCCGACAGCGCCCGGGTACCGATCTCCATGGAGGACGGCCTGGCCGAACGCTTCGGGCTCGGGCTCGGCGACACCCTCACCTTCACCATCGGCGGGGCCGAGGTCGTCGGAGAACTGACCAGCCTGCGCGACCTGGACTGGGACAGCTTCCGGCCCAACTTCTACGTGATCTTCCCCCCGGGGGTGCTGGAGCGCTTCGGTCACAGCTATATCACCGCCTTCCACCTGGACGGCGACGACGGCGACACCCTGCGCCGCCTGGTGCGGGAGTTCCCGGGGGTCTCGCTGCTCAATATCGAGGCCATCCTCGGCCAGGTGCGCGAGGTGCTGACCCAGGTGACCCGGGCGGTGGAGCTGGTGCTCGGCTTCGTGTTGCTGGCCGGCGTCAGCGTGCTCTATGCCGCCCTGACCGCCAGCCGGCCGGTGCGTGCCCACGAGAGCGGCCTGCTGCGGGTGTTCGGCGCCGGCAACCGCTTGCTCTCCCGGGCCCAGGGGGCCGAATTCGCCATCCTGGGGCTGGCCAGCGGCCTGATGGGGGCGCTGCTGGCCGAACTCGCCACGGCCGCCATCTACCTGGCCTGGTTCGACCTGACGCCGCGGCTGCACGGCTGGCTGTGGCTGGTGCTGCCGCTGGGCGGGGCGCTCGCGATCGGCACCATCGGCCACCTGCTCTCCCGAAGCCTGCGTCGTCAGGCGCCGGCGGCGAGCCTGGGGTTGCTCGGCGAGACCTGAGTCGACGCTCCCTGCAGCGATACGGGGCGGGGCTCGGGCTCTCGGGTTAGACTCAACCAGATGAACCGTTCACACCGGAGGTGTTCCGTGCCCGATTCCCGCTGGCCCCTGATCGCCGGGGTCTCCCTGCTGCTGGCCGCAGCATCGGCGCTGGCCGACGAACCCGAGCGCCTGGAGGCCGACCTGCGTGCCATGTTCGGTGGTCACGGCAGTGTCGAGCTCGGCGAGGTCTCCGGGGCGCTGTTGCGCAGCCGTGCCACCGCCGAGGATCTGGTCTTCGAGACCGACGAGGGCGAGCGCCTGCGTCTCGCCCGCTACATCGTCAACGGTGACTACGACAGCCCGGACGAGGTGATCCTCGAGGGGCTGCGGATCGAGGACGGCCTGACCGAGCTGCCGCTGATGAGTGCCGAGCGCATCGTGCTCGGCGAGCCGTCCCAGGCGGTCTTCCCGCTGTATGGCGACCTGGTGCCGGAAGACGTGAGCTTCGGCAGCCTGGCCATCGACGACATCGTCATCGACCTGGCCTCGGAACTCGCCGAGGAGCTCTTCCAGGGGGCGGCCTTCCGCGGGAGCGAGGGCCGCCTGACCATCGCCAGGGTGCGTGGCGAGTCGCTGGCCCACGACGCCATCGGCATGCTGGAGATCACCGACGTGGCCGGCACCGGGCAGGACCTGGACGACCTGGGAAGCGGCTCCTTCACCCTCGGCTCCCTGCGCCTGGAGGGTCTGGCCGGGCTGGATGGCGACCAGGAAGAGAGCCTGGCCCTGCTGGCCCTGCGTGACCTCGATATCGCCTCGGACCGTCTGGTGGGCACGCTGGCGGCCCTGGATCTCGATGGAGATTTCGGCGATGGCTCGGGCGGCCTGAGCCTCGAGGACTTCCATGTCGATCTGGCACGCATGATCGCACTCGCCCCGGAAGAGGAGCGGACCCGACTGCGCATGGCCAGCAACGTGCTCACCGACGGCAGCGGCGAGCTGCGGCTGGATGCCGCCTTCCTCGGCGACTGGGAAGAGGAGGGCGGTCGCAGCGTCCTGAGCAGCGAGAGCCGTGTGACCGCCCATGATGCCTTGCGCCTGCTCTTCGACATCGAGTTGCCCGTGGTGCTGCCCGACGGCGTCGCCCCGGCCGATGTCTTCGCCGATAGCGATCTGCTCGAGGCGGCCACGCTGCTGGGCGGCGATCTCCATCTGACGCTCGCCGACCAGGGGCTGTTCGCCCGCCTGGCCACCCTGGGCGCCGCCATGGAGGGGGTGACGGAGGCCCAGTACATCGAGCAGCTACGCACCCAGGCCCAGGGGTTCGGCATGATGTTCGGCGCCCAGGTGCAGTCTATCCTGATGGGGCTGGTCGACCTGCTCGAGGGCAGCGCCAGCGAACTGGCGATCGACATCACCCTGCCGGCGGAGAGCAACCTGGCGACCTGGACCGACGATCCCATGGGCGTGCCGGACAGGCTGTCGCTGAGCGTCGAGACCCGCTGACGCTGTAGCCTGGCTAAAGCCTGCATGAGAAAAGATGGTGATGCCCATGACGGCCTTTCAAGTGAAAGCCGTCATGGGCTGGGGTATCATGCGGAGCTCAGATTCTTCCCGTGATGCGAGGTTTCCCGCCGATGTTCAGCCGTGACATGCAGATTGCCGGTTTCGATGATGCCCTGTTCGATGCGATGCAGAAGGAAAGCGCGCGTCAGGAAGCGCACATCGAGCTGATCGCCTCCGAGAACTACGCCAGTCCCCGGGTGATGGAGGCCCAGGGCAGCCAGCTGACCAACAAGTACGCGGAAGGCTATCCCGGCAAGCGCTACTATGGCGGTTGCGAATACGTCGACATCGTCGAGCAGCTGGCCATCGACTATGCCAAGGAGCTGTTCGGTGCGACCTACGCCAACGTCCAGCCCCACTCGGGCTCCCAGGCCAACGGCGCCGTCTTCCAGGCGCTGGTCAAGCCGGGCGACACCGTGCTGGGCATGAGCCTGGACGCCGGCGGCCACCTGACCCACGGGGCCCGTCCCAACTTCTCCGGCAAGCACTACAACGCCGTGCAGTACGGCATCGACGAGAACGGTCGCATCGACTACGACGAGGTCGCCAGACTCGCCCGCGAGCACCGGCCGAAGATGATCATCGCCGGCTTCTCGGCCTACTCCCAGATCATCGACTGGGCGAAGTTCCGCGAGATCGCCGACGAGGTGGGTGCCTATCTGCTGGTCGACATGGCCCACGTGGCCGGCCTGGTGGCCGCCGGTGTCTACCCGACCCCGCTGCCCCACGCCCATGTGGTCACCACCACCACCCACAAGACCCTGCGCGGCCCGCGCGGCGGCCTGATCCTCTCCAGTGAGGGCGACGCCGACATCGAGAAGAAGCTGCAGTCTGCGGTCTTCCCGGGCATCCAGGGCGGTCCCCTGGAGCATGTCATCGCCGCCAAGGCGATCTGCTTCAAGGAGGCCATGGCAGCGGACTTCAAGACCTACCAGCAGCAGGTGGTCAAGAACGCCCAGACCATGGCCGGGGTGTTCATCGAGCGCGGCTTCGACATCGTCTCCGGCGGCACAGAGGACCATCTCTTCCTGCTCTCGCTGATCAAGCAGGGGCTGACCGGCAAGGACGCGGACGCCGCCCTGGGCCGCGCCCACATCACCGTCAACAAGAACGCCGTGCCGGGCGACCCCCAGAGCCCCTTCGTCACCTCGGGCCTGCGTATCGGCACCCCGGCGGTGACCACCCGTGGCTTCGGTGAGGCGGAATGCCGCGAGCTGGCCGGCTGGATCAGCGACATCCTCGACGTCATGGCTGCCGGCGATGATACCGCCGCCATCGAGGCCGAGGTGAAGGAGAAGGTCGAGGCCGTCTGCGACCGCTTCCCCGTCTATCGCTGAGGAGCCGGGCTCGAGAGCGCCCCGCACGCGACGCCCCCTCATGGTGCACCACGAGGGGGCGTTTTCATGTACTTCTCCGGTGTGCGCCGTCATCCGGCAGCGGTTGCCGCTGCCGGACGGTCGGTGGTGAGACGCCGTTGCGTGCCGGTTATCGCCCTGACTGGCACGCTCCCTGCATCAGGCATGTCGACTTCACCACCATGGAGCCGACACGCCATGCCCCAGCACCCTTCCCGTGACTCGGTCACCCAGGACCCCGCCCTGCGCCCGCGTCTGCTCTTCACCGACCTGGACGGTTCGCTGCTCGATCACCACAGCTACGACTGGTCGCCCGCACGGCCCTGGCTCGCCCGGCTTAAAGCGCTCGGGGTGCCGGTGATCCCGGTGACCAGCAAGACCCGCAGCGAGATCGTGCCGCTGCGCCGGGCCATGGGCCTGGCGGACACCCCCTTCATCGCCGAGAACGGCGCCGTGGCCGGGCTGCCGCCGGCCTGGTGCCACGCCCGGCTGGATCGCGGCCCCGGCCCCGACGGCCTGGTGATCAAGACCCTGGGGGTGGACATCGGCTTCATCCGCAAGCGGCTCGCGGTATGGCGTGAACGGCTCGGTGTCACCTTCACCACCATGAGCGAGATGTCGCTGGAGGAGCTGACCGACTTCACCGGCCTGGCGGAACCCGAGGCGCGACTGGCGCGGATGCGCGAAGGCAGCGAACCGCTGATCTGGGCCGATGACGACGACGGGCTCGTGGCCTTCCGGGAGGGGCTCGAGGGCGACGGCCTGCGCCTGGTCCGCGGCGGGCGCTTCTGGCATGTCACCGGCGAGTCCCACAAGGGCAGCGCCGTGAGCTGGCTGATCGAGCGCTTCCAGGCGCTGCGCGGCAGCCGTCCCCTGAGCCTGGGGCTCGGCGACGGCCCCAACGATATCGCCATGCTCGAGAGCGTCGACCAGGCGGTGGTGATCCGCGGCTGTCATGGGCTCGAGGTGTCGCCGCAGCAGCCGGCGCTCTACCGCAGCGAGGCGACCGGCCCCGCCGGCTGGGCCGAGGGGGTGGCCTACTGGTGGGGGCGAGCCGACCGCCGGGTGATACCGGCGGAGGCTCAAGCAACCCATCGGCTCGGCGGGCGTGAAGCCCCGGGGGAGGCGGCATGAGTGACTTCCACCAGAACGGCATCGTCACCGACTTCCACAACCTGACCCGTCGCCCGCTGGCCGAGCTCGAGGCCGACCTGGTGCGGTTCTCGGCACGCCGGCCCATGAGCCTGATCCTGCCGTCGCTGTTCTCGGAGCTCGAGGGGCCGGCACTGGCGCATATCGTCGACGAGATCGCCCGGGTACCCTACCTCGGCGAGGTGGTGATCGGGCTCGATCGCGCCGACCGTGGCCAGTTCCTCCACGCCCGGGAGTTCTTCTCGGCGTTGCCCCAGCACCACCGCATCCTGTGGAACGACGGCCCCCGGCTGCGGACGCTGGATGCCGAGCTGGAGGCCCAGGGGCTGGCCCCCCAGCAGCCCGGCAAGGGCCGCAACGTCTGGTACTGCGCCGGCTATGTGCAGGCCTCGCAGCGTGGCGCCGTGGTCGCCCTGCACGACTGCGACATCCTCACCTATGATCGCGGGATGCTGGCGCGGCTGTTCTATCCGGTCGCCCACCCCCACTTCAACTACGAGTTCTGCAAGGGCTACTACCCGCGCATCGCCCAGGGGCGGCTCAACGGCCGGGTCTCGCGGCTGATGGTCACGCCGCTGCTGCGGGCGCTCAAGAAGATGCACGGGCCGCTGCCCTACCTGGAGTACCTCGACAGCTACCGCTACCCGCTCTCCGGCGAGTTCTCGATGCGTGCCGAGGTGCTCGACGGCATCCGCATCCCCGCCGACTGGGGCCTGGAGATCGGCGTGCTCTCCGAGGTGCACCGCAACTATTCGACCAAGCGGCTGTGCCAGGTCGACCTGGCCGACGCCTACGATCACAAGCACCAGCCGGTCTCGGAAGAGGACGCCTCGAGCGGGCTCAACCGCATGAGCCTGGATATCGCCAAGGCACTCTACCGCAAGCTGGCGACCCAGGGCGTGACCTTCAGCGCCGAGGGCTTTCGTACCCTCAAGGCCACCTACTATCGCCTGGCGCTGGACCTGATCGAGGCCTACGACCACGATGCGGTGATGAACGGCCTGAGCCTGGATCGCCACGACGAGGAACGCGCGGTGGAGCTGTTCGCCGCCAACCTGCTCGAGGCGGGCAGTGCCTTCCTCGACAACCCCGGCGAGCGGCCCTTCATCCCCAGTTGGAACCGTGTCAAGGCGGCGATTCCCGAGTTGCCGCAACGCATGGCCGAGGCCGTGGAATGCGACAACGCCGGCCAGGTATGATCCAGCGCAAGCCCCCACCACCGAGTCCGCATCGGGCAGGGCGCGAGCCGGCTTGATCCAGTATGCTGAAGGCATGGTTGCGCAGGGAAAGGATCGAGACGCCATGTCGACACTGACATTCCAGGGGGCGGTCGGCGAGGTCACCGGGTCGCGCTATCTCATCGAGGTGGACGGCGACGGCGGCGCCTACCGGCTGCTGCTCGAGTGCGGCCTGCACCAAGGGGGCAGCGATGCCGATGCGGCCAATGCCAGGCCCTTCGGCGCCCTGGCCGGACAGCTCGAGGCGGTGGTGCTCTCCCACGGCCATCTGGACCACTCGGGGCTGCTGCCCAAGCTGGTGCGCGAGGGCTACCGCGGGCCGATCCACTGCACCCGCGGTACCCGCGACCTGCTCGACATCATGCTGCGTGACGCCGCCTTCGTCATGGCCAAGGACATCGAGTGGGAGAACAAGTGGCGCAAGCGCAACGACAAGCCGCCGGTCGAGCCGCTCTACGAGCTCGAGGACGTGGAGCGCACCCTGGCGCTCTGCGAGTCCCATGGCTACGGCCAGCCGGTGAACCTGCCCGGTGGCACGACCCTGGTGTTCCGTGATGCCGGTCATATCCTCGGCTCGGCCATCGTCGAGCTCGGCATCCCCTCCGGCGGCCAGATCAAGCGCCTGGTGTTCTCCGGCGATCTGGGCAACCCCGGCTCGGTGCTGATGAAGGATCCCGAGAAGGTCTTTGATGCCGACCTGGTGCTGATGGAGAGCACCTACGGCGATCGTGACCACCGCCCCCTGGACGAGACCCTCGAGGAATTCGCCCGGGTGCTGGCGGAGGCCCATGCCGATGGCGGGAACGTGTTGATCCCCGCCTTCGCCGTGGGCCGGACCCAGGAGATCCTCTACCACCTCAGCGTGCTCTACCACGAGGGGCGGCTGCGCCAGCAGATGGTGTTCCTCGACAGCCCCATGGCGATCCGGGTCACCGAGCTCTACCATCGGGCGCGCAAGTCGCTCGACTCGGAGGATCTCAAGGTGCTCAACATCGCCGCCAGCGGCGACACCAGCCGGTACCTGCCGATCCTGCGCCTGACCCGCACGGTGGAGGAGTCCATGGCCATCAACCGTATCCACGGCGGGGCGATCATCATTGCCGGGGCAGGCATGTGCAACGGCGGACGGATCATTCACCACTTCCGCTATAACCTCGAGAAGCCCAATACCCGCCTGGTGATCGTCGGCTTCCAGGCCGCCGGCACCCTGGGTCGCCAGCTCGTCGATGGCGCCGAGCGGGTGCGGGTGCTCGGTCAGGAACTGGCGGTGAAGGCCAGGGTGCATACCATCGGCGGTTTCTCGGCCCACGCCGGCCAGAGCCAGCTTATCGGTTGGGCCGGCGCCTTCCGTGACCATCCGCGGTTCTACCTGGTGCACGGCGAGCCGGGCACCCAGCATGTGCTCAAGGCCGCCCTGGCCGAGAGCGGCATCGAGGCCGAGATCCCCGCCTACGGTGATCGCATAGAGATCTGACTTCGTCTTTTTTATAAAAAAATGGACTAAGTTTAGATCTTGTTTTTCATCCATGCTGTCGCCATCTCGTGAGGCAACGACATTCAGGAGGTGCTTCCCATGTCCAAGCCAACCGCGGCCCGACCCATTGTCACCCACTTCTTCGATGAGCCCACCAACACCTTCAGCTATGTGGTGCAGGATCCTGATTCCACGTCCTGCGCGATCCTCGATTCGGTGCTCGACTTCGACTACGCTGCCGGACGCACCGACGTGCGCTCCGCCGACGCCATCATCGCCTTCATCCAGCGCGAAGGGCTGTCCGTGGAGTGGATCCTCGAGACCCATGTCCACGCCGACCACCTCTCCGCCGCGCCCTACCTGCATGAGAAGCTGGGCGGCAAGACCGGCATCGGCGCCAACATCACCGTGGTCCAGGAGGTCTTCGGCAAGGCCTTCAACGCCGGCACCGAGTTCGCCCGCGACGGCAGCCAGTTCGACCGCCTCTTCGAGGAGGGCGACACCTTCGCCATCGGCCACCTGGAGGGGCGGGTGCTGCACACCCCGGGCCATACCCCGGCCTGCCTGACCTATGTGATCGGCGATGCCGCCTTCGTCGGCGACACCCTGTTCATGCCCGACTACGGCACCGCCCGCTGCGACTTCCCCGGCGGCGATGCGCGGACCCTCTATCGCTCCATCCAGAAGGTGCTGGCCCTGCCGGGCGAGACCCGGCTGTTCCTGTGCCACGACTACAAGGCACCGGATCGCGAGGAGTACCAGCACGAGACCAGCGTGGCGGAGCAGCGTGCCCACAATGTGCATGTCCACGAAGGGGTCAGCGAGGAGGAGTTCGTGAAGATGCGTACCGAGCGCGATGCGACCCTCGACATGCCGACGCTGATCATCCCCTCGGTGCAGGTCAACATGCGCGCCGGCCATATGCCACCGGCAGAGGACAATGGCCAGGTCTACCTGAAAGTGCCGATCAATCGGTTCTGAGTCCCGGCTGACGACCCGCTGGTGGCCCACCCATGACACCGTACACCGGAGGAGACGCATCGTGGATGTGACAGCAAGCCTGCATGGGCTGATCGGCGGCGTGCTGATCGGCCTCGCGGCCACCTGGCTGATGGCGACCCTGGGCCGCATCGCCGGCATCAGCGGGATCATCGGCAACCTGATCACCGTCAGGCCGAAAGGCGACAGCGCCTGGCGGCTGACCTTTCTGCTCGGCCTGATCAGCGGCCCGATCGTGCTGATGCTGCTCGGCGGCGGGCTGGGCAACGTCGCCGGTAGCCCGGGCGAGGTGGTCGGCCAGCCGGCCGGTGGCGTGCTGCTGATGCTGGTGGCCGGCCTGCTGGTGGGCCTGGGCACCGGCCTCGGCAGTGGCTGCACCAGCGGCCACGGCGTCTGCGGCCTCGCCCGGTTGTCGGTGCGCTCCCTGATGGCCACCATTACCTTCCTGGTCACCGCCATCGTCACCGTCTTCGTGGTCCGGCACCTGATCGGAGGTGGCGCATGAAGACCGAGACCCTCAAGCCCCTCATGGGCTACGTCGCCGGTTTGCTGTTCGGCCTGGGCCTGGGCATCTCGGGCATGACCGACCCGGCGCGGGTGCTGGGCTTCCTCGACGTCGCCGGCGCCTGGGACCCGACGCTGCTGTTCGTGCTGGGCGGCGCCGTGGTGACCACCTTCATCGGCTACCGGCTGGTCCTTCGTCGCCCCCACCCGATCTACGCCGAGGCCTTCCAACTGCCGACCCGCCAGGACCTGGACGCCCGGCTGATCGGCGGCGCCGCCCTGTTCGGCATCGGCTGGGGGCTGTCGGGCTACTGCCCGGGACCGGCCTTCGCCTCCCTCGGCGGGCTGACGGCGCCGTTATTCGCCTTGCTGGTGGCGATGATCGCCGGCTGGTTCCTGGCCCGGGCGATGCCCGCCCGAGCCTGAGGCTCCGCGCTCCGGTCAGGGTGCCTCGCCGCCCATCAGTTCGATGAGTTGCGCGGGGTCGGGCATGCCCTGAATCCGCACGAGACGCTGGCCATCGCGTGCCACGGTCGTCGGGGTGGCGATCAGGCCGAATTCCTCGAACAGCTGGTTGTTGGTGTAGACCTGCTCCTCGATCTCCCGGGGCTGGGCCGAGGGGGCGATCGATGTGCCGCTCTCGTGCTCGTGCAACGCCGAAGCGGGGTCGTCGGCGCCCAGCAGGGCCGCGGCCTTGGCCGGGCTGTCCTGTGCCAGGATGCCGACCATGACATGGCGCAGCTGCACCTCGCCGGCCTCGACCCACGGCCGCGCGGCTTCCCAGAACTGCCGGCAGTAGGGACAGTTGGGGTCGGTGAAGGTATAGAGCACCCGTGGGGCCTCCGGGTCGCCGTCTTGGATCCAGTGGCTGCGTTCGAGCCGCTCCCACGCCTCGGCATCCTGGGCACTGCGCACGTGCTCGTCGAGTGGTGCGCTGGAGAGGTCGTTGCCCGCGGCGTCCACCAGGGTGCCGACCACCGCATGCTCGCCGTCGGCGGTGACGTAGATGGCGAGTTCGCGGCCCTGGGCGCTGGCGGCGTAGCCGGTGAGGCCGCCGGGGGCCGCGAACTCGGCATGGATGGTCAGGCCCTGGTCGGCCAGCGCCCGGACCGGGGCCGGCCAGTGGTCGTCGGCCAGGGCCGCGGCGGTGAAGACCAGCAGGACGGCGCTCAGGGCGAGCGGGATGGGGCGCATGACGGGGTCCTCGTCGATTCGTGGGCATGGCGTCCCGCTGACACTAGCATGTCGTCGTCCCCTTGCCTCCCTTCAGGCCACCGCTTCCTTCAGGTCACCGCCGGGTGTTCACCCGTCATCGATGGTGTCATCGCCGGGCAGCACCAGCCACAGGCTGCGGTAGGGGGCGAGGCTCTCGCAGCGCTCCCAGGGCGCGTGCTCCAGCAGGTCGAACCAGGGGTGTTGGCCGAGCATGGCGAGCTCCAGCGGCTGGCGCCGGTCGCTGACGTTGTGGATCGCCAGCAGCCGGCGGCCGTCGGCCAGCGGGCCCCGCTCCAGTACCAGCAGCTCCGTGGGGGAGGGCACCACCCGCTGCGGGGTGTCGGGATGGAAGCAGGGCTCCTCGCGACGCACCGCCAGGCGTCGCTTGAGGGCCAGGAAGACCTCGCGGGTCGGGGTGTTGCGGCTGTCGAGCAGCTCGGCCAGCTCGTCGCGTTGCCAGCGGCGACGGTTGATCGAGCGCAGTCGCCCGCTGCGCTCGACGCCCTCGTGGTCGTTGAGGGTGCCGGTCAGCGAGTGCAGGTAGAGCGCCGGAATGCCCTGCAGCGCCAGCATCAGGTGCTGGCTGCACAGGAATCGCTCCACCTGCCAGGGGTCCGGGCCGCGGCGCGTGCCCTTCATCGCCTCGAACCAGGTGATGTTGATCTCGTAGGGGCTGTCGCTGCCGTCGGGGGCGGCGCGCATGCTGACGAAGCCGCCGAAGCGGTGCATCAGCTCCAGCAGTGCCTCGATCTCGTGGGGCGGTAGCCAGCCCTCCAGCGGCCGTACGCCGATGCCGTCGTGGCTGGCGGTGAAGTTGAGGTAGCTGCAGCCAGGGGGCAGGGCGGGTAGGCTCTCGAGCCAACGGGCCAGGGTGCCGGCCTCGCCGCTGGTCAGGGTATGCAGCAGCAGCGGCGGCAGGGAGAACTGATAGACCAGGTGGGCCTCGTCGGGGGGAGAGGGAGGACGATCGAGACCCCCGTCTGAAAGACGATCGAGACCAAAGTAGCCGAGGTTCTCGCGATGGGGGACATTGGTCTCGGTGAGCAACAGGGTGCCCGGCGCCATGTGGTCGACGATGGCGCGCAGCAGTCGCACCACCTCGTGGGTCTGGGGCAGGTGGATGCAGGGGGTGCCGACCTCCTTCCAGAGGTAGGCGATGGCGTCCAGGCGGATGACCCGGGCACCCTGTTCCAGGTAGAAGAGCAGGATGCCGACGAACTCCAGCAGCACGTCGGGGTTGGCGAAGTTCAGGTCGATCTGGTCCTCGGAGAAGGTCGCCCAGAGGTGGCGGGTGCCGCGTCGGGTCGACACCGGCACCAGCAGCGGGCTACTGCGCGGGCGCACCACCGCCGAGAGGTCGGTGGTCGGGTCCATCTCGATGAAGAAGTCGCGCCCCGGCAGGCTGCCGCTCAGGTAGTCGACGAACCACAGTGACTCCCGGGAGACGTGGTTGAGCACCAGGTCGACCATCAGGTCCCGGCGTTCGCCGAGCCGCCGGATATGCGACCAGTCACCGAGTGCCGGGTCGACCTCGCGATAGTGGATGACCGAGAAGCCGTCGTCGCTGCTCCAGGGAAAGAACGGCAGCAGATGGATGCCGCTGAAGGAGTCCGGCAGGCGCGCCTCGAGGAAGGCCTCGAGTGCCTCCAGTGGCGGTCGGTCGCCATCGAGCAGGCTGTCGCCATAGGTGATCAGCCACTGGTCGCGCTCGCTCCACAGCGGCACCGGTTCGCGGCCGTCACGGACCGGCATTGCACCACGGCGGTGCGAGAGCAGGGTCAGCAGGCGCCGCAGCACCTCCTCGGCGCGAGGGCCGTAGAGGAAGGCCAGGCGATCGCGGGCCCGGTCGATGAAGGCGGTACCGTCCAGGGGGCGGGAGAGCGAGCGGGAGAGTGTCATGGAAAGTCCGTCGAGTGGCCGGGATGTCGTACGCCGCAGGCGTCGTGTTTTCCCTTGCAGGTCATGTGCCAACCGGGTGCACGCTGGGCGCTGGCCCCACGAGCCGCTACAATGCAGCATCGCTCCTTCTCACGCCGACCCCGGAATCCATCGATGCACTGTCCCTTCTGCGGAACCCATGACACCAAGGTGACCGACTCCCGGCTGGTGGCCGAGGGCGACCAGGTGCGCCGTCGCCGCCAGTGTGTGGCCTGCGGCGAGCGTTTCACCACCTACGAGACCGCCGAGCTGGTGATGCCGCGGGTGGTCAAGGGCGACGGTTCCCGGGAAACCTTCGACGAGACCAAGCTGCGCGCCGGCATGCTGCGTGCCCTGGAGAAGCGTCCGGTCAGTGCCGAGTCGATCGAGGCCGCGGTGGAGCGCATTCGCCAGACCCTGCGGGCCCGCGGCGAGCGCGAGATCCATGCGCGCGACATCGGCGAGGAGGTGATGCATGCCCTGAAGCGTCTCGACCAGGTCGCCTACATCCGTTTCGCCTCGGTCTACCGCCGCTTCCAGGACATCGACGAGTTCCGTGCCGAGATCGATCGCCTGTCCCAGGAGCCGACGTTCCGGCCCGACGAGCCGCGGGACTGAGCCCCTCTCCTCATTCGTCATCTGCCAAGGAGCGCCATGGCCAAGCAGACCCCCGAAGCCTGGATGGCCCGGGCCCTGGAACTGGCCCGTCGCGGCCTCTATACCACAGCCCCCAATCCCCGCGTCGGCTGCGTGCTGGTCAGGAACCATCGCCTGGTCGGCGAGGGGTTTCACGAGCGTGCCGGCGAGCCCCACGCCGAGGTGCATGCCCTGCGCCAGGCCGGTGACGCGGCCCGGGGCGCCACCGCCTACGTCACCCTCGAGCCCTGCTCGCACCAGGGGCGCACCGGCCCCTGTGCCGTGGCGCTGATCGAGGCCGGGGTGAAGGCGGTGGTGGTGGCCATGGCCGACCCCAATCCCGCCGTGGCCGGCCGCGGCCTCGCCATGCTGCGTGAGGCCGGCGTCGACGTCGAAGTGGGTATCCTGGAGGCTCAAGCGAGGGCGCTGAATCCGGGCTTCATCATGCGCATGGAGCATGGCCGCCCCTTCGTGCGGCTGAAGATGGCCATGAGCCTCGACGGGCGCACCGCGATGCGCTCGGGCGAGTCCCAGTGGATCACCGGCGCCCCGGCGCGGCGCGAGGTACAGCGCCTGCGGGCTCGCTCCAGCGCCGTCCTCACCGGCGTGGAGTCGATCATCTTCGACAACTCGCGGCTCACCGTGCGCCCGGCCCAGGCCGAACTCGACGACGCGGAGCTCGTCGCCGGCCGCCAGCCGCTGCGGGTGGTGGTCGACAGCCAGCTACGCCTGCCCCAGGCCGCGGCCTGCCTGCGCGAGCCCGGCCGCACCCTGGTGGCGACCCGCACCGGCCACGATCCCGAACGGCGTGAGCGCCTCGAGGCGGCCGGCGCCGAGGTGGCGGTGATGCCCGCGGCGGCCGACGGCCGGGTCGACCTCCAGGCCCTGCTGCGCCACCTGGCCGATGTGGAGCAGGCCAACGAGGTGCTGCTCGAGACCGGCGCGACGCTCGCCGGCGCCATGCTCGATGCCGGCCTGGTCGACGAGATGCAGCTGTTCGTGGCGCCGACCCTGCTCGGCGGCGAGGCCCGGCCGCTGTTCCAGCTCGCCGGCATCGAGACCATGGCCCAGCAGCGCCCGCTCGACATCCTCGACATTCGTGCCGTGGGACGCGACTGGCGCATCACCGCCCGGCCGCGCTAGGCGAGCCACGAGCTGCGAGCGGTTGCTGGCCAGCCCGATAGGACGGAGCCCGAAGCCCGAAGCCAGAAATTGGCGCCCGACGCCGCGCCACGGATGCTCACTACTGGCGCCCGACGCCGCGCCACGGTACCCTGACGCCGTTTCGAGGCGGGACGTTGCCTGCCGGCGACCCGAGCGTCGCCGCGCCGCGACAGCCGCCACGCTGAATTTCTGGAGATCCCATGGTGCACTCCTCCTCCGGGGGCCTGGCCCCCATCGAAGACCTGATCGAGGACATCCGTCAGGGCAAGATGGTGATCCTCATGGACGACGAGGACCGTGAGAACGAAGGCGACATCATCATGGCCGCCGAGAAGGTCGAGGCCGAGCACATCAACTTCATGGCGCGTCACGCCCGCGGCCTGATCTGCCTGCCGATGACCCGCGAGCGCTGCGAGCGACTCCGGCTGCCACTGATGGTGCGCGACAACGGCTCCGGTTTCGGCACCAAGTTCACTCTCTCCATCGAGGCCGCCGAGGGGGTGACCACCGGCATCTCCGCCGCCGACCGCGCGCGCACCGTGCAGGCCGCGGTGGCCCGTGACGCCAGGGCCGAGGACATCGTCCAGCCCGGCCACATCTTCCCGCTGATGGCCGAGCCTGGCGGCGTGCTGCGCCGGGCCGGCCATACCGAGGCGGCCTGTGACCTGGCGGCCCTGGCCGGTCTCGATCCCAGCGGCGTGATCTGCGAGATCATGAACGACGACGGCAGCATGGCGCGCCGTCCGGAGCTCGAGCGCTTCGCCGCCGAGCATGACCTGAAGATGGGCACCATCGCCGACCTGATCCACTACCGCATCCACAACGAGCAGACCGTGGCGCCGGTGGAGGCCACGCCGGTGAACACCGCCTTCGGCGAGTTGACCCTGCATGTCTTTCGCGACAGCATCCAGGGCGCCCACCACCTGGCGCTGGTCAAGGGGCGGCCGAGCCCCGAGACCCTGACCACGGTGCGCGTGCACCTGGCCGACGTCATGCGCGACCTGCTTGGCCTGCAGAGGGGCGAGGGGGGACACTGGACGACCCATGCCGCCCTCGAGGAGGTCGCCCGCGCCGATCATGGTGTCTTCGTGCTGCTCGACGATGGCCGTCCGCGCCAGGATTTCCTCGACTATCTCGAGGTGTTCCTGGAGCGCCGCCGCCCGCCACGCACCAGCGACTCCGACGGCGCCGGCAACTACCTGACCATCGGCACCGGCTCGCAGATCCTCCGCCACCTGGGGGTGGGTCGCATGCGGCTGCTCAGCTCGCCGTGGAAGTTCTCGGCGCTCTCCGGCTTCGACCTGGAAGTGGTCGAACGGCTCGGCCCCGAGGATTGCGCGGACGAGGACAGCGCCACCGACGCCTGAGGCGGTGGCAGCGAACATCAACGGCACGGCCGCGGCCGTGCCACGGATTCAGCCGGACTGGATTCACGAGGAACCTGGAACCATGCAACCGATTTCCCAAGTCGAAGGCAGCTTCGTCGACGTCGAAGGCCGTTACGTGATCGTAGTGGGCCGCTTCAACCATCACGTGGTCGACAGCCTGGTCGAGGGCGCCGTGGACATCCTGGTGCGCCACGGCGTCGACGGCGAGAACATCGATATCGTCCATGTTCCCGGGGCCTGGGAACTGCCGCTGGCGGTGAAGCGAGTGCTCAAGGTGGCGCGCCCCGATGCGGTGATCGCCCTGGGCGCGGTGATCCGCGGCGGTACGCCGCACTTCGAGTACGTGGCCGGCGGCTGCAATGCAGCACTCGGCAACCTGCAGCTCGAGTTCGAGACCCCCATCGCCAATGGCGTGCTCACCGTCAACTCCATCGAGCAGGCCATCGAGCGCTCCGGCACCAAGGCCGGCAACAAGGGCGCCGAGGCGGCCATGGCGGCCATGGAGATGGTCTCGCTGCTGCGTTGCTTCGACGGTGACGACGGGGGTGAGGCATGAGCGGCGAGCACCCGCGTCCCCCCTCGGCGGCGCAGCAGGCCCGGCGTGCCGCCCGCGAGCTGGCGGTACAGGGCCTCTACCAGTGGCAGATGACCGGCAAGTCGATTACCGCGGTGGAAGCCGAGTTCAGGAGCCAGGTGGCCGACGACGACCTCGACGACCACGAGAACTGGCACAAGGTCATGGAGATCGCCGACCTGGCGCTGTTCCATGAGCTGCTGCACAACGTGGTACGTTTCAAGGCGGAGCTGGACGTCGCCATTTCGCCGCTGCTCGACCGTCGGCTCGAGGACCTCGACCCCATCGAGCTGGCCATTCTGCGATTGGGTGCCTACGAGCTCTCCCGACGCCTCGAGGTGCCGTACCGTGTGGTGATCAACGAGGGGGTCGAGCTGGCCAAATCCTTCGGCGCCACCGACGGTCACAAGTACGTCAACGGTATCCTCGACAAGCTCGCCGGACGGCTGCGTGCCGCCGAGGTCGCTGCCCGTCGCCGCTGAAGGTTGCCACCGGATGCACAGCGAATTCGAACTGATTGCCCGCTACTTCACGCCCGCGCCTCCCGGTCCCGAGGCCGGGGTGGCCCTGGGCGTCGGCGACGACTGCACCCTGCTCGCTCCCACCCCCGGGCGGCGCCTGGCGGTCAGCGTCGACACCTCGGTGGCCGGCGTGCACTTCCCCGACGAGGCGCCGGCCGAGGCGATCGGCCACCGGGCGCTGGCAGTGAGCCTCAGCGATCTGGCGGCCATGGGGGCCCGTGCCCGCTGGTGCCTGATGGCGCTGACCCTCCCCGAGGTCGACGATGCCTGGCTGGAGGGCTTTTCCCGTGGCTTCCGGGCCCTCTGTGAGGCCAGCGGTACTGCCCTGGTGGGGGGCGACGTGACCCGCGGCGCGACCGCCATCGGCGTGACCGTGATGGGCGAGGTCGATCCCCGGGTCGCCCTGACCCGCGGCGGGGCGCGAGCCGGCGACCTCATCGCCGTGACCGGCACCCTGGGCGGTGGGGCCGGCGGGTTGGCGCTGTGGCAGCGGGGCGAGCGCGATCCCGCCCATCCGCTGCTCGTACGCTACCTGCGACCCCAGCCGCGGCTGGCCGCCGGCGAAGCCCTGCTGGGGCTGGCCACGGCGGCCATCGATGTCTCCGATGGCCTTTTGGCCGACCTCGGCCATGTCCTCGAGGCGTCCGGGGTGGGCGCAGAGCTCGACCTCGACGCCCTGCCGCTGGCCGAGGGGCTGGCGGCGGCGCTGGGCGAGGAACCGGCCCGGCAGGCGGCACTCGGCGGTGGCGATGACTACGAGCTGCTGCTGACGCTGCCCGCCGAGCGGCTGGACGAGGCGCGCGGGCGACTGGCGGCCCTCGACCTGCCGCTCACCGCGATCGGCCGGATCACCGAGACGCCGGGCGTGGTCGGAGGGGGAGCCGGTGCCCTCGGTGGCTGGCAGCACTTCCCGGGGCTGCCCGACAGGGGAGGGCCGCCATGAACCGCTCTCCCGCCAGCGTCTGGCACCGTCCTACCCATTTCCTCGCCTTCGGGTTCGGCAGTGGCGCGGTGCCCTGGGCACCGGGCACCTTCGGCACCCTGGCGGCCATTCCCTTCTACTGGCTGATCTCCGAGCTGCCCCAGTCCTGGTACCTGGCGCTGGTGACGGTGGCCTTCGTCTGGGGTGTCTGGATCTGCGACAAGACCTCCCGCGACCTGGGGGTCCACGACCACTCCGGCATCGTCTGGGACGAGTTCGTCGGCTACTGGATCACCATGGCCGCGGTGCCCTTCTCCTGGGAGGCGGCCTTGTGGGGGTTCGTCGTCTTTCGCATCTTCGACGTCTTCAAGCCCTGGCCGATCCGCTGGGCGGATCGGCGCGTGGCCGGTGGCTTCGGCATCATGATCGACGACGTGCTCGCCGGCATCTACGCCTGGAGCACGATGCACCTGTGGTTATGGTTACACTGACGACACGCACCGATAACATGTCTCCGTGCCGCTCCGTCAGGGGGGGCAGTGGCGCTGGCATGGCTTGGTGCCTTTCGAGAGTCTGAGTCTCGGCAGTGGCCGCCAGTGACGGCATCCAGGGGAGGGAGGCCGCTATGCGCAAGGAACGACTGATCGTCCCGGTGGTGGTGGGGCTGGCGGTGGTCTGGGCGGTGGCCCAGTTCGTCGCCGGCCTGCTGTTCGAGCGGGAGCTCGCCCGGGGCCTCGACGATCTCGAGGCGCGGGGTGAACTGGTGGTGGAGCGTACCGATATCGAGCGGGGCTGGCTGACCTCCAGCGGCACCATCCAGCTGGCGCCACTGCTGGGCGATGCCTGGCAGCTGGAACTGAAGTACAAGGCGCGCCACGGGGTGCTCAGCACCCGGGTCGACGGCGAGACGATGCCCTACCTCGGCCCCTATCAGGAGCGCCTGTTCGGCGATGCACTGCCCTCTACGCCGCCGCGCTGGCATGCCCGCTATCACACCCTCGGCGGTACCCTGGACGGCAGCATCCAGTTGGCACCCTTCATCGCCCGGCAGGGCGAGCGTGAGCTCGACTTCGCCGGCGGCGAGATCCGCTTCGATGGCCAGTACGGCGACTGGCGCCTGCAGGCCCGCCTCGAGCCGCTGCACTTGAGCGACGGACCCGCCACCCTCGAGGCGGGCCCGGTCGTCCTCGAGAGCCGCTATGCCTACACCGCCGGGGCCCATCACTTCACCCAGCACGACCTGTTGCGCATCGAGAACCTCGCCTGGCAGCAGCCGAGCCTGCAACTGGAGGCGCGGGACCTGATCTACCAGAACCTGATGCACCTGGACGAGCGGGAGTTGCGTGTCGATGGCGAGCTGACCCTGACCGAGGTGCAGGCCGCCGACCAGGTGTTGCTCACCGGCCGGGTCGGAATGGGGCTCTCCCGCATCAACGCCGATGCCCTGCGAGGCGTGCTGGCCGGGCTGCGTGACGAGGCATCCCGGGGCGACGGTGCCCGGGAAGGGCGTGAGCTGCTCGCCAGGCTGGAGCCGGGGCTGATCGCCATGCTGCAGGACTCGCCGCGCCTCGATGTCACCACGGTGGAGCTGGACAGCCCCATGCTCGGCCTGGCGGCTCGCGGCGAGGGCGCGCTGTTCTTCGATGCCCGTCGCCTCGATGAGCTGAGCCTGCTCGAGCTGGATGACGAGCGACAGCGCTCGCGCTGGCTGTCACGCCTGGACGGTGACTTCACCTGGCACGACGTGCCCACGGTGGTGGCGCTGTGGCTCGGCCTGCCGCTGGATACCCGGACGCTGGAGATCGACGTGGTCCGCGGCACCGTGCGTGTGAATGGGCGTCCCCTGCCGCCGCTCTGGCGCTGATCCCGTCGCCATCGTGTGCCCCGCGCGACTTGAAGTCGGTGCGTGCCGCCCGCATTCCCCTAACCAGTCTGCTTGCGTACACAACCCGGATCAGGACGACACACCCTATGAGCGACGATCACGATCGCCCCGGCGACCCGGAGGCCCTCGGCTGGACTCACGAGACGTACCACGACGCTGACGAGCCGCCCTTCGACGAGGAGTCGCCGGGGCGCGGCAGCGCCATGGTCCCCGCCCGGGAGACCCTGCCCGAGCGCATCTACCTGCTGCCGATCCACAACCGCCCGTTCTTTCCCGCCCAGGTACAGCCGCTGGTGATCAACCGCGAGCGCTGGGAGGAGACCATGCGCCGGGTCGGCAATACGCCGCACCACACCGTGGGGCTGGCGTTCGTCGGCGAAACCGCGGTGGAGGAGCTCGGACACGAGCACTTTCCCGAGGTCGGCACCGCGGTCAAGGTCCACAAGCTGCAGGGCGAGGACCAGCAGATCCAGTTCATCGCCCAGGGGGTGCAGCGCTTCAGGATCCAGCGCTGGCTGTCGAAGACGCCGCCCTACCTGGTGGAGGTGAGCTACCCCCGCGAACCGGTGGACGCGGAGGACGACGAGGCGCGTGCCTACGCCATGGCGCTGATCAACGGCATCAAGGAGCTGCTGCCGATCAATCCGCTCTATGGCGAGGAGCTCAAGCACTACCTCAACCGCTTCAGCCCCCACGAGCCGGGGCCGCTGACCGACTTCGCCGCCGCCATCACCTCGGCCAAGGGGCACCTGCTGCAGGATGTCCTGGCGACCCTGCCGGTGGTGGCCCGGATGCAGAAGGTGTTGCCGCTGCTGCGCAAGGAGATCGACGTCGCCCAGCTGCAGAGCGAGATCAGCGAGCAGGTCAACGCCCAGATGCAGGAGCGCCAGCGCGAGTTCTTCCTGCGCGAGCAGCTCAAGGTGATCCAGCGCGAGCTGGGCATCTCCAAGGACGATCGGGAGAACGACGTCGACACCTTCCGCGACCGCCTCGAGAGCCTGGTGGTGCCGCCCAAGGTGCTGACCCGTATCGAGGAGGAGCTCGACAAGCTCTCGGTGCTCGAGACCGGCTCGCCCGAGTACGGCACCACCCGTAACTACCTCGACTGGCTGACCTCCATGCCCTGGGGCGTGCGCAGCCAGGACAAGCTCGACCTGGCCCACGCACGCCAGGTGCTCGACCGCGACCACGACGGTCTCAAGGACGTCAAGGAGCGGATCATCGAGTTCCTCGCCGAGGGCACCTTCAAGGGTGACGTGGGCGGCTCGATCCTGCTGCTCGTCGGCCCCCCCGGGGTGGGCAAGACCTCCGTGGGGCGTTCCATCGCCGAGGCGCTGGGCCGCGAGTTCTATCGCTTCTCGGTGGGCGGCATGCGCGACGAGGCCGAGATCAAGGGCCACCGGCGCACCTATATCGGTGCCATGCCCGGCAAGCTGGCGCAGGCGCTCAAGGAGGTCGAGGTCGAGAACCCGGTGATCATGCTCGACGAGATCGACAAGCTGGGGCAGTCCTTCCAGGGCGACCCGGCCTCGGCGCTGCTCGAGGTGCTCGATCCCGAGCAGAACGTCGACTTCCTCGACCACTACCTCGACGTGCGCCTCGACCTCTCCAAGGTGCTGTTCGTCTGCACCGCCAACACCCTGGACTCGATCCCCGGCCCCCTGCTCGACCGCATGGAGCAGATCCGCCTCTCCGGCTATATCGCCGAGGAGAAGCTGACGATCGCCCGGCACCACCTCTGGCCCAAGCTGCTCAAGCGCGACCGCATTCCCAGGAAGCGCATCAACCTCACCGAGGCGGCGCTCAAGCAGGTGATCGAGGGATATGCCCGCGAGGCCGGGGTGCGACAGCTCGAGAAGCAGCTCCACCGCATCGTGCGCAAGGCGGCGGTGAAGCTGCTCGAGAACGGCCAGCAGTCGGTGCGGGTCTCGGTGAACAACCTGGAGGCGTTTCTCGGCGCGCCACTGTTCCGCAAGGAGCAGGTACTCCAGGGTGAGGGCGTGGTCACCGGCCTGGCCTGGACCGCCATGGGCGGGGCGACCCTGCCCATCGAGGCCGGCAAGGTGCATGCGCTCGATCGCGGCTTCAAGCTCACCGGCAAGCTCGGCGAGGTGATGCAGGAGTCGGCCAACATCGCCTACAGCTACGTGCTCGGGCACCTGAGCGAGTTCGGGGCCGACGCCGACTTCTTCGATTCGGCCTTCGTGCACCTGCACGTCCCGGAAGGCGCCACCCCCAAGGACGGCCCCTCGGCCGGGGTGACCATGACCACGGCGCTGCTCTCGCTGGCGAAGCACCGTGCCATCGACCGGTCGCTGGCGATGACCGGCGAGCTGACGCTGACCGGCCAGGTGCTTCCGGTGGGCGGTATCCGCGAGAAGATCATCGCCGCCCGCCGCAGCGACATCTTCGAGGTGATCCTGCCCGAGGCCAACCGCCGCGACTTCGACGAATTGCCCGACTTCCTCAGGGAGGGCATGACGGTACACTTCGCCGGCCGCTACCCTGACGTGGCGAAGGTGGTGTTCGGCTAGCAGGCGCATCGCGCCAGTCACGAGCTTCGAGCCGCGGGCTACGAGCGACAATCCGGCCCGCAGCTCGAAGCCAGTGGCAAGCCGTTTCCGCCCGTGACAGAATCCTGGGCTGACCCGGACACCGAGACCGTCATCGCCGCCATGGCGACTCGAGACGGCGCGAATCGCATAGAGGACACCATGCCCGAGTATCGTTCCCGCACCACCACCGCCGGCCGCAACATGGCCGGCGCCCGCGCCCTGTGGCGCGCCACCGGCATGACGGACGACGACTTCCACAAGCCGATCATCGCCGTGGCCAACTCCTTCACCCAGTTCGTGCCCGGTCACGTGCACCTGAAGGACATGGGCCAGCTGGTGGCCCGCGAGATCGAGAAGGCCGGTGGGGTGGCCAAGGAGTTCAACACCATCGCCGTGGACGACGGCATCGCCATGGGCCACGACGGCATGCTCTACTCGCTGCCGAGCCGCGACCTGATCGCCGACAGCGTCGAGTACATGGTCAACGCCCACTGCGCCGACGCCCTGGTGTGCATCTCCAACTGCGACAAGATCACCCCGGGGATGCTCAACGCCGCGATGCGCCTCAACATCCCGGTGATCTTCGTCTCCGGCGGCCCCATGGAGGCCGGCAAGACCAAGCTGCTCGACCACGGCATCGACCTGATCGACGCCATGATCTACGCCGCCGACGACCAGTACAGCGACGAAGAGATCGAGGAGATCGAGCGCAGCGCCTGTCCCACCTGCGGCAGCTGCTCGGGCATGTTCACCGCCAACTCGATGAACTGCCTGATGGAGGCGCTGGGCCTGGCGCTGCCGGGCAACGGCACGGTGCTGGCCACCCACGCCGACCGTCGCCGGCTGTTCGAGGAGGCGGGCAGCCGCATCGTTACGCTTGCCAAGCGCTACTACGAGGGCAACGAGACGCACCTGCTGCCCCGCGCCATCGGCTCCAGGGCGGCCTTCGGGAACGCCATGACCCTGGACATCGCCATGGGCGGTTCCACCAACACCATCCTGCACCTGCTGGCCGCCGCCCAGGAGGCCGAGGTCGACTTCACCATGGCCGACATCGACCGGCTGTCGCGGGAGGTGCCGCAGCTCTGCAAGCTGGCGCCCAACACCCAGCAGTACCACATCGAGGACTGCCACCGTGCCGGTGGCATCATGGCGATCCTCGGCGAGCTCGACCGCGCCGGGGTGCTCGATACCCGCGTGCCCACCGTCTACGGCGATACCCTCAAGGACGCCCTGGACGAGTGGGACATCATGCGCAACCCCAGCCCCGAGGTGGTGGAGTTCTACAAGGCCGGCCCCGGCGGCATCCCGACCCAGACCGCCTTCTCCCAGAGCGCCCGCTGGCCGAGCCTCGACGGCGACCGCGCCGGCGGCTGCATCCGCGACCTCGAGCACGCCTTCTCCCGCGAGGGCGGCCTGGCGGTGCTGTTCGGCAACATCGCACTGGACGGCTGCGTGGTGAAGACCGCCGGGGTCGATGAGTCGATCCTGGTCTTCGAGGGTCCGGCCCACGTGGTCGAGTCACAGGACCAGGCGGTGGAGCACGTGCTGGGCGGGCTGGTGAAGCCCGGCGAGGTGGTGGTGGTGCGCTACGAGGGGCCGCGCGGCGGCCCCGGCATGCAGGAGATGCTCTACCCGACCTCCTACCTGAAGTCCAAGGGGCTCGGCAAGGTGTGCGCGCTGATGACCGACGGCCGCTTCTCGGGCGGCAGCTCGGGCCTCTCCATCGGCCACGTCTCGCCGGAGGCGGCGGCGGGCGGTGCCATCGGCCTGATCGAGAGCGGCGATATCATCCAGATCGATATCCCCAACCGCGCGATCAACGTCAAGCTGACCGACGCCGAGCTGGCCGACCGCCGCGAGGCGGAAGAGGCGAAGGGCAGTGCGGCCTGGAAGCCGAGCATCCAGCGTGACCGCAAGGTCTCGGCGGCGCTCAAGGCCTACGCGCTGCTCGCCACCTCCGCCGACAAGGGCGCGGTGCGCGACCTGACCAAGCTCGACTGAGTGACGCTAGTCCGCTCCGGCCGGGTGCCGGGGCGGTCATCCCCCTTCCCGCCAACCTGCAAGGACGCCGATGCCATGAAGAAGCAGACCCTCAACGTCGGCCTCGTCGGCTACGGCATGGCCGGCCGGACCTTCCACGCGCCGCTGCTCCTGGCGACGCCCGGGCTCGAACTGACCGCCGTGGTCAGCGGCGACGCCGAACGGGTCCGGGCCGACCTCCCCGAGGTCGAGGTGCTGTCCAGGGCGCCAGCGCTGTTTGCCCGGCCCGACATCGACCTGGTGGTGATCGCCACCCCCAACGACACCCACTTCCCGCTGGCCAAGGCGGCGCTCGGCGCCAGCAAGCATGTGGTGGTCGACAAGCCCTTCTCCGTTACCCTGTCCGAAGCGCGGCTGCTCAAGTCCCTGGCCGACGAGGAGGAGCGACTGCTCAGCGTCTTCCACAATCGCCGCTGGGACAGCGACTTTCTGACCCTCGAGGCGCTGCTCCAGGCCGGCACCCTGGGCCGGGTGGTCGCGCTGGAGTCGCGTTTCGATCGTTTTCGCCCCGACGTCAGCGACCGCTGGCGGGAGCACCACCGGCCGGGTGGCGGCATCTGGTATGACCTGGGGCCGCATCTGCTCGATCAGGCACGGGCGCTGTTCGGCATGCCCAAGGCGATCCTGCTGGAGCTGGCCACCTCGCGGGAGGGCGCCGAGGTCGACGATGATTTCCTGGCGCTGCTGGAGTACGACGGCCTGCGGGTGACCCTGCAGGCGAGTTCACTGGTCGCCGAGCCGACGCCGCGTTTCGCGGTGCACGGCACCCGGGGGAGCTATGTGAAGTACGGGCTCGACCCCCAGGAAGGCTGGCTCAAGGAGGGCCGGGCCCCGTCGCCCGGCTGGGGAGAGGATCCGCTTCCCGGACGCCTGACCCTGCGAGAGGGCGGGGAGCCGGAACTGGTCAGCCGCGAACATGCGGGCCTGCCCGGCGACTACCCGGTCTACTACGCCGGCATCGCCGAGGCGCTGCTTCACGGCACGCCTCCGCCGGTGAGCGTCGACGAGGCCCTCGAGGTGATGACGCTGCTCGAGGCCGGTCTCGACAGCTATCGCCAGGGGCGCTGGATGAAGCTGAAGGAGGGCAGCGGGCTCAGGAAGCGCCTCCACACCCACTGAGCGCCGGCGGCCCCCTGTGCATGGGGGCGCTACCACAGCGTCGGGGAGTCTGCCTCGTTGCGCAGCCGCTCCCGGGCGATGAACAGGGCGGCGATGGCCCGTGCCTCGTGAAAGTCCTCCCGGGCCAGCAGTGCCGGGAGTTCGTCGAGGGCGTGGGTCTCGACGATCAGGGGTTCCGGTTCGTCGCCGGGCAGCCGTCTCGGATAGAGATCGGTGGCCAGCAGCACCTGCATCCGATGGCGCATGTAGTTGGGCGCCAGCGACAGCTCCACCAGCGGCTCGATGCGGTGGGCGCCGAAGCCGCACTCCTCCATCAACTCGCGATTGGCGGCGCTGACGATGTCTTCCCCCGGGTCGACCAGCCCCTTGGGCAGGGTCAGCACATAGTCCTCGAAGCCGGCGGCGTACTCCCGGATCAGCAGCACGTGGTCGGGGTCGGGCATGGCGACGATCATCACCGCCCCCTGGTCGCTGCCGGTGAGGCGCTCGAAGGTGCGCTCCTCGCCGTTGGAGAAGCGCAGTTCCAGTGCCTCGACGTGGAACAGGCGGCTCCTCGCCACCGACTGGCGCGACAGGACGCTGGGCTTCTCGGGCCAAGGAGGGCCGACATCGGTTCTGTTCGGGCCGGGGGAATCAGGCATGGGCTCTCCCATTCATCGGGTCATCGGGGGTGGAATGCGCCGTCGGCATCGATTGGGTACAATATCATGCCTTCCGCCACCACCGACGCCATCCGGAGCCGCGATGATCGACTGGCGCGCCATCGATACCGTCCTGCTGGACATGGACGGCACCCTGCTCGACCTGCACTTCGACAGCCACTTCTGGCTGGAACACCTGCCGCGGCGCTATGTCGAGCTGCACCGGCTGGATGAGGCCACCCAGGAGGAAGTGCGCTCGCGTATCCTCCGCGAGAGGGGCACCCTGAACTGGTACAGCCTGGCCTACTGGAGCCGTGAGCTGGACGTCGACATCGTCGCCCTCAAGCGCGAGATACAGCACCTGATCGGCCTGCGTGGCGATGCCCTGGATTTCCTCCAGTGGCTCAGGCAGGCCCACCCCCGGGTGGTGCTGGCCACCAATGCCGACCGCGAGAGCCTCGAGCTCAAGCTGCCGCTCACCGGGTTGGAGGCCTATCTCGATGCCATCGTCTCCTCGGCGGATCTCGGCGTGCCCAAGGAGGCCCAGGAGTTCTGGTTCGCGCTGCAGGAGGTCGAGCCCTTCGACCCCGACCGTACGCTGTTCATCGACGACAATCCCTCGGTGCTGGAGAGCGCCCGCGAGTACGGCATCCGTCATCTGCTGGGCATCAAGCAGCCCGACAGTACCCGCCCAGAGAAGGAGCTCGAGGAGTTCATCGCCCTCGAGCGCTTCGCCGCCATCCTGCCCGGCAACCTCCCGCCGACGGTAGAAGGGGAGAGCGGCCATGGATAGCGTACGGCTCGACAAGTGGCTGTGGGCGGCGCGTTTCTTCAAGACCCGGGCACTCGCCAAGAAGGCCATCGAGGGCGGCAAGGTGCACTACAACGGCACCCGCGCCAAGACCAGCAAGAGCGTCGAGCTCGGCGCCCTGGTCCGCGTGCCCCAGGGCTGGGACCTGATGGAGGTCGAGGTGCTGGCGCTCTCCGACCAGCGCCGCGGCGCGCCCGAGGCCCGTGAGCTCTACCGCGAGACCCCGGAAAGCGTCGCGCGGCGCGAGCGCGAAGCCGAGGCCCGCCGCCTGACCAACCAGGCGATGCAGCACCCACCCAGGCGCCCCGACAAGAAGCAGCGCCGTGAGATCCACCGCTTCCAGCGACAGCAGGACGACGAATGAAGGGACAAGAGGTTCCTCGCCCGTTCATGCTCCCACCATCCAGGCACCCAGCGTCATGAATGATCAGATCCAGCGTTTTCTCTTCGACAAGACCAACGTGCGTGGCGAGATCGTCACCCTCGAGCGGGCCTACGCCGAGGTGCTCGAGCGCCACGACTATCCCCCGGTGGTCGATCGCCTGCTCGGCGAGCTGCTGTGCGCGGTGGCCCTGCTCACCGATACCGTCAAGCTCGACGGCACCCTGAGCATCGAGGTGCGCGGCCAGGGGGCGCTCGCGCTGCTGATGGCCGAGTCCAACCCCGGCGGGGAGCTGCGCGCCATCGCCCGCCTGGCCGACGGGGCGCCGCCCCCCGGCGATGACGTCGGCTTTCGCGAACTGCTCGGCCAGGGCCAGATCATGATCACCCTGGATCCGAAGGAAGGGCACCGTTACCAGGGCATCGTGGCGCTCGACCAGGAGAGCCTGGCGGAGTGCCTCGCCGCCTACTTCACCCAGTCGGAGCAGTTGCCGACCCGGCTGTGGCTGGCGGCCGACGGCGCCCGGGCCGCCGGCCTGCTGCTGCAGCGCCTGCCCGATGAGTCGATGAACCAGGACGCCGATGCCTGGGAGCGCACCCTGCAGCTCGCCACGACCCTGAAAGGCGAAGAGCTGCTGGGGCTCGAGCCGCTCGAGGTGCTCTACCGGCTCTACCATGAGGAGACCGTGCGGGTCTTCGACCCCAAGGCGCTGCACTTCGGCTGCACCTGCTCTCGCCAGCGCATCGGCGACGCCCTGCTGACCCTGGGCGAGGACGAGCTGCGCGAGGTGCTGGCCGAGCACGGCAGCATCGACACCCAGTGCCACTTCTGCCATACCCGCTACCATTTCCCGGCCGCCGAGATCGAGGCGCTGCTCGCCTCGCCGGATGCCCCGCCGCCCACCCTGCACTGAAATCGCGTCGGCGAGACCGGGGGGCGATGCTGCATAGCACAATCGATTGTGTGGCGAACGGCCCCGATGTAGTAGAAAAACTACATGAAGTTCGGCCAACAGCGGCGTTTCCCACTGGCCATCTTTTTGCCATAATGGCGCCGCTTTTCATCGGCACGATCGCCTCACCAACGAGACGGGAATACCCGCACCGGGCGATCGCTGGCACGACACCCGCTGCGTCATCGACGCCCGGCAAACGAGAGAATCGGCCGCAAGGCCCAGGAATCGACATGACCACGACCCAAGCCGCTTCCCAGGCTGCCAATGCGCAGCAAGCCGCCACCGCCCAGGCCTACGTCAACCTCAGCAGCGCCGAGCTGATCGAGTGTGCCGTGGCCCGGGGCGAAGGCCGCCTGGCTGCCAACGGTGCCCTGGTGGTGAACACCGGTGTGCGTACCGGCCGCTCGCCCAAGGACCGCTTCATCGTCGACGAGCCGTCCACCAGTGGGCAGATCGACTGGGGCAGCGTCAACCAGCGCTTCGACAGCGCCAAGTTCGATGCCCTCTGGGCGCGTGTCGAGGCGTACCTGAACGGCGGTGAGCGCTTCGTCTCCGAGCTGCACGTGGGCAGCGACCCGATTCACTACCTGCCGGTGCGGGTGACCACCGAGACGGCCTGGCACAACCTCTTCGGTCGCACCATGTTCGTGCGCCCCGAGGCGTTCAACCCCTCCGCCAAGGAGGAGTGGACCATCCTCAACGCTCCCTTCTTCGAGTGCGACCCGGCCCGTGACGGCACCAACTCAGACGGCTGCGTGATCCTTAACTTCGCCCAGAAGAAGGTGCTGATCGCCGGCATGCGCTACGCCGGCGAGATGAAGAAGGCGATGTTCTCGGTGCAGAACTTCCTGCTGCCGGCCGCCGACGTGCTGCCCATGCACTGCTCCGCCAACGTCGGCGAGGATGGCGAGACCACGCTGTTCTTCGGCCTCTCGGGCACCGGCAAGACCACCCTCTCCGCCGACCCGGCGCGTTTCCTGATCGGTGACGACGAGCATGGCTGGGGCGAGGGCACCGTGTTCAACATCGAGGGCGGCTGCTACGCCAAGTGCATCGACCTCTCCGAGAAGAACGAGCCGATCATCTGGGATGCCATCCGCTTCGGCACCGTGCTCGAGAACGTGGTCCTCGACGATCGCCGCGAGCCCGACTATGCCGACGACAGCCTGACCCAGAACTCCCGCGCTGCCTACCCGCTGGAGCACGTCGAGAAGCGCGTGGCCGAGAACCGCGCCGGCGAACCGAATGCCATCGTCTTCCTGACCTGCGACATGAGCGGCGTGCTACCGCCGGTCTCGGTGCTCTCCAAGGAGGCCGCGGCCTATCACTTCCTGTCCGGCTACACGGCCAAGGTCGGCTCCACCGAGATGGGCTCCTCCGCCGGCCTCGAGGCGACCTTCTCCACCTGCTTCGGTGCTCCCTTCTTCCCGCGCCCTGCGCGCGAGTATGCCGATCTGCTGATCAAGCGCGTGGCGGCCAAGGACGCCCAGGTCTACCTGGTCAACACCGGCTGGACCGGCGGCTCCTATGGCGAGGGCGGCTCGCGCTTCTCGATCCCGACCACCCGCGCCATCATCGGCGCCATCCAGTCCGGCGTGCTGCGTGACGTCGAGACCAAGCACATCGACGGCCTGAACCTCGAGGTGCCGGTCGCCGTGCCGGGCGTCGACTCCCGGCTGCTCGACCCACGCGAGACCTGGGAAGACCGCGCCGCCTACGACCGCCAGCTGAACGAGTTGGCCGCCAAGTTCGTCGACAACTTCAAGAAGTTCGAGGGTGTCAACGAGGCCATCGTCGAGGCCGGGCCGAGCCTGGCCTGAGGCGATCTCGGCAGCGAACCGCCGGTGCCGCCGGCGGTCTGAACGGGGGAAGGGCCGAGGCTCTTCCCCCGTTTCGTTGTGCCCCCACTTCGATGCGCGGGCCTAGGCAAGCCAGCGACGGAGGGTGATCATGAAGAGACGGCATTTTCTGGGGCTGCTGGGCGTCACCGGCGCGGCGGGCCTGTTGCCGGGAGCCTCCTTCGGCTTCCCGCGGCTGGAGCTTGAACCGGCGGAGGGGCTCGAGCGCCTCGAACTCAGCGACGCCGAGTGGCGCGAGCGCCTGACCGATGAGCAGTACGAGATCCTGCGTGGCCACGGCACCGAGCCGGCCTTCTCCAGTCCCCTGGACAAGCAGTGGGGCGAGGGCGAGTACCACTGCGCCGGCTGCGACCTGCTGCTGTTCACCAGTGCCATGAAGTACGACTCCGGCACCGGCTGGCCGAGCTTCTTCGAGCACGTCGAGGGGCACCTGCTGAGTCAGCTCGATTTCGGCCTGATCTGGCCGCGAACCGAGTACCACTGTGCCCGCTGCGGCGGTCACCAGGGCCACGTGTTCGAAGATGGCCCCGAGCCCACCGGGCTGCGCTGGTGCAACAACGGGCTGGCGCTGCGCTTCGTACCCGCCTGAAGCCTGATTATGGTACCTTGTCGCGATTCGTTCTCGTGCATTCGCGAAGGGGTTACATGGACGCCACCAACCGCATCATCACGCGCCTCGCCGAGGAGCTTGCCGTTCGTCCGCAGCAGGTCACGGCCACGGTGGAACTGCTCGACGGCGGGGCCACCGTGCCCTTCATCGCCCGCTACCGCAAGGAGGTCACCGGCGGACTCGACGACACCCAGCTGCGCAACCTTCACGAGCGCCTCGGCTACCTGCGCGAGCTGGAGGAGCGCCGGGTCGCCGTGCTCGCTGCCATCGACGAGCAGGGCAAGCTCACCGACGAGCTCGCCGGGCTGATCCAGGCCGCCGACACCAAGCAGCGCCTGGAAGACCTCTACCTGCCGTACAAGAAGAAGCGCCGCACCAAGGCGCAGATCGCCCGCGAGGCCGGCCTCGAGCCGCTGGCCGATGCGCTGCTGGCCGACCCGACCCTGGACCCGGAAAGCGCCGCGGTGCACTACCTGCGCGCCGCGGAAGGCGATATTCCGGCCATCGAGGACACCAAGGCGGCCCTCGACGGGGCGAGGCAGATCCTCATGGAGCGCTTCGCCGAGGACGCCGAGCTGGTCGGTCGGCTGCGCGAACGGTTGTGGAGCGAGGGTGAGCTCAGCGCACGGCTGATCGCCGGCAAGGAGCGCGAGGGCGCCAAGTTCTCCGACTATTTCGAGCACGACGAGAAGCTGGCGAAGACGCCGTCGCACCGCGCGCTGGCGATGTTCCGCGGCCGCAACGAAGGGGTCCTGACCCTGGCCATTCGCCTGCCGGGCGAGGAGGAGGCGCCGCTCCATCCGGCCCAGGTGACCATCGCCAGACACTTCGACATCCGCGACGAGGGCCGGCCCGCCGACAAGTGGCTGCGTGACGTGGTGCGCTGGACCTGGCGGGTCAAGCTCTACACGCACCTGGAGACCGAACTGCTGGGCCGGCTGCGCGAGCGCGCCGAGCTGGAGGCCATCGAGGTCTTCGCCGCCAACCTCAAGGACCTGCTGCTGGCCGCCCCGGCCGGACCCAAGGCGACGCTGGCCATCGACCCAGGCCTGCGCACCGGCTGCAAGGTGGCGGTGGTGGACGCCACCGGCCAGTTCCTCGAGCACGCCACCATCTATCCCCATGCTCCCCGTAACGCCTGGGATGCCTCCCTGGCCGAGCTCGCCAGGCTGCTCGAGAAGCACGATGTGGCGCTGATCGCCGTCGGCAACGGCACCGCCAGTCGCGAGACCGACCGCCTCGCCGGCGACCTGGTCAAGGCCTTCTCTTCGTCTCAAGGGCGGGGCCGGCGTCAGCTCGCCAAGGTGATGGTCAGCGAGGCCGGCGCCTCGGTCTACTCCGCCTCGGAATACGCCTCCCGGGAGCTGCCGGAGCTTGACGTCACCATCCGCGGGGCGGTCTCCATCGCCCGGCGGCTGCAGGACCCGCTGGCCGAGCTGGTCAAGATCGAACCCAAGTCGATCGGTGTCGGCCAGTACCAGCACGACGTCTCCCAGTTGCAGCTCTCGAAGAGCCTCGAGGCGGTGATCGAGGATTGCGTCAACGCCGTGGGGGTGGACCTCAACATGGCGTCGAGCGCACTGCTCTCGCGGGTCGCCGGCCTCAACCCGGCCCTGGCCGAGAACATCGTCGCCCGCCGCAACGCCGAGGGCGCCTTCACCAGCCGCAAGCAGCTGCTCGAGGTGAACCGCCTGGGGCCGAGGACCTTCGAGCAGTGCGCGGGCTTCCTGCGCATCATGAACGGCGACAATCCGCTCGACGGCAGCGCCGTGCACCCCGAGGCCTATCCGCTGGTGGAGCGCATCGCCGCGCGCAGCGGCCGGGAACTCGCCAGCCTGATCGGCGACAGCGCGACCCTCAAGGCGGTCAGGCCCGCCGACTTCGCCGACGAGCGCTTCGGCGTGCCGACCATCAGCGACATCCTCGCCGAGCTCGACAAGCCCGGTCGCGACCCGCGACCCGAGTTCAAGGCCGCCGAGTTCCGCGAGGGGGTGGAAACCCTCAAGGACCTCGAGCCGGGGATGGTGCTCGAAGGCAGCGTCACCAACGTCACCCACTTCGGCGCCTTCGTCGACATCGGGGTGCACCAGGACGGCCTGGTGCATATCTCGGCATTGTCGGACAGGTTCGTCGAGGATCCCCGCTCGGTGGTCAAGGCCGGCGATATCGTCAAGGTCAAGGTGATGAACGTGGATCTGGAGCGTGCCCGCATCGGGCTCTCCATGCGCCTCGACGACCAGCCCGACGGGGAGGGCAGCGAGGGCCGTGGCGGCAAGCCGCGCCGTGGTGGCGACGACCGCCGTCGCGGCCAGGGCACGGCGCCGCGCAAGGGGGGGCAGCCCGCGGAACCGACCGGACAACCGGGTGGTCAGATGGGCGCCCTGGGGGCCGCCCTGCTCAAGGCCAGGCGCAAGCGCTAGAGTGACGGGCGGCGTGCCACGAGCCCGAAGCCCGAGATTCGAAGCAGGCTAACCTTGAATCGCCGCCCGTCGGCACCATAATCTGACGTTTCATGGGCACCCGGCAGGCCGTCGGGCACCCGCAACGATTGCGAACCGTGAAGCGTGCCCCGCCGGCCGGCTTCCACGACATGGGGTGTTTTCTCTTGTCCGATTCACTCGCTACCCTCATCGAGCGTCTCACGGAACCCGCCCGACGGGGGCTGATCGGTCGCCTGCGCCGCGGCATCGAGAAGGAGGGGCTGCGCGTCGACCCGGCGGGGCGCATCGCGTCCACGCCGCACCCGGCCGCGCTGGGGTCCAAGCTCACCCATCCGCACATCACTACCGACTACTCCGAGGCGCTGCTGGAGTACATCACGCCGGTCTACAGTCGGCCGGCCGATGCCATGGCGTTCCTCGCCGACCTGCACCGCTTCAGCTATCGCCACCTGGGCAGTGAGCTGATCTGGCCGGCGAGCATGCCGGCACGGCTCGACGGCAATGACAGCGTGAGCATCGCCGACTACGGCGCCTCCAACGTGGGCACCATGAAGCACGTCTACCGCCGCGGACTCGACGTGCGCTATGGCCGGATCATGCAGGCCATCGCCGGGGTGCACTACAACGTCTCGCTGCCCGACGACTTCTGGCAACAGCTGCGCGAACTCGACGGCGCCATCGATACGCCGCTGAACGACTACCGTTCGGCGCGCTACTTCGGGCTGATCCGCAACTTCCGTCGCCACAGCTGGCTGTTGCTCTACCTGTTCGGTGCCTCGCCGGCCCTGGACCGCAGCTTCCTGGCCGGCGGCGAGGCGCCCGACCGGTTCGAGGCCCTCGGTGACGAGACCCTGGTCTCGCCCCACGCCACCAGCCTGCGCATGTCCGACCTGGGCTACCAGAACAAGGTCCAGGCCCAGTTGAAGATCTGTTTCAACTCGCTCTCCAACTACGTCAACACCCTGCGCCACGCCATCTCCACCCCCTGGCCGGCCTACCGGGCGCTGGGCGTGCACGAGGGGGGCGAGTGGCGCCAGCTCAACGCCAACATCCTGCAGATCGAGAACGAGTACTACAGCGACATCCGCCCCAAGCGGGTGGCGCGCCACGGCGAGACCCCCAGCCAGGCCCTGGAAGCCCGTGGGGTGGAGTACATCGAGGTGCGCTGCCTCGACCTCAATCCGCTGCTGACCCTGGGCATCGACGAGCAGCAGATCCGCTTTCTCGACGCCTTCCTGATGTGGTGCCTGCTCTCCGAGAGCCCCTGGATACCCGACGAAGAGTGCGATCGCCTCGACGACAACCGCCGCCTGGTCGTCGAGCGCGGGCGCGACCCCGAGCTGCGCCTGACCCACCATGGCCGGCAGCGCTCGATCGCCGACTGGGGGGGCGAGATCCTCGGCGAGGTCGGCCAGGTCGCCGACCTGCTCGACCTGCTCGAGGAGGGCAGCCCCCACGGAGAGGCCGTGCGCGCCATGCGGCCGCGCCTCGACGACCCGTCGCTCACCCCGTCCGGCGCGCTGCTCGACCGCCTGCGCGAGCGCGGCGAGGAGTTCAGCGATGCCATGCTGGCGATCGCCCGGGAACAGGCGGAACGGCTGCGCGAGGAGCCCATGGATCCCGCCCGAGAGGCGCTGTTCGACCAACTGGTCGCGACCTCTCACCAGCAGCAGGGCGACATCGAGGCCGCCGATACCGAGGGCTTCGACGACTTCCTGGCCCACTATTTCACCCGCGCCCGGGAGTCCCGGCTCAGCAACGAGGAAGCTTCGTGACACACACTCTCCCGCATCTCTCCGTGCGCCAGTGGAGCCTGGCGGGGCTCGCCTTCTGCATCCTGATGATGGCCGTGGCCCTGGGGCTCGAGCACATCGGCGGCCTCGAGCCCTGCCCGCTGTGCATCTTCCAGCGGGTGGCGGTGCTCGCCGCGGCGGTGGTGTTCACCGTCGCTGCCATCCACAACCCGCGCGGTCGCCTCGGCGCCGCCTTGTACGGGGGGCTCTCGCTGGCCGCGGTGGGCGGCGGCATCGCCGTCGCCTGGCGCCACCTCTGGCTGCAGTCGCTGCCCGCCGACGAGGTGCCCAGCTGCGGCCCCGGGCTCGACTACATGATGGATATCCTGCCGCTGCGCGACGTGGTCTCCATGGTGCTCTCGGGGTCCGGCGAGTGTGCCGAGGTCGACTTCCTGCTGCTCGGCCTCTCGCTGCCCGGCTGGACCCTGATCGGCTTCCTGGTACTGGCGCTGGCGCCCTTGGGGGTGCTGCTCAATGCCTTTCGGGAACGGCAGCGGGTGGAGGCACCGGTCGAGTCGCCATGACAGCGTCGCCATGACAACGTCGCCATTAACAACAACGGGGACATCCCATGCTCTATCGCGACTACGCCACCCAGGAAGAGATCGATCGTGAATACGACCCCTCGCGGGGGCGTGATCTGGCCGCCCTGGTCGCCGGCTGGCGCGACAGGAGCCGGGCCACCCGCCAGCGCCTCCGGGTGGCGGAGGATGTCGCCTTCGGCCCCTCGCTGGCCGAGCGCATGGATGTCTTCCACGCCGGGGGCGAGCGGGCGCCGGTCCACCTCTTCTTCCACGGCGGCTACTGGCGCTCGCTCGGCCACAAGGAGTTCGGCTTCGTCGTCGACGGCCTGGTCGAGGCAGGCATCACGGTGGCGGTGGTCAACTATGCGCTCTGTCCCACGGTGCCCTTCGGCGAGGTGGTGCGCCAGAGCCAGGCCGCGGTGGTCTGGTGGCATCGCCATGGCGGGTCCCACGGCGTCGACCCGCAGCAACTGAGCGTGTCGGGGCATTCGGCGGGCGGCCATCTCTGCGCCATGCTGCTGGCCACCGACTGGCAGGGGGTCTACGGCCTGCCCGACGACCCGATCCGAGGGGCGTTGGCCATCAGCGGGCTCTACGACCTGCGTCCCTTCCCCTGGTCATGGCTGCAGCCCAAGCTGCAGCTCACCGGCCGCGACGTCGCCGCCTACAGTCCGCTGTTCCTGCCGTGCCGGGTGCCGGCGACGGTGCGCCTGGTGGCGGGTGGCGAGGAGTCGAGCGAGTTCGAGCGGCAGATGCGCGCCCACGCCGAGCACCTGGCGGCCCAGGGCGTCGACGTCTCCGGCGAGCTGCTGGCCGGCGACGACCACTTCTCGATTCTCGACCACTATCGCCAGGGCGGGCGTTTCGTCGACGCCATCCGCGCCTTTCATCGATAGCCATGCAGCGACCGAGGCCGGCACGACTCGTGCCGGCGGCGCCGGGGCGAGTCGCGTCAGGCGTCGGGCAGCACAGCCGTGGCCTCGATCTCGACCCTGGCCCGGTCCTCGATCAGGTCGGCGACCTGGACCATGGTCATGGCCGGGAAGTGCTTGCCCATGACTTCGCGATAGGCGGCCCCGACCTCCTTGAGCCGGGCGAGGTACTCCCGCTTGTCGGTGACGTACCAGGTCAGGCGCACCACATGCTCGGGACCCGCTCCGGCTTCCCCGAGCACCGTCACGATATTGTCCAGCGCCTGGTGGATCTGGGCCACGAAGTCGTCGCTCTCGAACACCTGGTCGCCGTTCCAGCCGATCTGGCCGCCGACGAAGATCAGGCGGCCGGCGGCGGCGATGCCGTTGGCATAGCCGACGGCGGCCTTCCAGTGGGCGGGGTGAAGCTGCTCGAGTACGGGGGCATCATTCATCTGGGCATCCTTGTGGGCAGTCGATGACGAAGTGGTGGCGCATGGTCTCGGGCCAGGGCAGGGGGCGGCCGCTCTCCAGGTCGACGAAGACCAGCGTGGAGTCGCAGGTCAGGCGCGGCTGGTCGCCACAGCGGGCGACGATCCGCAGCGCCAGGCTGGTGCGCCCGACGGCGCGTACCGCCAGCTCGAACGTCAGCGTTTCCCCCAGCCGGCTGGGAGCGTGGAAGTCGGTCTCGAGGCTGGCGGTGGGAACACTGGTGCGCGAGGTGACGTGCAGCGTGCTGAAATCGTGCCCGACGACCTCGGCGAACCAGTCTTCCACGACGGCATTGATCATCTCGAAGTAGCGCGGGTAGAAGACGATGCCCGCCGGATCGCAGTGTTGAAAACGTACCTTGTGTCGGGTGGTGAATGGCATCGTGGTTCCCTCAGACGCCGAGGTAACGGTCGCGAATATCGTCGTCGAGGGCCTCGGGGTGGCCGTCCCAGACCGTGCATCCCTTCTCGAGGATGGTGCAGCGGTCGGCGACCGGCAGCAGCTCGCCCAGCGACTTGTCGACGATCAGGGTCGACTGCCCCTGCTCCTTGAGCAGGCGAATGGCCGACCATATCTCCTGACGGATCACCGGGGCGAGGCCCTCGGTGGCCTCGTCGAGCACCAGCAGCCGCGGGTTGGTCATCAGCGCGCGGCCGATGGCCAGCATCTGCTGCTCGCCGCCCGACAGGGTGTTCGCCATCTGGTGGCGCCGCTCGGCGAGGCGCGGGAAGAGCTGCTCCACCCTCGCCAGGCTCCAGTCGCCCGGCCGAGCGGTCACCATCAGGTTCTCCCGTACCGAGAGGTTGGGAAAGCAGCGCCGCCCTTCGGGGACCAGCCCCAGCCCGGCCTGGGCGATGCGGTAGGCCGGCAGGCGGCGCAGATCCTTCGCCTCGAACTCGATGCTGCCGCGGCGGGCAGGGGTAAGACCGAAGATCGAGCGGATGGTGGTGGTCTTGCCCATGCCGTTGCGGCCCATCAGCGCCACCAGCTCGCCGGCCTGTACGCTGAGGTTCACGCCGAACAGCGCCTGGGAGGGACCGTAGAAGGTTTCGATGTCGGTGACGGTGAGCATCTCAGTCTCCCAGGTAGGCTTCGCGTACTCGAGGGTCCTGGCGGATCGCGACGCTGTCGCCATGGGCGATGATGCTGCCCGCGACCAGCACCGAGATGCGGTCGGCGAGCCGGAACACCGCCTCCATGTCGTGCTCGATCAACAGGATCGGGACCTCGAGCTTGAGGGTTTCCAGCAGTTCGGTGAGGCGGGCCGTGCCTTCCGGTCCCAGGCCCGCCATGGGCTCGTCGAGCAGCAGCGCGCGAGGCTTGAGCGCCAGGGCGCAGGCCACCTCGACCTGGCGGCGCTCGCCGTGGGAGAGCTCGGAGACCGGCGTGTCGGCGCGATGCAGCAGCTGCATGCGTTCCAGCGCTTCCCGGGCCGGTGCCAGCAGGCTCCCGTCGCGCTCCACGGGCTTCCAGAAGCGGAAGCTGTGTCCCTGCAGTGCCTGGACGCCGATCATGACGTTGCGCATCACCGACAGGGGTTCGGCGAGCGACGAGACCTGGAAGCTGCGGCCGAGTCCCAGTCGGGCGCGCTGGGCGACGCTGAGCCGGGTGATCTCGCGGCCGGCCAGGTGCACGCTGCCCTGGTCGGGGGCCAGGCTGCCGGCGATCTGGCCGATCAGGGTCGACTTGCCGGCGCCGTTGGGGCCGATCAATGCATGGATCTCGCCCTCCTGCAGGTCCAGGGAGACGCCCCGGGTGGCCTGCAGCGCACCGAAACGCTTGTGCAGGTCGTTCAGCGACAGCACGGTCTCAGACATGAGGCTCCCTCCCGGCCAGCCAGCCCATCAATCCATGCTTGGCGAACAGCACCACGAACAGCAACACCAGGCCCAGGAACAGCTTCCAGTACTCGGTCAGCCCGCCGAGCAGGGTCTCCATCATCACGAACAGAAGGGCCCCGGCCAGTGGCCCGTAGAGCCGCCCGACACCGCCGAGGAGGACGATCACCATCAGTTCCCCGGACATGTGCCAGCTGAGCAGGGTGGGGCTGACGAAGCCGTTGAGGTCGGCGTAGAGCGTGCCGGCCAGCCCGGTGATCATCGCCGAGACGACGAAGGCCACCAGGCGCACGGGGTAGGGGGAGATGCCGGCGGTGGCCAGTCGAGTGTCGTTGAGCCGCGCCATGGTCAGGGCGGCGCCGAAGCGTGATTTCATCATGCGCGAGGTGATCGCCATGGCCAGCAGCAGGCCCGCGAAACAGACCAGGAAGAAGGTCAGCGGCCGACCGGTATCGACCAGCGGCAGGGTATTGCGCAGGTAGATCGGCAGGCCGTCCTCGCCGCCGTAGGAGGGCCAGGAGTTGGCGAAGTAGTACACCATCTGGGCGAAGGCGAGGGTGATCATGATGAAATAGACCCCCGTCGTGCGCAGCGAGATGGCGCCGATGGCCAGCGCCAGCAGGCCGCACAGCAGGATGGTCGCTAGCCAGATCACCAGCATGCTGTCGCTGCCGGGAATGGCGATCGGCCAGCTCATGAACGGGCTGTAGTCGAAGGCATGGTAGGCGCTGATGCCGGCGACGTAGCCGCCCAGGCCGAAATAGGCGGCGTGGCCGAAGCTCACCATGCCGCCGTAGCCGATCGCCAGGTTGAGCCCCACCGCGGCCATGGCGATCAAGGTGATGCGCGAGGCCAGGTTGACGTAGTAGACATGCCCCAGCAGGTAGGCGGCCAGCGGTGCCAGCAGCAGCAACGCCAGCAGGCCGATCTGTACCAGGCCCTTGCGGTCGAACCAGGCGCTCGGGACGGCCGGCAGGCCGGGCGGGGCGGTGTCACTCTTGAGCTTATCCATGGGCGGCAAACAATCCCTTCGGCTTGAACGCGAGAATGATGGCCATGAGGATGTAGACCAGCATGGCGGCCAGGGCGGCACCCACGCCGGCCGCCTCGGCCGGGCTCATGAAGTGGCGGAAGAGGGCCGGCAGGAAGATCCGTCCCATGGTGTCCACCACTCCGACCAGGATGGCGCCGCACAACGCCCCCTTGATCGAGCCGATGCCGCCGATGACGATCACCACGAAGGCGAGGATCAGCACCGGTTCGCCCATGCCCACCTGGACCGACTGCAGGGCGCCGACCAGGGAGCCGGCCAGGCCGGCCAGTGCCGCGCCCATGGCGAAGATCAGGGTATAGAGGCGGGCAATGTTGACGCCGAGGGCGCCGATCATCTCGCGATCGCTCTCGCCGGCGCGGATACGCATCCCCAGGCGGGTGCGCGAGATCAGCAGGTAGAGGCCGACGGCAACCAGGATGCCCACGGCGATGATCACCAGGCGGTAGAGCGGATAGCGGGCGCCGCCGGGCAGGGTGACGAAGCCGCTCAGCATCTCCGGCGGGCTGAGCCATAGCGGCGAGGAGCCGAACAGCCAGCGGGTGCCTTCGGAGAAGATCAGGATCAGGGCGAAGGTGGCGAGCACCTGGTCGAGGTGCTGGCGATGGTAGAGGCGGCGGATCACGATCAGTTCGACCAGGGCACCGACGCCGGCCGCCGCCAGCACGCCGGCCGTGAGGCCCAGCAGGAAGGAGCCGGTGGAGACGGTGACCAGGGCGGTGACGTAGGCCCCGACCATGTAGAAGGAGCCGTGGGCCAGGTTGATCAGCCCCATCACGCCGAACACCAGGGTCAGGCCGCTGGCCATCAGGAACAGCATGGTACCCAGCTGCAGGCCGTTGATGAGCTGCTCGAGAAACAGGGTAAGGGTCACGACACACATCCCGTGTCAGAAGATGGAGGATAGCCGGACCCCGCGGGGCCCGGCGCGCCTGGCCTTACATCTGGCAATCGGCGGCGTAGACGTCCTGGATGTCCTCGATGGCCAGGCCGACGAGGCGATTGGTGGGCTGGCCGTTGTCGCCGGCGACCACCTCGCGGACATGGATGTCCTGGATCGGATGCTGGTTGGCGCCGAAACGGAACTTGCCGCGCACCGAGGCGAAATCGGCCTCGCGCAGCGCCTCGCGGAAGGCGTCCTGGTCGCTGGGGTGGGCCTTGTCGAGGGCGCTGAGGATCAGGTTGGCGGTGTCGTAGCCCTGTGAGGCGTAGAGCGTCGGGGTGCGCTCGTAGGCCTCGCGGAAGCGCTCGACGAAGGCACGGTTGGCGTCGTTGTCGAGATCGTAGGCCCACTGGGAGGTGTTCTTGGTCCCGATGGCGGCGCTGCCCACGGCCTGGATGATGATCTCGTCGAAGGAGAAGGCGGCACCGAAGAGCGTCAGCTCGACCCCCGAGCTCTCGTACTGCTTCATGAAGGAGATGCCCATCCCGCCGGGCAGGAAGAAGAACAGGCTGTCGGCACCGCTGGCGCGGATCTGGGCGATCTCGGCGGCGTAGTCCGTCTGGCCCATCTGGGTATAGATCTCGTCGACCACCTCGCCCTCATAGCGGTGCTTGAAGCCGGCCAGGGCGTCGGTGCCGGCAGGGTAGTTCGGCGCGAGCAGGACCGGGCGCTCGAAGCCCTCTTCCTTCATGTAAGCGCCCATGGCCTCGTGCAGGTTGTCGTTCTGCCAGGCGACGTTGAAGTAGTTCTCGTGGCACTGGCGACCGGCGAGTGCCGAGGGGCCGGCGTTGGGCGAGAGGTAGAAGACCCCCTGGCGTACCGCCGAGGGCACCACCGCCATGGCCAGGTTCGACCAGATGATGCCGGTGAGGATATCGACGTTGTCGCGCTGCATGAATTCGTCGGAGAGGCTCTTGGCCAGGTCGGGGCGCCGGGCGTCGTCCTGGATCAGCACCTCGATGTCGTCACGCCCCGACTGCTCGATGGCGAGCATGAAGCCATCGCGAACGTCGACGCCCAGGTGGGAGCCGCCGCCGGACAGGGTGGTGATCATGCCGATCTTGACATCGTCGGCCTGGGCCGCCGCCATGGCGGAGGTCATCAGCAGGCCGAGACCGAAACTGGCAAGGTTCTTCATGGGGTTACCCTCTCTGCATAGCGTTGCTTGTTGTGGTTGATCTGCACCGTCGCCTGGGGCGTGGTTGGCTACCCGCGTTGTCGCGTCATGGCTCGGGATAGTGCTCCTGACGCAGCCGGAAGCGCTGGATCTTGCCGGTGGCGGTCTTGGGCAGCGCCTCGACGAAGCGGATCGAGCGAGGATACTTGTAGGGCGCAATGGTCTGCTTGACGAACTCCTGCAAGCGATGCGCGCAATCCTCGTCCGGCTCGATCTCGGGAGACAGTACCACGAAGGCCTCGACGATCTGCCCACGCTCCCCATTCGGTGCCCCGATCACCGCACACTCCTGGACCGACTCGTGGGCCAGCAGGGCGGCCTCGACCTCGGGACCGGCGATGTTGTAGCCGGCGGAGACGATCATGTCGTCGCTGCGGGCGGCGAAATGGAAGTACCCCCCGTCGTCCTGGGTGAAGGCGTCGCCGGTGATGTTCCAGCCGTCGCACACATAGTCCCGCTGGCGATGATCGGCCAGATAGCGACAACCGGTGGGGCCGCGCACCGCGAGCCGGCCGACCTCGCCACGGGGAAGTTCCCGCATCGCCTCGTCGACGACCTTGGCCTGGTAGCCGGTGACCGGCCGGCCGGTGCAGCCGGGACGGTGGTCGTCGAGCCGGTTGGAGATGAAGATGTGCAGCATCTCGGTGGCGCCGATGCCGTCGAGGATCGGCGTGCCGGTGCAACGGATCCAGTCGTGGTAGATCGGCGGCGGCAGGGTCTCGCCGGCCGAGACCGCCACCCGCAGGCTGTCCAGCGGCAGGCCGTCCTCCAGGTGGGAGAGCATGGCACGGTAGGCGGTGGGGGCGGTAAACACCACGGTGGCGCGGTGTTCGCGGATGATCGCCATCATGTTGGGCGGGGTGGCGTGTTCGAGCAGCACCGCGGTGGCACCGAAGCGCAGCGGGAAGATCGCCAGGCCGCCGAGGCCGAAGGTGAAGGCCAGCGGTGGTGAACCGACGAAGACGTCGTCCGGCGTGACCTGCAGCACCTCGCGGGCATAGCCGTCGGCGATGATCAGCAGGTCGCGGTGGTAGTGCACGGTGGCCTTGGGCTTGCCGGTGGTGCCGGAGGTGAAGCCGAGCAGTGCCACGTCGTCGGCGGCGGTCGGCACCGCCGTGAACGATGCCGACTTGTCCAGCGCCAGGCGGTCGAGTTCGGCGTCGTGGTTGGCGCTGCCGTCGAAGGCGACCACCCGCTTCAGGAAGTCGCTGTCCGCCGCACACTGCTCCAGTTCCTCGAGCAGGCGGCTGTCGCACAGGGCGAGCGACACTTCGGCCTTGTCGACGATCCTGGCGAGCTCTCCGGCGCGCAGCATCGGCATGGTGTTGATCACCACGGCGCCGGCCTTGGTGGCGGCGAGCCAGCAGGCCACCAGCGCCGGGTTGTTGGCCGAGCGGATCAGCACCCGGTGGCCCGGGCGCACGCCGAGCTCCTCGACCAGGGCGTGGGCGAGGCGATTGGTCCACTCGGCGAGTTCCCGGTAGGTGCGACTGCGGCCGTTGCCGACCAGGGCCACGCGCTCGCCGTGGCCCTGCTCGACCAGGCGATCGCAGAGTTCCACCGCGGCGTTGAGCCGTGCCGGGTAGTCGAAGCCCTCGAGCAGGAAATCGGGCTGTTGCTCGGGGGGTGGCAGGTGGTCCCGGGCAAAGGTATCGGCATGGGCCGATGGGCTGTTCATGACCATTCTCCGTACGTCGTGTTGTTGTTGTGCGGCGCCGGGTCTGGGCGTCGACAGGGATACGGTGTCTGGCGTGTCGTTGTGGTTTCCTATTCGGCTAGACAACTGCGGGCGATGACGACCTTCTGCACGTCCGAGGCGCCCTCGTAGATGCGCAGCGCCCGGATCTCGCGATACAGGCTCTCGACGATATGTCCCTTGCGCACCCCGTCGCCGCCGTGGAGCTGCACCGCCTTGTCGATGACCTGCTGGGCGCGGTCGGTGGCGTAGAGCTTGGCCATGGCCGCCTCGCGGGTGATCCGCGCCGCCCCCTGGTCCTTGGTCCAGGCGGCGCGATAGACCAGCAGGGCGGCGGCGTCCACGTCCAGCGCCATGTCGGCCAGGTGGCCCTGGACCATCTGCAGCTCGGCCAGCTGGGCGCCGAACAGCTCGCGGGAGCGGCTACGCGACAGCGACTCGTCCAGCGCCCGGCGGGCGAAGCCGAGTGCCGCGGCGCCCACGGTGGCGCGGAAGACGTCGAGCACCGCCATGGCGATCCGGAACCCCTGGCCCGGCTCGCCGATCAGGGCGCTTCTCGGCAGGCGCAGGTCGTTGAAGCCGAGCCGCGCCAGGGGGTGGGGCGAGAGAGTCTCCAGGCGTTCGCGAATCTCGAGCCCGGGGGTGTCGGCGGGCACCAGGAAGGCCGAGAGCCCCTTGGCGCCGGGCTCCTCGCCGGTGCGGGCGAACACCGTGTAGAGGTCGGCGATGCCGCCGTTGGAGATCCAGGTCTTCTCGCCATCGAGACGGTAGCCGTCGCCGACGCGCTCGGCGGTGGTGTCGAGCCGGGCCACGTCGGAGCCGGAGCGCGGCTCGCTGAGCGCGAAGGCGGCCAGTGCCTCGCCGCGTCGGGTGCGTTCAAGCCACTGCTTCTGCTCGGGCGTGCCGTAGAGGCTGATGGCGCCGGTGCCGAGCCCCTGCATGGCGAAGGCGAAGTCGGCCAGGCCGTCGTGGCGGGCCAGGGTCTCGCGGGCGAGGCACAAGCTGCGCACGTCGATGGCGTCGCCGCCGGTCAGCTCGAGAAAGCCGGCACGGCCCAGGTCGCGCACCAGCCGGACGCAGCTGGCGTCGACATCGCCGTGGTCGCGGGGCAGCTCGGCTCGGCACCAGGCCTCGAGTTCGTCGGCCAGCTCGCGGTGGCGCGCCTCGAGGAAGGGCCAGTCCAGAAAGCTCGTGTCGCTCATCAATCCCCCTCGAAGACCGGCTTCTGTTTGGCGGCGAAGGCTCGGTAGGCACGCTCGAAGTCCCGGGTCTGCATGCAGATCGCCTGGGCCTGGGCCTCGGCCTCGATGGCCTGCTCCAGGCTCATCGACCACTCCTGGTTGAGCTGGGTCTTGGTGATGCCGTGGGCGAAGGTGGGCCCCTGGGCCAGTCGGGTGGCGTAGGCCAGCGCCTCGGCTTCCAGCTTCTCGGGCTCGACCAGGCGGTTGTAGAAGCCCCACTGGTGCCCCTCCTCGGCGCCCATGCTGCGGCCGCTGTAGAGCAGGTCGGCGGCGCGCCCCTGGCCGATGAGGCGCGGCAGGATGGCGCAGGCCCCCATGTCGCAGCCGGCGAGTCCCACCCGGGTGAACAGGAAGGCGGTATTGGCCCGGGGAGTGGCGAAACGGATGTCCGAGGCCATGGCGATGATCGCCCCGGCGCCGACGCAGACGCCATCGACCGCGGCGATCACCGGTTTCCGGCAGTGGAGCATCGCCTTGACCAGGTCGCCGGTCAGGCGGGTGAAGGCCAGCAGCGCCTTCATGTCGCTGTTGACCAGCGGGGCGATGATCTCGTGCACGTCGCCGCCGGAGCAGAAGTTCCCGCCGCTGGGGGCGAACACCACCGCCCCGACATCCTCGGCGTGGGCCAGGTCGCGGAAGGTATCGCGCAACTCGGCATAGCTGTCGAAGGTCAGCGGGTTCTTGCGCTCGGGGCGGTTCAGGCGAATGATCGCCACGTCGCCCTCCATGCGCCAGAGAAAGTGGCGGGGCGCCAGGTCGGCCAGGTTCATGTCGTCTCTCCCGTGTCGGCCGGCAAGCGGTGCAGCAGCTCGCCGATATGGTGGGCATCGTCTTCGGAGACACCGTCGAGCAGGGCGTTGATCCAGCCCTCGTGGGCCCAGGCCATCTCGGCGAAGGCCCGGCGCCCGGCCTCGGTCAGGCGGACCAGGGTGGCGCGGCGGTCGCCCTCGAGGGCGATACGCTCGACGGAGCCGTCGTCGACCAGCCGCTCGACGATGCCGGTGACGTTGCCGTTGGAGACCCGCAGGCGCCGCGACAGCTCGTTCATCTTCAGGCCGTCGGGGTCGCGCTGCAGCGCGGCCATGACGTCGAAGCGCGGCAGGGTGGAGTCGTACTCCACGCGCAGCCGCTCGCGCAGCTCGGCCTCGACCTGGCGGGTCACCCGCAGCATCCGCAGCCACAGGCGCAGGCGCTCCTTGCTCGAGGCTTCCTGTTTCGGCAACGGGACCGTCATGTCTCGCCTCCCGAGATCGAGATCGCCTGGCCGTTGATGGCGCCGCTGTGGGGGCCGCAGAGCCACAGCGCCGTGGCGGTCACCTCGGCGGGTTGGATCAGGCGGCCGGCGGGGTTGGTGGACTGGAAGTGGGCCCGCGCCTGTTCGGCGGACCGGCCCGTCCGCTCGACAATGGTCTCGACGCTGGCGGCGAGCAGCGGGGTGTCGGTGAAGCCTGGGCAGAGGGCATTGACGGTGAGGTCGCGACCGGCGGTTTCCTGAGCCAGGGCACGCACCAGGCCCACCACGCCATGCTTGGCGGCGCAGTAGGGCGCCACGTAGGCGTAGCCCTTGAGCCCGGCGGTGGAGGCCACGGCGAGCAGCCGCCCGCCGTCGCGCAGGTGCCTGAGCCCTTCGCGCAGGGTCAGGAACACGCCGGTGAGGTTGACGTCGAGCAGGCGCTGCCACTGCTCGAGATCGGTGCGAGCCAGCGGGCCGCTCTCGGCGGCCCCGGCGTTGGCGATGACGATATCGACCTCGCCGAGGCCCTCGAACAGCGCCACCATGGCGGCCTCGTCGGTGACGTCGACCACGGCCGGGTGGATGGATGGATGGTGCGCCGCGGTGGCCGCGAGCGGGGCGTCGCGGCGCCCGGTGATCGTCACCACGGCGCCGGCGCGGGCGAAGGCCAGCGCCATGTCGGCGCCGATGCCGCTGCCGCCGCCGGTAATCACCACGCGCTTGCCCTGCATCTCGCTCTCGTTCATGTCATTGCTCATGTCCAGCCCTCGCCGCGCTCGGCCAGCCGCTGGAGCTGGTCGCGACCGGCGCGGTACGGCGCCGGCCAGTGGCACTGGTCGTCGCCGATACCGGCCGCGGCGTGCAGCGTCCAGTAGGGGTCGGCGAGGTGGGGGCGGGCCAGGCAGACCAGGTCGGCGCGCCCGGCCATCAGGATCGAGTTGACGTGGTCGGCCTGGTAGATGTTGCCCACCGCCATGGTGGCCATGCCGGTCTCGTTGCGGATGCGATCCGAGAAGGGGGTCTGGAACATTCGCCCGTAGACCGGCTCGGCCCGGGTGGAGGTCTGGCCGGCGGAGACGTCGACGATATCGACGTCGGCGCCCTTCAACAGCCGGGCGATCGCCACCGCCTCATCGGGGGTCACCCCTTCGTCGCCGACCCAGTCGGTGGCCGAGATGCGCACCGAGAGCGGCTTCTCCGCGGGCCAGGCCTCGCGCACCGCGCGGATCACCTCCAGCGGGTAACGCAGGCGGTTGTCGAGCGTCCCGCCGTATTCGTCGTCGCGGCGGTTGGTCAGCGGGGTGATGAACGACGACAGCAGATAGCCGTGGGCGGCGTGCACCTCGAGCATGTCGAAGCCGGCGCGATTGGCCATCCGCGCGGCGGCGACGAACTCGTCGCGCACCCGGTCCATGTCGGTGCGGTCCATCGCCCTCGGCACCTGGTTGCGCGGCGACCAGGGCATCGCGGAGGCGGCCATCACCGGCCAGTTGCCGCTTGCCAGCGGCGCATCCATCTCCTGCCAGCCGAGCCGGGTCGAGCCCTTGGGGCCCGAGTGGCCGATCTGGGCGCAGAGCTTCGCCGGTGTCTCGGCGTGGACGAAGTCGCACAGCCGCTGCCAGGCGGCCTCGTGGGGCGGGGCATAGAAGCCGGTGCAGCCCGGGGTGATGCGCCCCTCGGGCGACACGCAGGTCATCTCGGTGTAGACCAGACCGGCGCCGCCCTTGGCCCGCTCGGCGTAGTGGACGAAGTGCCAGTCGGTGGGGCAGCCGTCCACGGCCTTGTACTGGGCCATGGGCGAGACCACCACCCGGTTGGCCAGGGTCAGTCCGCGCAACTGGAAAGGGGCGAACATCGGCGCTCGGCGCGAGCCCTCATTGCCGGCCCGGGCCTGGAACCAGCGCTCGGCGCTCTCCAGCCACTGCGGGTCGCGCAGGCGCAGGTTCTCGTGGCTGATGCGTTGCGAGCGAGTCAACAGCGAGTAGTTGAACTGCACCGGGTCCAGGTCCAGGTAGCGCTCGACCTGCTCGAACCACTCGGTGGAGTTGCGTGCCGCCGACTGCAGGCGCAGCACCTCGAGGCGGCGCTCCTCCTCGTAGCGGGCGAAGGCGGCGGCCATGTCGGGCTCGCTGTGCAGGTAGTCGGCGAGCGCGATGGCGCTCTCCAGGGCGAGCTTGGTGCCCGAGCCGATGGAGAAGTGGGCGGTGGCCGCGGCGTCGCCCATCAGCACCACGTTCTCGTGACTCCAGCGCGCGCAGAGCACCCGCGGAAAGTTGATCCAGGCCGAGCCGCGGATATGGCGGGCGTTGCTCATCAGCGCGTGGCCGCCGAGATGGTCGGCGAAGATGCGCTCGCAGACGGCGATGGACGCCTCCTGGCTCATCGCGTCGAAGCCGAAGGCCCGCCAGGTGGGCTCGCTGCACTCGACGATGAAGGTCGCGGTGTCGGCATCGAACTGGTAGGCGTGGGCCCACACCCAGCCGTGCTCGGTCTTCTCGAAGATGAAGGTGAAGGCATCGTTGAAGGTCTGGTGGGTGCCCAGCCAGACGAACTTGCAGGCACGCACCTCGATGTCGGGCTCGAAGTGCTGTGCATAGGCCTGGCGGGTGCGCGAGTTGAGGCCGTCGGCGGCCAGCACCAGGTCGAACTCGTGGCGCAGGTCGTCGATGGCCTCCGCCGGCATGTCGGTCTCGAAACGCAGCTCGACGCCGAGCTCCCGGGCGCGCTGCTGGAGCAGGATCAGCAACTGGCGGCGGCCGATGCCGCAGAAGCCGTGGCCGGTGGAGACCGTCCTGACCCCCTGGTGGATCACCGCGATGTCGTCCCAGTAGGCGAAGTGCTCGCGGATCCGTTCGGCGCTCGGCGCGTCGTTGCGGGTCAGGTTGTCGAGGGTCTCGTCGGAGAGCACCACCCCCCAGCCGAAGGTGTCGTCGGGGCGGTTGCGCTCGATCACCACGATCTCGTGGGCAGGATCATGGCGCTTCATGCTGATGGCGAAGTAGAGGCCCGCGGGGCCTCCACCGAGACAGGCTATCCTCATGGGTCGTGATCATCCGCAGGTGAGGTTGTTGTTCTGGTGCCTGTCTTGCAGCCTAGGCGCGCCTCCCGGATAGTTCAAGCATGAAATTTCAAGCTTGAACTATATGCCGATCGACTGGGCCACCGGTGCCGCATGGCGTCGCATGGGGATGAATTCCGACGGTGACGCGAGCCCTGGGCCAAGGAGATCCATCCGGCGGACGAGTACTACGAGGAACAGGATTGACAGCGGCCCCGGCAGGGGTGAGTCTGTGGATTCGACAGCCGGGCGGACGACGCCATCGGCATCATCGAGCTAGGGAGGCCCCATGCTGGAAGACTGCAAGACCGCGCTCGAGCGCTGGGGGGGGGTGCACGAGCTGATCGACCGCTGGCTGGACGAGCGGCGCGAGCTGCTGGTCAACTTCCTCGACCTCAAGGAGGCCTGCGACATCGAGCTCGAGGCGGTGAGCAAGTCGCGCATCGACACCTTCAGCGAGCTGCTGATGGACTACATCAGTGCGGGTCACTTCGAGATCTATCCACAACTGCGCGAAGAGGCCAGGGCCTTCGATGACGATGAGGCGCTGGGCATCGCCGACAAGCTGCTGGAGCGGCTGGAGATGTCCACTGAGCTGGTGCTGGCCTTCGATGCCGACTACGAGAGCCCGGTACGGTGCCAGCAGAACCTGGCGCGGCTCCCGGCCTGGATCGATCGCCTGGTGAAGGGGCTCACCGAGCGCTTCGTCCTGGAGGATCAACTGATCGCCCGCCTGCATGCGGCCCATGCCCCGGATGCCGCCCGCGGCGAGGCGAGGGCCCAGACCCGGGTCTGAAAGCGCGGCGCCACCGGCCCGGCCGAGCGATTGGCGCCGGCCGGTGCCCCCGCGCTGGCCGTCATGGCCTCTCCCGCACCCTTTCCTTCCTGTGCTTCGCCCCCAGCACCAGCATGCAGGGGGTGAGCAGCAGCGTCAGCCCGGTGGCGAAGGTCAGGCCGCCGGCGATGGCGCTGGAGAGCTGGGTCCACCACTGGGTCGAGGGGGCGCCGATTCCCAGGCTGGGGGCGAAGAGGTTGACGTTGACCTCGAGCACCATGGGCATCAGCCCCAGCACCGTGGTGATCGCGGTCAACAGCACCGGACGCAGGCGCAGGCCGCCGGCCTCCAGCGCCGCCTCGAAGGGGGGAAGCCCCTCGCCGAGCAGCTGGTTGTAGGTATCGATCAGCACGATGTTGTTGTTCACCACGATTCCCGCCAGGGCGATGATGCCCATCCCCACCATGACGATGCCGAAGGGCTGGGCATTGGCCAGCAGGCCAAGCAGCACCCCCGCGGTGGAAAAGACGATGGCCGAGAGCACCAGCGCCGCCTGGTAGAGGCTGTTGAACTGGGTGACCAGGATCAGCGCCATCAGGCAGATGGCCACCAGGAAGGCGGTGATCAGGAACTGCATCGCCTCCTGTTGGTCCTCCTGCTCGCCGGCCACGTTGACGATGACCCCCTCGGGCGGCGGCCCCATGGCATCGAGCAGGGCGCGCAGGCGCTCGTCGGGGCGATACCCCTCTTCCACGTCGGCCTCCAGGGTGATCGCCCGGCGGCCGTCGATGCGGTGCAGGGTGCCCACCTTGGGCGCCGGCTCCAGGGTCACGAAATGGGAGATCGGGACCTGCCCGCGGCTGGTGTTGAGGGTCAGCCGGCCGAGCTGGTCCAGCGAGCGTGAGCCCTGCGGCAGGCGCACCCGGATATCGACCTCGTCGTTGACGCCGGCGGGGCGATAGCTCGCCACCTGCAGGCCGGTGGTGATCAGTTGCACGGCGCTGCCGATGGTGGTCACGTCGGTGCCGAAACGCGCCGCGGCCTCTCGGTCGACCCGCACTCGCCACTCGACCCCGGGGAGGCTGCGGTTGTCCCCGATGTCGCGAAAGCCGCCCAGCTCGGTCATGGTGTCGCGCAGCGCCTCCACGGCCTGGCTCGCCAGGGCCGGATCGTGGGCGCTCAGCTCGAGCACGATCGGCTTGCCGGCGGCCGGCCCCATCTCCTGCTCGCGGAACTCCAGCACCACCCCGGGCAGGTCCCGGGTACGCTCGGCCATCTCGGCGAGGATGGTGCCGGCGGGCCGGCGCTCCTGCCAGTCGATCAGCTGGAACTGCACCACCCCGATCACGTCGGCACCGAGCTGCTCGTCGGGCGCCGTGAAGGAGCGGGCATAGAGGGCCTCGACCTCGCCCATGCCGGCGAGCCGGGTCTCGACCCGCCGTACCACGGCATCCTTCTCCGCGGCGGAGAAGTCGCCGCGGGAGCGCACCAGCACCTGGGCATTGTCGGGCTCGACGCTGGGAAAGAACTCGACCCCGTGGTTGAAGCGCGCGTAGGCCGTGTAGATCAGCGCCATCAGCAGCAGGGCGATCAGCAGGGTCAGCCCCGGCCTGGCCAGCAACCGGGCCAGCAGGTGGCGGTAGAGCCGCCCGCCGGCGGTGACCATCTCGTCGTTGCGGACCGCCCGCGCGGCCCGGACGCCGAACACTCCCCCCAGGGTGGGCAGGAACACCAGCGCCATGGCCAGCGAGGCGAGCAGGCAGAGGATCACGGTGGCCGGCAGATACTTCATGAACTCGCCCACCACGCCGGGCCAGAACAGCAGCGGCACGAACACCGCCAGGGTAGTGGCGGTGGAGGCGGTCACCGGCCAGCTCATGCGCGCGGCGGCGTTGATCCAGGCATCATGTGGGGCCTGGCCCTGGCGCAGGTGGCGGTCGGCCAGCTCGCTGACCACGATGGCGCCGTCGACCAGCATGCCGGCGACCAGGATCAGCGAGAACAGCACCACGATGTTGAGGGTATAGCCGATCGCCCAGATCAGCAGGATGCCGGTGAGAAAGGCGCCGGGGATGGTCAGTCCCACCATCAGCGCCGAGCGTACTCCCATGGCGGCCAGTATCACCACCAGCACCAGCGCCACGGCGGTGAGCACGTTGTTGAGCAACTCCGAGAGCATCTGCTCGACGGTCTCGGACTGGTCCATGATGGTGGTGATCTCGAGCTCGTCGGGGATCAGGGCGGTGGCCTCGTCGAGCAGGGCGCGCACCTGATCGATGGTGGCGATGATATTGGCGCCGGCGCGCTTGGAGATCTCCAGCACCAGGGCCGGCTGGTCGTCGATGCGGGCGAAGCCCTCGGGGTCCTTGAGGGTGGGGCGGATCCAGGCCACGTCGCCGAAGGTCACCACCCGGTCGCCGTCGACCTTTACCGGCATGCCCATGACGTCCCCGAGGCTTTCGATCACCCCGGGCACCTTGAGCGCCAGGCGGCCGGCCCCGGTGTCGAGGCTGCCCGCCGCCACCAGGCGGTTGTTGCGGTTGACCATGTTGAACAGGGTGTCGAAGTCGACCCCGTAGCTGTCGAGCACCAGGGGGTCGACGACGATCTCCAGCAGGTCCTCGCGCGCTCCGCCGATCTCGACCTCGAGCACCCCGGCGATGCCTTCGATCTCCTCCTCGAGCCGGCGTGCCACCGCCAGCCGCTGCGACTCTTCCAGGGGGCCCGAGAGGCCGAGGGAGAGCACCGGGAAGAGCCCTACGTTGATCTCCATCACCCGTGGTTCGTCGGCTTCGCCCGGGAGCTCGGCCCGGGCGATGTCGACCTGCTCACGGACGTCCGTGAGCGCCTGGTCGGGGTCGAAGCCGGCGTCGAACTCCAGCATCACCGAGGCGTGGCCCTCGCTCGACTGGGAGGTCAACTTGCGCAGCCCCTCGATGGAGCGCAGTTCCTGCTCCATGGGGCGCACCAGCAGGCGTTCGCCATCCTCCGGGCTCACCCCCTCGAGCGTCAGGGAGACATAGATGAGCGGAATCGGAACGTCGGGGTTGGCCTCCTTGGGCACGGCCTGCCAGGCCGCCAGGCCGGCGAGCAGCAGCGCGGCGAGCAGCAGCAGGGTGGTACGCGAGCGGTCCAGTGCCGCCTCGATCAACCCGCGCACGTCAGCGTGGCTCCGGCGGGGCGAGGGGGCTTTCCGCCTCCGGCATCGCCTCGGCGGGGACCGGTGTGACCCGGTCGCCGGGGGCGACGAAGCCGCCGCCCAGGGTGATCAGCCGCACCCGCTCGGGCAGGCCGGCGACCCGCGCCTCCCCGGTATCCGCATCGACCAGCTCGACGCGATCGCGCCGCACGCGGTCGTCATCGTCGAGATGCTTGACCGCCAGCCGGCCCTCCTCGTCGAGTTCGAGCAGGGCCGGCGAGAGGCGATGCACCCGGCGCTCGGGCAGGGTGACGATCAGGCTGGCGCTGGCACCGGCCAGGCGGCGTCGCTCGGGGTTGTCCGTCGCGACCTCGATGCGGAAGCTGCGGGTGCTCTCGTCGGCACGGCTGGCCACATGGGTCAGCTCGCCCGGAAGGTGCGAGCCGTCGAGCAGGCGCACCTCGGTGGCCAGCCCCGGGGCGAGGCCCAGGGCCTGCCGCTGGGGGACCCAGCCGCTGGCGATCAGGCGGGTGTCGTCGACCAGGCGCCCCCAACTCTCGCCGACCTGCAACAGGTCGCCGGGCTCCACGTCGAGGCGGTCGAGCACGCCATCGAAGGGGGCGGCCGGACGGGTCTCGTCGAGTTGGCGGCGCAGGGCGGCCACCTCGGCCACGGCTCGGGCGGCGCCACTCTGCAGGCGCAGGTAGTCGATATTCGATATCAGTTCGCGCCGGCGCAGGTCCTCCGCCCCGGCCAGCTCCGCCCGGGCCAGGGCGAGCTCCGCCTTGGCCTGCTCGAGCCGCTCGGGCAGCTCGTCCCCGGCGACCTCGAGGAGCACCTCGCCACGCTCGACCTGGCTGCCCAGGGCCACGGGCAGTGCCGCCACCCGCCCGGCCTGGCGGGCGCGTAGCTCCAGCTCGCGGTGGGCCTCGAGCTGGCCCTGTACCACGAGTCGCGGGGAGTGGGCCTCGGCCCGGCGTTCGACCACTTCGACCCGTGGCGGCTCCACCGTCTCGGCCTCGGCGGCGGAGGGGGCGGTTTCACGGAACCGCTCCAGGTCGCCCAGCGCGAGCCACAGCAGCAGCAGCAGTACCAGGCCGATGGCCAGCAGTACGGAAAGCGGAGGGAGACGGCGAGACATTCGGACCTTCCCTGGTTCGGCACGATGTTCGGGTGGCGATGGCGTGGAGAATCGACACAGGATAGCTCAGTGGCGGAGGGGGTGTCTCGGGCCGGGGAATGCGAGGCCGCCGGGCCGCCCTAGTCGCACGTCGCATTGAGTTTTGTGCACTGCAGGCATACCATCTTGGCGGTTCGAATCCCGGCCGGGGCGGGCACCGCTCCCGCCAGGCTCATCCTCACGGCGACAACCGAAGGAGCACCCATGAAACAGCCCGTCCGTATTGCCATCACCGGCGCTGCCGGCAACATCAGCTACTCGCTGGCCTTCCGCATCGCCTCCGGCGACATGCTCGGCAAGGACCAGCCGGTGATCCTGCAGCTGCTCGAGATCACCCCGGCGCTGGAGGCCCTGAACGGCGTGGTGATGGAGCTCAACGACTGCGCCTTCCCGCTGGTACAGGACATCGTTGCCACCGACGACGCCAACGTCGCCTTCAAGGATGCCGACTACGCCCTGCTGGTCGGTGCCCGTCCGCGCGGCCCGGGGATGGAGCGCAAGGACCTGCTGGAAGCCAACGCGGCGATCTTCTCCGTGCAGGGCAAGGCCCTGAACGACAACGCCAGCCGCGACGTCAAGGTGCTGGTGGTCGGCAACCCGGCCAACACCAACGCCCTGATCGCCTCCTGCAATGCGCCGGACCTGAACCCGGGCCAGTTCACCGCCATGACCCGCCTGGACCACAACCGTGCGTTGACCCAGCTGGCCCAGAAGACCGGCAAGCACGTCACCGACGTGGAAGGCATGATCATCTGGGGCAACCACAGCGCCACCCAGTACCCCGACATCGCCCACTGCAAGGTCGCCGGTACGCCCGCCGCCGAGCTGGTCGAGCGTGACTGGTACGAGACCACCTTCATCCCCGACGTGCAGCAGCGTGGCGCCGCCATCATCAAGGCCCGTGGCGCGTCTTCTGCAGCGTCTGCGGCTTCCTCCGCGATCGACCATATGCGTGACTGGGCGCTGGGCAGCAGCGGCATCGTCAGCATGGCGATCCCGGCCGACGGCAGCTACGGCATCGAGCCGGGCATCATCTACTCCTACCCGGTGGTGTGCAAGAACGGCGCCTACGAGATCGTCCAGGGCCTCGCGCTCGACGACTTCAGCAAGCAGAAGATGAAGGCCACCGAAGACGAGCTGCGCCAGGAGCGCGCCGCCGTCGAGCATCTGCTTGGGTAAGCTCGAAGCCTGAAGCTAGAAGCTGGAAGAATGAAACCCCGCTCAGTTGAACTGCACCCCGAAAGTTGGACACCTAATCCAACCCTCGGGGTGTTTCTATGAGCAATCGATACGACGAGTGGTTCAAGCTGCTAGTGGTGCAGCAGTGTTTGCATGAGGACACTAGCCTACGCGAGGTGGCTCGCCAGCATCGCCTTGACCATTCCCTGGTGCGTAAATGGCGGGAACGCTACCGCCAGCATGGCGCGCCGGGGCTAGGCAAGAAGTACAGTCACTACAGTGCTGCCTTCAAGCTGGCGGTACTCGAGAGAATGTGGCGAGATGGCTTGTCACGCCGGCAGGCTGCCACCCTGTTCGATATTCGCGGAGATGCCGCTATTGGCATATGGGAGCAGCAGTACCATAGTGGTGGCCTGACTGCGTTATCGCCAAAGCGAAAGGGACGCCGCCCGATGGTCAAAAAGCCGCCTTCACCACCACCCCCACCTGATGAAGAGCGCTCTCATGAGGAGTTGCTCAAAGAGTTGGCGTATCTGCGGGCGGAGAACGCCTATCTAAAAAAGCTCGATGCCTTGATCCGGGAGAAGCAGGCGGCAACGCAGGGCAGAAAGCCCAAGCCGTCCAAGGGTTAAGGCACGAGCATTCGCTGGCTCTGCTGCTGCGTGCGGCAGAGCTACCGCGCAGCACGTTCTACTACCAGCTCAAGGCCCTGGGCGCTGACGATCAGTGCGCGCCCCTGAAGGCGCGTATCCGGGCGATCTACGATAGCCACAAAGGGCGCTATGGTTATCGCCGCATCACTGCTGCCCTACGGCAGGCAGGTGAAGTGATCAACCACAAGGCCGTCCAGCGCTTGATGCAACAGCTGGGCTTGAAGTCCCTGGTTCGCCCAAAGCGGTATCGCGCCTACCGAGGAGCAGTGGGACATGTGGCTCCCAACGTACTCGACCGGCAGTTTCAGGCAGAAGGACCGAATCAGAAGTGGGTGACCGACATCACGGAGTTCAACGTCGACGGACAGAAGCTGTATCTGTCCCCCATCATGGATCTCTACAACGGCGAGATCGTCGCCTATCAGACCAGCAGGCGTCCCGTACTCTCACTGGTGAAGCACATGCTGCAGCAGGCCTTTGCCCGCTTGAAGCACTCGGACCGGCCACTGCTGCATTCCGATCAGGGGTGGCATTACCAGCATCCCACCTATCGCGCCCTGTTGGCAGGACAGGCGCTGACCCAGAGCATGTCACGCAAGGGCAACTGCTTGGACAATGCCGCCATGGAGAGCTTCTTCGGCACCCTGAAGGCCGAGTATTTCCACCTGAACCGGTTCGATACGGTTGAGCAGTTGCAGCAAGGCCTCGATCGTTACATCCATTACTACAACCACGAGCGCATCAGGCTGAAACTAAAAGGCCTGAGCCCCGTACAGTACAGGACTCAGGCCTTGGGCGCCGGCTGAACGAACCGTCCAACTATTGGGGGTCAGTTCA
>NZ_JASCQN010000048.1:0-91582 GCF_030010475.1 Halomonas kalidii | reverse complement strand
TCGTAGCCGGCGCCCTCCACGGCGATTTTCAATGCCTCGCCATCGGGACCGCCTTCGTCGACGGTCACGCTGACCCGGTGGCTGGCGATGTTGGTGTGGATCTCGTCCACGCCTTGCAGGCGCTGGAGCGTCTTGCGCACGATGCCGGCACAGTGGTCGCTGCCCATGCCGGGGACCGTCAGTTCGATCCTGGAGGTCGAGTGTTCATTGGCCATGAAGGTGTCTCCCGCCGTGCATCGAACCTGACAGGCAACCCGCCGGGTTGCCTGCCTCCTCTCGAGTCGCCCGCCGGCATGGTGGGCGCACCTGTCGTCACTCTCGGAAGCGGTAGGGCATGGCCTCCTGGAGTTGCTGGCGCTGTTCGTCGGTGAGCAGGTCATGCATGGCGTTACGCTGGCGAACTTGCTCGGCCAGCATCTCGCCTTGCAACTCCGCCATGCGGCCGTGGAGTTCCTGCACGGCCTCCGGATCGGGACGTGCCTGCTGCATCTGGCTCACCAGCTCATCATGCAGGTCCAGCATCTGGCCCATGTGTTCGAGCTGGGTAGGGCGGTGTTGCTGCATCAGCTCGCGCATCTCGTCGTGCTGCTCAGGGGTGAGCAACTGCTGCATCATGCCCATGCCGGGGCCGCCCATCATCGGACAGGGCATCATGCCGCCACCCATCATGCCGGGGCCCATGCCGCCACTCATCATGCCGGGCCCCATGCCGCCGCCCATCATGCCGGGCCCCATGCCGCCACCCATCATGCCGGGGCCCATGCCGCCCTGGCCATACCCCATCATGCCGCCCGGCATGCCATGGGCGATGGCGAATCCGGCGCCACCGGCACCGAGTGCCAGGGCCAGGCCGAGCGCGAGAGTGCGCTTGCGAGTGTTCATGGTGTTTCTCCTTGCGGGCACGGTGGCCCATCATTTGGTCGTCGTCTGGATGGGTGCGGCGGGCTGCCGCGGGGACTGCCGCACGATCACGCCCCATGGCGGTATCGCACACGGGCCGGATCGCCAAACGCTCAGGATCTGAGTCGTCGGGTCAGCAGGTAAACGGGAACCGGAGAAGGATCGGGGCGGGTCCTCGGGGTGCCGCTAAGGGCCACGACCCGGGGGGCCGTGACCATGTCGGCCACGGAGACGGGGAAGGGCTCGGGCTCGAGGTCCAGGCGTTCCATGCGCAGCAGGGCGCTACCGACCGGGTGGTTGCCATGCCCGTGGTGGCAGTGCTGGTCGTGATCGGTCGCCATGCCCGCGACGCCGGGGCCCTGGAATGCCTGGGCGTCGGTCGCGATGGTATGGGCCATGGTCAGGGAAGCGGTCAGCAGCATCGCCAGCCCCAGCAGGGCGGCCAGCCAGCATCGACCCCGTGCGGAGCCGGGAGCCGTGCGAGGTCGGGATACTGCAGACGGCGTACCCATGGAGAGGCGCTCCCTGTTGGATGAAGCCACTTCAGCGTAGTCGAATTCGGCGTGGCACTACTTGACGTGTATCAACCCGGGTGTCGAACATCGAGTCGTACACGGGGTACAGGCCGCTGGTTTTCTGCGGCTTATTTCGTGAACCAACATCCGGGCCATTGGTCGTAGTGTGCGACTTGCGCCCCGAAGGGGGGCGTGGAAGACTAGCGTTTCGGTGCCTCGACACTCTCTGGACCGGTTGACACATCGCCCATGCCTGATCGTCCTCTCCACTGGCTGCTCTGCCTGCTGTTCGGTATCGCCCTGGCGCTGCCGCAGGCGGCGGTGAGTGCCTGGGTATACGAGGGGGAGGAATGCATGGGGTCTCATGCCGCCATGATGGATTCGACCGAGCGGGCCCAACATGACGACGGCCTGACCGAGTCCTCCATGGAGACCATGACCTGTTGGGCTCCCTGTTCCGTCTGCAACGGTAGCCCGCAGGCCTTCGACGCCGGCCCGGCGCCGTCCCACGAACCGCGCTGGGCGGTGGCCGAGTCCTTTCCGCGCCGCGTGCCCGACCGCCTCGAGCGGCCTCCTCGCGCTTGAACACCCGTCCCTGACGACGCCGCTCGTCGTGTGCGAGGGGTAATGGCTGTTCGAACCACGAGGAAGATTCCCATGCAACGCATTGATTTCCTGCGCTATTCCGCCCTGGGTGGGGGAGCTCTCTCCGCTTCCTGGCCGCTGCCCCGCAGCTCCCATTTCGCCGACCGACCGGGCCTGTTCCGCAGCGCTCTCACCCCCCTGTTGCTGGTTGCCGCGCTGCTGGCCGGCTGCTCCAGCGAGCCAGAGGGCACCAGCCTGGAGCAGTTGCGCCAGCAGACCCATATCCATGGCCTGGCCTTCGATCGCGCCGATAGCGAGCGGATCCTGCTGGCCACCCACCATGGCTTCCATGTGGTCGGTGGCGATGGCCTGGCCCGCCAGGTCTCGAACGAGACCCACGATTTCATGGGCTTCACGCCACACCCCCAGGACGCCGAGACGCTCTTCTCCAGCGGCCATCCGGCGCGTGGCGGCAATCTCGGCGTGCTGGTCTCCAGTGACGGCGGCCGGAACTGGGAACAGCGCGCGTCGGGTGTCGACGGGCCGGTGGACTTCCACCAGCTGACCATCAGCGAGGCCGACCCGGACGTGCTCTACGGGGTCCATGCCGGCCGGCTGCAGGTCAGCCGAGACGGTGGCCAGGGCTGGCGGGTGCAGGCGCCCGTGCCGGACGGGTTGATCGGGCTGGCGGCCTCCAGTCGCGACCCGCAGCATCTCTATGCCGCGACCAAGGGGGGGCTGTTGATGAGCCCGAATGGCGGCGAGCGCTGGCGCCAGCTGCATCCCGAGCGTCGCCCCGTCAGCCTGGTGGTGGCCGATGGCGAGGAGCTCTATGCCTTCATGCTCGGTGTCGGCCTGATCCGCGCCGATGAAGCCACCCGCCAGTGGGAGGTGGTCAACGGCGACTGGGGCGAGCGCTACCTGACCCACCTGGCGGTGGCCCCCGATGATCCTGCCCGGCTCGTGGCGGCGGATGACCAGGGTCGGCTGCTGCTCAGCACCAACGGCGGGCAGGACTGGTCGCCGCTGTGAGCGAGCGTTCCGCGCAACCCACGATTGACACAGAAAGGGACATCACATGATCCAGTATCCCCAGATCGACCCCGTGGCCATCGGCATCGGACCGTTGCAGGTCCACTGGTATGGCCTGATGTACGTGGTCGGCTTCGTCGCCGCCTGGTGGCTGGGCCGGCATCGCGCCCATCGCCTGGGACTGAGTCGCGACGACATCGGCGACCTGCTCTTCTATGGCGCCCTGGGGGTCGTGCTCGGCGGGCGCCTGGGCTACGTCCTCTTCTATGGCATGGAGCAGTTCCTGGCCAATCCGCTGTGGCTGTTCAGCGTCTGGGAAGGGGGGATGAGCTTCCACGGTGGCCTGGCGGGCGTGCTGATCGCGGCGCTGCTGTTCGCCCGCAGGCACCGTCTCGCCTTCTTCCAGCTCACCGACTTCATCGCTCCCCTGGTGCCGATCGGCCTGGGGGCGGGGCGCCTCGGCAATTTCATCAACCACGAGTTGCCGGGCCGCGTCAGCGAGCTGCCCTGGGCCATGCCGTTCCCGCACATGGGGCCGGAGCCGCGCCACCCCTCGGCGCTCTACGAGTTCGCCCTGGAGGGCGTGGTGCTGTTCGCCGTACTGTGGTGGCTTTCCAGCGAGCCCCGGCGGAGGGGGCTGATCTCGGGGCTGTTCCTGCTGCTGTACGGGGTCTTCCGCTTCGCGGTGGAGTTCGTACGTCTGCCCGACGCGCATATCGGCTTCATCGCCTTCGGCTGGGTGACCATGGGCATGCTGCTGACGCTGCCGATGCTCGCCGCCGGCGCGGCACTGATCGCCTGGTCGCGCCGCCGGCCGGTGGACGAGGCGACACGGCCGGAGCCGGCCTAGTGTGCCACCCTTCGTTGAGCCTCGCTGGCACGGCAAGTGGCGTATCGTGATACTTTTCAGCCCCGTTTCAGGGTCGGGGCTTATAACGGATGTTCCACTGACGACTACAAGAGGGATTCACATGCGTAAGATGCTGCTGACGATGGCCTTTGGGGTGTTCTCCACCGCCGCCCTGGGTGCGGGGGAGCATGGTGGTGGTCACCAGGGTGACCCGGGCGATGTCCAGGTCGACCGCACCATCAGCTTCGAGGCCGGCGATATGTGGTTCACCCCCGGCGAGCTGAACATCAAGCCGGGCGAGACGGTGAAATTCGAGATCACCAACACCGGCAACCTCGAGCACGAGTTCGTGATCGGTGATGCCGAGGCCCAGGAGGAGCACCGCGAGATGATGCAGGCGATGGGGTCGGGCGGTCACGGCGGTCACGGCGGTCACGGGGGGCACGACATGGCGGAAGGCGAGCACGGTGGCCAGATGCCTTCGGTGACCATCGCGCCGGGCGAAACTGCCACCCTGGTGTGGACCGCCTCCCAGGACGTCACCGCCCTGGAATTCGCCTGCAATCTTCCCGGCCACTATGAATCCGGCATGGCGGGAGACATCCACATCCGGGGTTGAACGCATGAAGCTGTTGCTTCTCGAAGACGATGATCTGCTGGCCGAAAGCCTGGCGGAGGCCTTGGGAGACGACGGCTATAGCGTCGATTCGGCCACGAGCATTCGCGTGGCCGAATCGTTGATGGCCACCGAGGAGTATGCCCTGGCCATTGTCGACCTCGGCCTGCCCGATGGCTCGGGTCTCGACCTGTTGCAACGCTGGCGTGAGCAGGGACATCGGTTGCCCATCCTGGTCCTCACGGCCCGCGACACCTGGGAAGACAAGGTCATCGGCCTGCGCCGCGGTGCCGACGACTATCTGACCAAGCCCTTTCACGAGGCCGAGTTGCTGGCCAGGCTGCATGCCCTGCTCAGGCGGCGGTCGGGCGGCCTGACGCAGATATTGACCGTCAATGGGCTCCAGCTCGACGAGCATACCCAGCGGGTCAGCACGGATGGCGCCACCTGGCAGGTCCTGACGGCCACCGAGTTTCGGCTGCTCCGCTACCTGATGCACCACCCCGATCGCGTGCTCTCCAAGTCGCAGCTGCTCGACCAGCTCTACGCCCTGGACCAGGACGCCGCGGCGCCTAATCTGGTGGAGGTCTATATCGGCCGATTGCGCCGGCGACTCGGCAAGGATGTCATTCAGACACGCCGCGGCCAGGGGTACCTGCTTGCGTCACGTTGACCGGCGCAGCCTGCGCTTTCGCCTGCTCACCTGGCTGGGCGGCGTGGCCTTGATCGTGGTCGGCGTCACCTGGCTCTTGCACGGTATCCTGCTGCACGATCTCGCCCGCGACTTTCTCGGCGAACGTCTGCGCCAGGAGGCCGAGCACACGCTGCAGCAGTTTCGCCAGGAGCAGGGCTCGCTTCCCGCCTGGCTCGAGTCGGCTGGCGGGGGGTACCAGGTCTTTCATCACCTCTATGCGCTGCGGCTGGATGGCGTGATCACCACCTCCCACCCTCGCTGGCTGGCGCTGCTGGAACCCCACCTGAAAGGAGAAGACGACACCCTCGTCGATATCCATTGGCAGGGTCGGCAACTGCTGGCCTATCGCAAGGTGTTCACTCTCGATGGCCGCTCCGGGGTGCTGCTCATCGGCGAAGACTTCGCCCAGGTGGCGGCGGGGCTGACCACGCTGCACTGGTGGGTGGGGGGAATCGCCGGCGTGCTGCTGCTGCTGCTGGTCGCGCTCAATCTGATCGCCGTCAACCGGGGGTTGCGGCCGTTGTCCCGGCTTCAGCGACAGCTCGACGAGCTGCAGTCGGGAGATCGGGAGCGACTGCGCCTCGACACCCCCGCCGAACTCGACAACCTGGTGGCGCAGCTCAACCGTTTCATGGACGATCATGACCGGCGGTTGCAACGCTCCCGCGAATCCGTCGCCAACCTGTCGCATGCCCTGAAGACGCCGCTGGCCGCCGTCACCCAGGTGCTGAGAGGCTCCCGTCCCATCGATGACGGGCGTCGGGCGAAAATGCTGCTCCGCCTGGAAGACATGCATGCCCAGCTCGAGTCCGAGCTGCGTCGCTCTCGTATCGCGGGGCCCTATACCGGTCAGCGGACCCTTATCCGGCGCGAGGCCGAGACATTGATCGACATGTTCGGCGCCCTGTATCCCGACAAGTGCTTTCGCCTCGCGGCAATACCGGCAGCAGAGGCCAGCGTGAGCGTGGAGCGCCAGGATTTCACCGAGATGCTGGGCATCGTACTCGACAATGCGGGCAAGTGGGCCGATCGCGAGGTGGTCTGTCGTCTGGAACTGGCGGAATCGTTGACGCTCACCGTCGAGGATGATGGTCCCGGGGTCTCCGCGGAAGACATCGTCCTGCTGGGCAGGCGAGGCCTTCGCCTCGACGAGGGCAGACCCGGCCACGGGCTGGGGCTCTCCATCCTGCGGCAACTGGTCGAGCAGTACGGTGGCGTGCTGAAGTTCGAGGTCGGTGGGCGAGGAGGCCTGCGGGTGGTGATCACCCTTGCGCATGGCGATCCGGCCCCCTGACGGTGCCGTTCAGCCTTGTTTCAGCTTGCTGGGTCACTATCGACTCCTGTTTCATCCCTGACAGGAGACACGCATGGCAAGCTCGAAAGCGGCGGCTTTCCCTCTCTCGCGCCGTCAGCTCCTCATGGGCGGTGCCGCCCTTGGGCTGAGCACGGCCTCTCTGGGCCTGCGGCCGGCCTGGGCCAATCCCTGGGGCCAGGCCAACCCCTACCCCAAGGGGGTGGAAACCGGCCCCGAGGTCTCGCTGGCCATCCGCCGGGAGTCACTGCCCATCGACGGCAGGGCCGCCCGCCCGATCAGCATCAACGGCACCAGCCCCGGCCCCTTGATCCGGCTCAAGGAGGGGCAGGATGCCGTCCTGAGGGTCACCAACCTGCTCGAGGAGCCGACGTCCATCCACTGGCATGGCTTGATCCTGCCGGCGGAACAGGATGGCGTGCCGGGGGTCAGCTTCGCCGGCATCGAACCGGGGGAAACCTTCACCTACCGGTTTCCGGTCCGCCAGAGTGGCACCTACTGGTACCACAGCCACTCGGGGATGCAGGAGCAGCTCGGCCATGCCGGGCCGCTGATCATCGATGCCGCCGAGCGGGAACCCTTCCGCTACGACCGCGAGCACGTGCTGCTGCTCACCGACTGGACCTTCGAGGATCCGGCCAGTGTCTTCCGTAACTTGAAGACCGCCGAGGGGTATTACAACTTCCAGGAGCGCACCATCGCCGACTTCCTGGCCGACGCACGCGCCGACGGCTTCGCCGACACGGCCAGGATGCGTGCCATGTGGGCCCGGATGCGCATGAGCTCACGGGATATCGCCGACGTCACCGGCAGCACCTATACCTACCTGCTCAACGGGCATGCCCCGGGAGAGAACTGGACGGCGCTGTTCCAGCCCGGCGAGCGGGTTCGTCTGCGCGTGATCAATGGCTCGGCGATGTCCTACTTCGACGTGCGCATCCCCGGGCTGAAGATGACCGTGGTGGCCGCCGACGGCCAGCCGGTACAGCCCGTGCCCGTCGACGAGTTCCGCATCGGCGTCGCCGAGACCTATGACGTGCTCGTCACGCCCGAAGCCGATACCGCCTATAGCCTGTTCGCCGAGGCCATGGATCGCAGCGGCTACGCCAGCGGCACCCTGGCGCCCCGCGAGGGGATGGCGGCGGCCATCCCGGAGCGTAGGCGGATTGCCGACCGGGGCATGGAGGCGATGGGGGCGCATGGCGGCATGGACCACGCCAGCATGGAGGGCATGGATCACGCCAGCATGCCGGACATGGATCACGCCAGCATGCCGGACATGGATCACGCCAGCATGGAGGGCATGGATCACACCAGCATGCCGGGCATGGATCACGCCAGCATGCCGGGCATGGATCACGCCAGCATGGAGGGCATGGATCACGCCAGCATGCCGGACATGGACCACGGCGGCGCCCCGCCTTCTGGAGACGGCGAGGGCGCCATGCTTCCCGCTGGTGTCGCTCAGCCCGGCTCCCAATACGACCAGGCCGGTATCGGCATCGATCCTGACGAGCGCCGCGTGCTGGTGTATCGCGACCTCAAGGCGTTCACGCCGTGGCCCGACCGCCGTGAACCGGGCCGTGAGCTGGAGCTGCATCTGACCGGCAACATGGAACGCTACATGTGGTCCTTCGACGGCAAGAAGTTCAGCGAGGTCACCGGTCCCATCCACTTCCGCAAGGACGAGCGCCTGCGCCTGATCCTGATCAACGACACCATGATGGAGCACCCCATCCACCTGCACGGCATGTGGATGGAACTGGAGAACGGCGCCGGTGAGCTGATTCCCCGCAAGCACACCTTGAACATCAAGCCGGGGGAGCGGGTCTCGGCCTTGATCACCGCCGATGCCGAGGGCAGCTGGGCGTTCCACTGTCATCTCCTCTACCACATGGATGCCGGCATGTTCCGGGTCGTCAAGGTCTCGTAAGGAGTTCGCATGAAAACCAGAACTACAGTGCCCGTTACCTGCGCCGCCCTTGCCTTGCTGACGGTGGCCGGGGCCCACGCCCAGGATGGCTATGACGCCCCGGCCGACTGGCCCTCGCCGATGATGGAACACAACACGGGAGCGGCGCTCTTCGACCGCCTCGAGTATGTCGTTCCCGACAAGGGGGACGAGGCGCTGGTCTGGGACTTCCAGGCCTGGTACGGCGGCGACATCAACCGCGTGTATCTCAAGAGCGAAGGCGAGAACGTCCAGGGCGACGGTGAGGATGCCGAGTTCGAATCGCTGGAGTTGCTCTACAGCCGGCTGATTGCCGATTTCTGGGAACTGCAGGGTGGCATCGGCTACCAGGGCGGTGTGTTCTCGAACGACCATCCCGAGCGCTTCTACGGCGTGATCGGCCTGCAGGGGGTGATGCCCTACGGGATCGAGACCGACGTGGCACTCCAGGTCAGCGAAGAGGGCGACGTCTCGGCGAGCTTCGAGGGTGAGTATGATCTGCGCCTCACCCAGCGTCTCTACCTGCAACCGCGCACCGAGATTGCCGTGGCCGGGAGTGAGGTCGAGGAATTCGGGGTCGGCCAGGGGCTCAATTCCGTGCGGGTCGGTATGCGACTGGGATATGAGGTGACTCGCCGGTTTGCTCCTTACCTGGGTGCCTACTGGGAAAAACAGTATGGGGATACCGCCGATCTTTCGCGTGCCGGTGGTGATGCCACCGAAGATACCGGCATCGTGGCTGGCGTCCGTGTACTGTTGTGACGTGAGATGCCATGTGCTTCTGTCCCCGGGCGGCGCCGTGAACTGGGCTTGGCCAGAACACACCGGCGCTTGATCTGCATCAACGCGGTCGGCGTCGTCCATTGCCATACTGGATTTGTCGGCATGCCATTGTCGCGCATTGCTGGCCCCCATTGGCATGCAAGGCTTATCTGATTGCCTCTCGAGATGGCCGCACTCCACCATGCGAGGTGAACCATGGAATACGACAAGCCCCCTTCGGTTCCGGTGGCCTGCAGCCAATCCGCTTCTGGTTGCCGCTGGGACTCCTTCTCGCCTTCGTGGTGTACCTGCTCTGGGCCGAGCACAGGGTTCACTTCATACAGTTTCTGCCGTTTCTCATCCTGTTGGCCTGTCCATTGATGCATCTATTCATGCACAGAGGGCATGGCAGGCACGGCAAGGGAGGGCACGAGACATGAACGCCGAGAATGGTTGCGCACTGTCCATGGCGGTAGTTGATCAAGTCTGAGCGCGACGCAAGCTTGGCAGCAGAGGAGGACTCTCCATGAGTGATAAAGATCATCGCCTGGGCGTATCCGAGATCAATCTGGTGACCCGGCACCTGAAGCTGGAGCCTAACGATGAGGGTGCGATTCGAACGGCTGTCGCCGATATCGACAAGCTTTATGGGCTGGACAGCGTGTCCTTCGACGCACGCAAAAGAAGGTTGGATCTAGCATATGATGCATCGAGAATTTGCCTTGATTGCGTAGAAGATATTCTGAAGAAGCATGCTGTCGAAATCAGTCATGACTGGTGGACCCGATTCAAGGAAGAGCATTACCGGTTTGTCGACCAGAACGTGAAGGACAATGTCAATCATGAGCCCTGGAGCTGTCATCAGACTCCGCCAGGTGGTAGGGGCAAACGATAGCGCAAGGTCGAGAGGAGGGGGCGAAACGATATGGTGGAGTGAGTGGCGCCAACTCCACGCGCAGCGGTGAACACAACCCTGTCCCCGGCCACGGCAGGGGGCAGCAGGGGTTTTACAGCCAGCGCCGGAAGATCAACCACGCCGCCAGGTACAGGGGCATACCGATCGCCACCAGGGCGAGGGCATGGGGCCACAGGATCTCCATGCCCGCCCCCTTGAGGAAGATGCCCAGGGTGATCTCCAGGTAGTGTCGCAGTGGACTGGCCAGCGACAGCCGCTGAAGGAGTTCCGGCATGCTCTCCACCGGCACCACGGTGCCGGACAGGAACATCAGCGGGAACAGGCCGAAGAAGGCGAGCAGCAGGGCCTGCTGCAGGGTTCGCGAAACCGCCGCCACCAGCACGCCGAGGCCGATGGCACTGAGCAGAAACAGCGCGGTCAGGGCGAAGAACAGCGGCAGGCTGCCTCTGACCGGCACGCCGAACCAGCCGACCAGCGCCAGGCTGGGGAGTACGGCGACTAATCCGATCAACAGGGTGGGCATGGTCTTGGCGATGAACAGTTCGCCACGGCGAATGGGCGTGACCATGAGCTGCTCGATGGTGCCGACCTCCTTCTCGCGGACGATGGAGGCCGCAGGGTGAACAACGCCGATCATCAATCCCGCCAGGGCGATCATCGCCAGTACCGTGAAGCTGACGTTGGTCTGGTCCGGGTTGTACCAGGTGCGCAGCTGCGCGGCTACCGTCGCTAATTGTCGCGCGTCGAGTGTCCCCCGGCGCATCCGCAAGGCCTCCATCGTCTGCAGCGCATAGCCCCGGGCGACGGCGGCCGTGTTGGCGTTGCTGCCGTCGACCAGGAACTGCAGGGCCTGACCGCCGCCGCGCTGGAGTTCGGTTTCGAAATCGACGGGGATGACAAGCACCGCCTGTGCCTCGCCCCGTTCCAGGTACGGCTCGGCCGCCGCAACATCGCGCAGGTGCGCCACCAGGCGGAAGTTGCCGCCTGCGACGAAGTCATCGATCAGGCGGCGGCTGGCCGGGCTCTCGTCGGCATCGACCACCGCCAGCGGCAGGTCGCGCATCTCCATGCCCAGGGCATAGGCGCAGATCATCACCTCGATGGTGTAGAGCCAGAGGATCAGGAACAGCACCACGGGATCGCGGAAGAACTGGATCAGCTCCTTGTGCAACAGGCTCGACAGGCGCATCAGGCCACCTTCTTCTTCAGCCGCCAGGCCGCCAGGGCGAAGACCAGCAGGGTGTAGACGGCGACGATGGCGATGCTCGGCCACAGGACCTCGAGCCCGACGCCCTTGAGCACCACGCCACGGGAGATGTCGACGAAGTAGCGGCCCGGAAAGGCCAGGGTGTAGAGCTGGACCACATAGGGCATGGTGAAGATCGGGAACAGCATGCCCGAGAACAGGAGGGAGGGCATCAGGGTCATGATCAGCACGGCCAGCAGGGCGACCAGCTGGGTACGGGTCACGGCCGACACCAGCAGGCCGATCCCCAGGGTACAGAGCACGTACAGCAGCGATATCGCCAACAGGAAAGCGACGCTGCCCTGGAACGGCACGCCGAACCAGAGAAAACCGACGGCGATCACCATCGCCATCTGCACGAAGGCGATGATCGCGTAGGGAATCAGCTTGCCGGCGAGAAACTCGACGGAGGAGAGCGGCGAGGCATAGATCTGCGTAATGGTGCCGGTTTCCTTCTCCCGCACCAGGGCGAGCGCGGTGAGCAGGGGCGGGAAGGCCATGAGAATCACGGCATAGAGGCCGGGCACCACGGTGTGCACGCTGCTGAGCGAGGGGTTGTACCAGACGCGGGTTTCCAGCTGCAGGGCCGGCGGTGGCGCTTCATGGCCAAAGCCACTGGTGATGCTCAGCGCATGGCTGCTGACCAGCGTCGCCGTGGCGGAATAGGTGCCGTCCACCAGCAGTTGGACCGGACTCGGCTCGTGGCGGGTAAGGGCACGTTCGAAACCTGGCGGGATGATCAGCGCCAAGCGGATCTCGCCGCGTTGCAGGGCCCGCTCCACCGCATGCGGGTCGGTCAACTCACGCTCGAGTTGGAAGTAGCCGCTCGCCGTGAACGCTTCCGTGAGTTGTCGGCTGGCGGGGGTGCGGTCCTCATCCAGTACGCCCAGCGTGATGTCGTCGACATCGAGCGTGATCGCATAGCCGAACAACAGCAGCATGATCAACGGCATGATCAGTGCGACGCCGACGGTGATCGGGTCGCGCAGTACCTCTTTCGCCTCCTTGGCCGCCACGGCGGCGATACGTCTCGGGTTCATCATGCCAGCTCCCGCTGTGCGTGCTCGATATGGCCGAGGAAGACCGCTTCCATGCCGGCGTCGGCCGGCAGCCGCAGTGCCTGGCGCAGCTGTTCGAGGGTGCCAAGGGCGACCAGGCGGCCCTGATGCATCAACCCCAGTCGGTGGCAGTAGCTCGCCTCTTCCAGATAATGGGTGGTAACGAATACCGTCATGCCGCCGCCGGCCAGGGTCTGGATCAACTGCCAGAAGCGCTGACGGTTGAGCGGATCGACGCCGGAGGTGGGCTCGTCCAGAAACAGCACCGCCGGGCCGTGCAGAATGCTGCAGGCCAGTGCCAGGCGTTGCCGTACCGCCGCCGAGAGCTCGCTGACCCGACGTGCCTCCATTCCGATCAGGGCCGTCATGCCACTGGCCCAGTCGATCGACTGGCGTCGACGTGTGCCCCCAAGGCCGTAGGCCCCGGCGAAGAAGCGCAGGTTCTCGGCCACCGTGAGATCCGGGTAGAGCGAGAAACGCTGCGACATGTAACCGATGCGGCTGCGCAGGGCACGCGCCTGCCGGGTCACCGAAAGGCCGGCGACGAAGGCCTCGCCGTCGCTGGGCATCAGCAGTCCGCAGAAGACCCGCATCAGGGTGGTCTTGCCGGCCCCGTTGGGTCCCAGCCAGCCGATCACCTCGCCCGGCGGCACACGGACCGCAACCCGGTCGACGGCGGTGAAGTCGCCAAACCGCACGCTGAGTTGCTCTGCTCGCACCTCGCCACCCTGCGTTTCCATGACGGCCGGTGTCACCGGCGGCGGCGCTGCCGGCGCCGTCGCCGTGCTCAGCGCGATGAAGGCCTCTTCCAGCCCCGGGGCGGCGGGAGCCAGCGTGGCGAGACCGCGCAGCCGCGTCAGCGTGGCCGGCGGCAGGTCGGTACCGGGATGCAGCTGGATGCGCAACCTGTCCGCCAACCACTGCAGATTCAGCACTTGGGGGGCGTCGCGCAGGATTTCCTGTACGGCGGTGCTCATGGAAGTCCGCAGGTCATAGATCCGCCCGTGGACCCGGGCCCGCAACTGCGTCGGGGTGTCCACCGCCAGTACCCGGCCCTGGTCGAGAAAGGCGAGCCGATCGCAGTATTCCGCTTCGTCCATGTAGGGGGTGCTGACCACCACCGTGCTGCCATGCTGCTGGTAACGCCGCAGCAGTTGCCAGAGCTCACGGCGCGACACGGGATCGACGCCCAGGCTGAGCTCGTCGAGCAGCAGCAACGGCGGGGCATGAATCAGGTTGGCGCACAGCGAGAGCTTCTTGCGCATGCCGCCGGAGAGCTTGCCGGCCGGCCGATCGAGGTAGGCCTGCAGCCCGGCCATGGCCAGCAGCTCGTGACTGCGGCCGGCGAAACGTTGCGCCTCGACGCCGCGGATACGGGCGGCAAACTGCAGGTTCTCGAGGACGCTGAGTCGGTCATAGAGCGCGAAGCCCTGCGACATGTAGCCGACCCGGGCATTCACCTCGGCCGCCTGGTGCACCGTGTCGAAGCCGAGAACCGTCGCCTGGCCTGCGCTGGGATCCAGGATCGCCGCCAAGAGTTGCATGAGGGTGGTCTTGCCGGCGCCGTCCGGACCCAGCAGCCCGAAGATATCACCCTGCTGGACCTCCAGGTCCACCCCGGTGAGCACCGGCCGTCCGGCGAAGCGCCGCCCCAGTCCGCTGGTACGGATCGCCGCGGTCATTGGGGAACGACCAGGGTGTCGGGCCACGGCGCCTCGTCCTGCCAGCGCAGCCAGGCGTCGGCCGGCATGCCGGGCTTGAGCACGCCGTCGGGGTTGGCGAGCTGCAGGGTCACCCCGAAGACGGTGCGCGCCCGCTCGTCGGGCAGGTGGATGTCGCGTGGGGTGAACTGGGCCTGATTGTCGATCGCGCTGACCTCGGCCTCGAAGTGGCGGTCCGGAAAGGCATTGACCCGCACCCTGGCCGGGGTGCCGAGCCGGATTCTGCCCAGCACCTGTTCGGTCACGTAGATCTTCAGTCGGGGGCGGTCCAGGTCGACCAGCACACCCAGCGACTGCCCTGGCGCGACCACCTCGCCGATCTCCACGGCCTTGACCAGCACGGTGGCAGCAATGGGACTGTGCAGCACCGTCTTGTCGAGCTGGAGGGCGAGCTGGCTGCGTTGCTGCCGAAGCGCCTCCAGATTGGCGGCGGCCTCTGCGCGCTGCGCTTGCAGCCCCTCGACTTCGCCTGCCGCCTCGCGCACGCGGTCCTCACTGCGCTCCAACTGCTGCGCGGGGATAGAGCCAGAGCGACGCAGGGTGCGCGCCCGCTCCAGATCGGCCTCGGCGTTGCCGAGATGATGACGCGCCGTGTCGAGCATGCGCTCGAGCCGAACCACCGACTGCTCACCGGCGGTCAGGCGTGCCTCGAGTTCGGCCTGTTGCAGGCGAATGAGGCGATCGTCCAGGCGCAGCAGCTCGGCCCCCTCGCTGACGGGCCGGCCCTCGACCAGCCGACTCGCCACCACGCGCCCGGGGACTTCGGCGGCAAGGCGGATCTCGGTGGCTTCGATACGGCCGCTGCCATAGAGGACGCCGGGCGGCAGTTCCGCCGGACGCAGTGCGAGAAAGCCTAGATAGCCGCCGCCGGCCAGCAGCATGACCACCGCGATCGTCCACAGTGAGTGTCGCATCAGCCCTCCCTCCGACTGGGCCCCATCCTTGCTGGGGAACCGCCAGATTCATACTCATCGCTCCAGGACATAACGCCCTGGCGCTTCGTCCAGCACCGGATAGCCTTGAGTCACCCCCGGCTCCCGAGCGGGCACGTGACTGGTGCTGTGATCGGCCAGCCAGCCCTGCCAGCAGGGCCACCAGGAGCCGTCATGATGCGCGGCAGTGGCCTGCCAGCCGTCCGGATCCAGGAAGGGGTCGGCGCGGCGAATGGTCGAGATCTGGTGGAAGCGTCGGGTATCGCCGGGCGGGTTGACGATGCCGGCGTTGTGCCCTCCGCTGGAGAGCACGAAGGTGACGTCCGCCGGCGTCAGCCACTGGACCTTGTAGACGGAACGCCAGGGGGCGACATGATCCTTGAGCGTGCTGACGGCGAACACGGGAATCTCGATATCGGTCAGCGACACGGGCCGTCCGTCCACCCGGTAGCGCCCACCGGCGAGGTCGTTGTCGAGAAACAGCCAGCGCAGGTACTCGCTGTGCATGCGCGCCGGCAGGCGGGTGCCGTCGGCGTTCCAGGCCATCAGGTCGAACATGGGCGGACGCTCGCCGGCCAGGTAGCTGTGCACCATCCTCGACCAGATCAGGTCCTGGGAGCGCAGCAGCTGGAAGGCGCCGGCCATCTGGCGCGTGTCCAGATAGCCCCTGACGGCCATGAGGTCCTCGAGGAAGCGCACCTGATCCTCGTCGATGAACAGCATCAGCTCGCCGGCCTCACTGAAGTCGGTCTGTGCGGCGAGCAGCGTCAGGCTGGCCAGGCGATTGTCGCCGTCCCGGCCCATGGCGGCCGCGGCGATCGACAGCAGGGTGCCGCCCAGGCAATAGCCCACGCCGTGGACACGCTGCTCCGGGCAGCTGGCCGTGACCGCGTCGAGGGCCGCCATGACCCCCAGCCGGCGATAGTCGGCCATGCCCAGGTCCCGCTCGTCGCTGCCCGGATTCTTCCAGGAGACGACGAACACCGTGTGGCCCTGTGTCACCAGGTAGCGGACCAGGGAGTTCTCTGGAGAGAGGTCGAGGATGTAGTACTTCATGATCCAGGCCGGCACGATCAGCACCGGCTCGGCATGGACCTCCTGGGTGGCGGGCGCGTACTGGATCAGCTCGATGAGCCGGTTGCGGTAGACCACCTTGCCCGGTGTCACCGCCACGTTCTGGCCGACCCGATACGCCTCGGCCCCCACCGGCCCTTCGCCGGCCTGCCGGCGTCGCCAATCCTCCAGCAGATTGCTGGCGCCGCGGGCCAGGTTGACGCCACCCTCGCGTCGCGTCTGCTCCAGCAATTCGGGGTTGGTGGCGAGGAAGTTCGACGGCGCCCAGACGTCGAGCATCTGCCGCGCACCGAAATTCACCATCGCCTCATGATGGCGCGAGACGCCGGGTACGCCGGTGGTGGCCGCATGCCACCACTGCTGCTGCAGCAGGAAACCCTGGTAGAGCATGTTGAAGGGCCAGCGCTGCCAGGCCGCGTCGTGGAAGCGCTTGTCCTGGGACAGCGGCTCGATGCAGCGTTCGCACGGCGCCCGGCAAGCCTGCTCGCAATAACTGCCGAAACGTTGCCACTTGCGCAGGGCCTTGCCGACGAGTTCGGCCTGCTTGTCCGGCGACAGGAGCAGGTGTTGCGCCCAGTCCCACCAGGCCTGCTGGACGGCGGTCGGCGACAGCCCTCCCGTGAACAGACTCATCATGGCGTGCAGGCGCGGGTCGGTGGTCATCGCCGGTGGGCTCGCTACCGGCGCATCGATGGTGGTTCGGGGCGTGGTGTCCATCAGCGCACCTCCCTGGGGCAGCAGGCCGACTCGGGTTGCGGGGAAGCGACGTGCCCCGCCTCCAGTGACTCATCTGAAGCCGCTCTACCTGCTGGACGGTCTACGGCATGGTGGGTGCGAAGGGCCTCTGTTGGCATGTTTCACTCTCTCTTTGGCTAATGATGGCCGGGCCGAAGATGGCCCTTGCAACACGACAGAGCCGTCACATGGATCGGCCGTGGGAACCCGCGGTTCGCAGGCGCGGAATGAAGCGCGGCGTGCGGGCCGCATACGCCTGCCAGGCCGCGCCGAACCGGCGTGCCACCTCGCGCTCTTCGTGGATCGCCAGGCGCGAATACATCCACACCAATACCGGGAACATGGCCAGGGTCAGCAGGGTGGGCCACTGCAGCAGGAAACCGGCCATCACCAGCACGAAGCCGGCATACTGCGGATGCCGGACATGGGCATAGAGTCCGGTGGTGGCCAGCTCTCCCCGCCGCTGGGCGGCATAGAGCGACCGCCAGCCGGCGGCGATGAGCCAGAAACCCGCGGCGATGAACACCATGCTCAGTAGATGGAACGGTCCGAAGTGCGGGTTGGCCTGCCAGCCGAACAGCATCTCCAGCAGATGCCCCGCATCGTGGCTGAACCAGTCCACTTCCGGGTAGCGCGACTGCAGCCAGCCGGAGAGGAAGTAGAGGGTCAGCGGGAAGCCGTACATCTCCGTGAACAGCGCTACCAGGAAGGCGCTGAAGGCCCCGAGCGAGCGCCAGTCGCGGCGCGTCTGCGGCTTGAAGAAGCTGAAGGCGAAGAAGATGAAGATCGCCGAGTTGAGAATGACCAGGCCCCACAGGCCATAGGCGGGTACGTCGTCACTCATCGCGACCTCCCTTGTGGTCATCATGTCCGCCATGACCCCCGTGCATGAACACATGCATCAGCGGACAGGCGAGCAGGATCAGCCAGGGCAGAGCACCGAGCAGATGCACCTTGTGCTCCTCCCAGAGCAGGAAGCCCATCATCGCCAGGGCGATCGCCACCATGAGCCAGAATCTTCCCTTGCTCGGTCGTCGGTCCAGCCAGTGGTTGTTGTCGGTCATGATCAGATCCTCACCCGGCGCAGGCGCAATGAATTCGTCACCACCGACAGCGAAGACGCGTTCATCGCGAAGACGGCGAACATCGGTCCGATCAGGATGCCGAGGAACGAATAGCGGGTCCCGGCGGCGATCGGTACTCCGGCACCGTTTCCCCGGCAACCGTGATGTGAGTGCGCCTGCCGATGCAGGTGGCGGTGTTGAGTCATGGAGTTACCCCCTCGTTTCCGTGTCCTGATTTAACCCTGTGGCCTTATCCCGATAGAGCCAAAATTCATGGTGGCGCGTTCTGCAACGATGAAGAGGTACAACTGCTAATGCTAATGAGGGGTGGCTGATTGATGCATGAAATTATTCTTGCGTTTTTTGACGTGGGCTAACGTTAATATAGTCGTAAAAGATGAAATGAGGCTGAATGGGTTGCCTGGCCATTGACCCAGATCAAGTCGATGCTTCGCCTGCTAAATTTGGTGCGGCTCTGAGGTTGCCGCTGCCCGCGGCGAAGCGACTCCTGACGAGATATATGCTTTGCCGTAAAAAGGCGTCGCCGATGCCCCGTCTTTAAAATCAATGAGAATGCGTGTCATCGCTTGAGCTAGAGCCCCCGTTTCGAGACAGGAAGAGTCGCTCGGCAAGCAAGATAGCCGCCATGACAACAGATGCAACAACTAATACCAAAGGATCTGTCGTAGCCTTCACCCAAAGGAAGCCTGCCAGCACGACTGCATCCAGGAGTATGGCAATCACTAACACAGTTGCGTTTGCATTAATTTCCTCCCGCAGATGACGTAACACTCCCCAATGAATGGCGATATCCATGATCAAATAGAAAATGATACCAAGCGCAGCAATACGACTAAGGTCAAAAAACGCTGTCAAGATCAAGCCGAGCACGACTGTATAGACCAAGGTATGCTTCTGAATACTACCTGGCATGAGAAAGTGACGATGTGGCACCAACTTCATTTCCGTCAGCATTGCCAACATGCGTGAGACCGCAAATATACTGGCAATGATGCCACCCGCGGTGGCCAGCATGGCAAGAATGACGGTGAACCAAACGGCGGTCTCTCCAAGAGCAGGCCTCGCAGCAGCCGCAAGTGAATAGTCTTTTGATTCGATGATTTCCGTCAGGGACAAGTTACTCGCAACCGCAAACCCCACCAATGCATAGATCACTACGCAAAGACCGATCGATATCATGATCGCTCTACCGACGTTGCGATGGGGGTCTTTTATCTCTGAGCCACTGTTAGTGATCGTCGTGAACCCCTTGAAGGCCAGAACTCCCAACGCAGTCGCTCCCAGGAAGCCTGAAAGAGATGCCTCAGGAGCCGACGCCGAGGTTTCCATGCCGACAGAGTCGGCGACTATGACACCGCCGACCCCAAATAAGATAATCCCACCAATTTTTATGAACCCGAGTACTGACGCAACACCCTGGATCAATTTATTGGCAGAGAGGTTGAGCAAGAATGCAGAAATTATAAGAGCGACACCCAGTAAAGGGACGAGCAGCGACCTATCTCCCACATCGAAAAGCTCAAGCGTGTAGGATCCAAAGGTTCTGGCCAAGAAACTTTGCGCGATCACCATGGAAAAATACATTAAAAGCGCATGAAAAGCGGTGGCAAGTGTCGGCCCATAAGCCTTATGGAGGTACATGCCAATTCCGCCAGCTGACGGATAGGCATTGGACAACTTCACATAGGAGTAGGCGCTGAAGGAGACGATGAGTGCAGCTGACAAGAAGGCTAACGGGAAAAGCGCACCCGTCATCTCGGCCATCTGTCCTGTCAAGGCAAAAATTCCAGCGCCAATCATGACCCCGGTCCCTAAAGCGATCGCACCGACCAGAGAAAGGCTATTCTGATTGTATTGTGGCATTCTATCCATTGACTCCATCATCTCTCTCCTGGGTGTTTGAAACCGGACCCTACTGAAACTCCTGTTGATATTCTGGCATGCGGTTGATGATCCAGGTTAGAGCATTCACTGACAGAATATAATAAATAAAAGTGTAGAACCTGTTCGCCACCCAATGGTCACTTGCTCCCTTTGGATATAACTTCAGATATCGGCAGATGGTGGCGCGAGATCCACAGGATCAGTGGCGGCAAGATCAACCATTGGATCCGACAGGCTCCCAGCTGAATCGGACATCGTGGTCGCCTGTCGCTGGTTCACCTGGAACGCGAAGCCTCGAGAGCTATCTGGTGACCGATGCCCCCCAGCTCCACAGTCTGCAACACCTCGAGAGAATCCGGGTCGACGATCCACAGGAGGGGGGCTGCGCGGCTGGTGACCAGCACCAGCCCATCGGTGGGCGCCACGGCAAGATGGTAAGGGGCCGGAGACAGCTCGGCGGTATGTCGTGTGCCGTCCTCGAGGGAGATCCTGACGAGGCGGTTGTCGCCTTGACTCGTTGCAAAGAGCGTCTGGCCATCCGGACTCAGGTCGATGCCGTGAGGCGCCGTGCCGATCTCATATTCTTCGCCCACACTCCCTGTCGCGAGATTCAGCGCCAGGGCTCTCCCGCCGGCATCATCGTTGACGTACAGGCGGTCGCCGTCCTCCGAGAGCACCATGTGCTCCGGGCTGCCGCCGACGCGGATATTACGCTGCACGAACCAGTGCTGGGGATCGACTTCGCTGATGGTGCCGTTACCCGCATTGCTGACCAGTATCGAGCCCCCCTCTTCCTGCTGCACCAGGTAGTTCGGGTTCGGTCCCGTGGGCAAGGAGGCGATCACCTGGCCGCTTTCCAGCGACACCACGCTGATGCCTCCGCCGGTGGGATGGGTCGAGACGGCATGGCGTCCATCGCGTGTGACCAGCACATGATGCACGGGCCCTGGCACCTCCAGGGTCCTGATGATGCGGCTCGTGGCGGTGTCAGCAATATAAAGCAGACCGGTGTTCGCTTCCTCCATGGAGGTCGTGCCAGCATTGCCATGATGGGCTGCGTGTTCGTCTTCCGTCACGCCCTCGGGGCGCGCGATCTCGCGACTGGATTCATGAGGGGTGAGACTGCCAAGGATGAGCTGCTGACCGTCGGGCGTAAGGGCGGAGCCGTGTGTGTTGATCGTATCGGTAATGGTCGATATCACCTCCTGACGGCCCAGGTCGATAATATCCGCGGCATCTGCCGTTCCCATTGGCACGAATGCTCGGTCGCTGGCCGCCATGGCAGCAGTCGAGGCGCCGAGAGCGACGCCGACCATCAGACAAGTCAGCCACGGTCTCTGCAGAGAGTTCTTCATGAGAGGCATTTCCTAGAGGCAGGGGGGAACGGGCTGGAGGAGAGGGCTTGCCGGATATCGCCGTGATCGGGCGAGGACAGGGGGCGGCCATGCCGATGGCAGGTCCACCATCGCCTGGGGCTCCTGGCGCTTGCCATGGGCCAGCCCCCAGGCCGACGAAACACGGCCTTCATCGTGCTGGCAGTGATGGTCGTTCCGCTCCAGCACAAAGGCCACGGTCGTGTCGGACAGTGCACACACTCGCTCGAACGCCGGTGTCTGGTCCGCGTATACGAGTTCATCTGGCGACTTTCGAACCGTCGCCGAGCTGGAACGCTCATGAGTCATTCAGAGATCCCTGGCGCGGTTGGTCTGGTGGGTCCACCCGCTGGCGGGCGCGCTCGCGCCAGTCCATGTCATTCAGAGATCCCTGGCGCGGTTGGTCTGGTGGACCAGGTGCATTGCTTCATGCTGCTCCAGCTTCAGCAGCTCACCGATCAGTTCGCGCGTCTCGGGAATCTCCGTATGCCCCTCGAGATAGCGGTAGAAGCCGATGACCTGCTCGTGCAGGTCGAGGATTTCCTGGCAGATCTCGTCGAAGCTCATCTCCGCATAGGGCGCGCTGCACGACAGGTGGGGCTTGATGGGCTTGTAGGAAATGTAGTCGTAGAGCCAGGTATTCAGCGCCTTGGGGTCGGCCTGTCTCTCGAAGCCGGCCACGACCTTTTCCAGCGCCGCCTCGTGATCCGCCAGATACTCCAGCAGCCACTTGGCGCGCTCTTCATCCTGCTGTGTCGAGCAGTGCTGCAGGCACCGTGCCAGGTGTTCATGCAGGGCGCGTGTCCACTCAACCACATCGTGAAAGGTTGATACGTACATCGGTCGACCTCGCTTGAGGAGCCGGTGGGATGGCCCAGGTGAGGAGGTAACAACATTTTCAGTGTAGTGCAGTGGCATCCGGGAAGGCTTGATCCGCGTCAAGGCGAGCTGTGCTGACCAGCCGGCATGTCCTACCGAGGTCGTCTAGATTGCCTGGCACCGATCGCCATGGAACACTTTGTCTCTAGTCGGCAGCCAAGCTGATCCTGCTGGGCGCTGTGTCGACGCCGTACCTGTTCCGGAGGTGAGTCATGGCGATGGGACCATCCCGGCCTGGCAGGCTGAAGCGGGGGCTGGCCACGCCGGAGTTCAACGTGGCGCTGTTTGCCTTTCTGCTGAACTATCCGTGGGAGTTCCTGCAGGTGCCGCTCTTCGCCGGCATGCCGGCCATGACGCACTGGGATGCCGTGCGTTTCTGTACCCGGGCGGCACTGGGGGATGTGCTCATCGCGCTTGTGGCCTACTGGGTCGTGGCGATGGTGCGGCGGCGGGCCTGGATTCGTTGTCCCGATGTCCCGGCGCTATTTGGCTTCGTGGCAGTTGGCGTCGCTATCACGATAGGACTGGAGTGGCATGCCACGGTGCTCCAGGACCGCTGGCAATACGGTGAGCTGATGCCCACCCTCCCGTTGCTGGGAACGGGGCTGGCCCCACTGCTGCAGTGGCTGGTCTTGCCGCCGCCGATCGTCTGGCTGGTGCGTCGCCAGATGCTCGGCGAGCGGTGCTGTGATTGCTGTCCGCCAGGGGAACGGGACTCTGTGTAAGGTTGGGGAGGCCGTGGTGACAAAACCCAACAGTATTCCTGCTCATGATCGGGGGCTCCCCGGTACACTATTCCCACGATGATCGGGTCGGGGTCTCGAGGCCCGCGGCAGCATGGAAGAGGCGAGAGTATGGCAATGGCGAGATGTAATCCTGGTATGTCGGGGCAAGCTCCGCGGTGGTTGAGGCGGACCCTGGGAGGCCTGCTGGCCGCCGGAGGCCTGCTGTTCTCGGTCGTGACCCTGGCCGAGGAGGAGCCCGAGTGGCCCAAGGGGCATTACCCGTTGCCCGAGGACGGCGATGTGATCGGCGAGGTCTATACCGTCGAGAGCCGCGGCGACGAGACGCTGCTCGACGTGGCCCGCGAGCACAACGTGGGCTATGAGGAGATCCGCCGGGCCAACCCCGATGTCAGCATCTGGGTGCCGGGCGAGGGCACCGAGGTGGTGATTCCGGCGCGTCGCATCCTGCCGCCGGTGGCGCGCGAGGGCATCGTGATCAACATCGCCGAGCTGCGGCTCTACTATTACCCGGAGGTGGGCGAGGGCGAGCCGCCGCGGGTCGAGACCTACCCCATCGGCATCGGCCGCGAGGGCTACAACACGCCGTTGGGGGTGACCAAGACCACCATGCGCCTGGAAGATCCGGCCTGGTATCCGCCCAGCTCGATACGCGAGGAGGCCGCCGAGCGCGGCGATCCGCCCCCGGAGGTGGTGCCCCCCGGCCCCGACAACCCCCTGGGCCGCCACGCCATCCTGCTCGACATCCCCGGCTACCTGATCCACGGCACCAACCAGCCCGACGGCATCGGCATGCGCGCCAGCCGCGGCTGCATCCGCATGTTCCCCGAGGACATCGCGTCGGTGTTCGATCGGGTCCCGGAGGGCACCCGGGTCAATATCATCGACCAGCCGATCAAGGCCGGCTGGGCCGATGGCATCCCTCATGTGCAGGCCTATGCCGCGCTCGAGGATCAGGAGGAGGGCATGGCGGCGCTGCTCGAGACGCTCTCCCTGCTCGAGCGCGCCGACGACGGAGCCGCCATGGTGCTCGACTACGAGCAGTTGCGCCGCCTGCTCGACGACCCCGACGGTCGGGTCGTCGCCCTCGAGCCGCCCCCCGAACCCGAGAAGGCGCCCGCCGCCGACAGCGGCAACGGCTTCCTAGACGAAGTCAAAGCCTAGCGAGCCCGGTCGGGGGGCGCCCCGTGCGCCTCGGCAAAGGAGACCAGGCGACGCTGCTCTTCATCCCACAGCACAAGCCGCACCGACTCGAGGCTTTGCCGCGGGGTGAGGCGGCCGATATGGCGGAGTGCGGGATGGTCGCGCAGCACTTCGGGCAGTCGGTAGGAGGGGATGCGGCTGCAGAGATGATGGACATGGTGGATCCCGATATTGGCGGTGATCCAGCGCAGGGGGCCCGGAAGGTCATAGTGGGAGCTGCCGTACAGCGCCGTCTCGTGGAACGTCCAGTCGGCGTCGTGCTCCCACAGGGTGGCCTCGAACTGATGCTGGACATAGAACAGCCAGACGCCGATCGATGAGGCGAGAAGCGTGATGGGCAGTTGCACGAGCAGGAAGGGGATCACGCCGACCAGCCAGATCATGGTGGTGACGAGCAGCGCGATCGCCGCGTTGGTGCTCATGGTGCTCAGCCAGGGCATCCAGCCCGCGCGCATGAAACCCACTGGCAGGCGATGGTCCAGGATGAACAGGTACGTCGGGCCGACACCGAACAGCACCAGCGGGTGCCGATACAGGCGATAGAGGAGCCGCTGCGTTCGCGGCAAGTCCCGGTACTCGCGCACGGTCAGGGTGTCGATGCCGCCGACACGCGGGCGATCGAGGTTGCCGGAGCCGGCATGATGGAGGGCATGGCTGTGCCGCCAGAGATCGTAGGGGGTCAGGGTCAAGACGCCGATGGCTCGGCCGACCCAGTCATTGGCACGTCGGGAACGAAAGAATGACCCGTGGCTGCAGTCGTGCTGGATCATGAACAAGCGCACGAGAAAGCCCGCGGCGGGCACGGCGAACAACAGGCCAAGCCAGTAGCCGGCGCTCAGGGTGCCCCACATCAGTATCCAGAGGGCGGCGAAGGGGATCACCGTGACCATGAGTTCCACGACGCTGCGCGCCAGGCGCGGCGTGCGGTACTCGCCCAGGGCGCGCTTCAATGCCCGTGGCTCGGCGGTGATGTCGATAGTCGGCGCTGAGGGATCCATGAGTCGTAGGTTGGTATCCGGCACGCACGATGTCTGTACGGTACCGCACCCTCCGGTGGAGGAACCGTCTCCACCTACCGCTGCCGAGGTGCCGTCGGTAGCGCCTCCACCAGCCCCAGCGCCACGCAGATCCTGACCAGCTCGGCGAGGTTGGCCGCGCCCAGCGCCTTCATGGCGCGCAGCCGGTAGACCTCCACGGTCTTGGCGCTGACGCCGAGGTGGTCGGCGATCTCGCGGCTGGTCATGCCCTCGGCCACGTGCACCAGGATCTGCTGCTCCTTGGGGCGCAGGGTGGCGTAGCGCGCCTGGAGGGCCTCGAGCCGCGAACGGGCCCGGCGCTTGCGCTGGTGCTCGGCCAGCGCCTGCTGCACGCAGTCGATCAGCTGCTGGTGGTTGAAGGGTTTCTCGATGAAGTCGAAGGCGCCGGCCTTGAGCGCCGCCACCGCCATGGGCACGTCGCCGTGGCCGGTCATGAAGATCACCGGGGTGGCGTCGCCGCGCTCGTTGAGCCGCTGTTGCACCTGCAGGCCGGACAGGCCGGGCATGCGCACGTCGAGCAGGATGGCGTCGTGGGCCCCGGGCGCGGCGGCGAGGAAGGCCTCGCCGTCGCCGTAGGCACGAGTCGACAGGCCCACCGATTCCAGCAGCCAGGCCAGGGAGTCGCGCAGGGCCTCGTCGTCGTCGACGACGGCGATACAGGGCGGGGGACTGGCGGTCTCGGTCACGCGGGGCTCCGGGCAGGCAAGGTGGGGGGAACTACGCCGGGGTCAGCGGCGCGGGCTCGGTGAGCAGTGTAGCGGCAAAGGTGGCGCCGCCGGAACCGTCGTCCGGGGCCAGCACCAGGCGGCCGCCCATGGCCTCCATCAGCGAGTGGCTGATGGCGAGCCCCATGCCCAGGCCGTCGGAACGCGTGGAGTGGAAGGGGGCGAAGATGCGTGCGGCGTCCTCCGCGGCGATGCCCGGGCCGCGGTCGCCGACCGTGACGGTGACCTCCCGGGAGCCGGTGCGCCGCGCCCGGATCGCGACCCGGTCGGCGCCGGGGTGGTCGCGGCTCGCCTCCAGGGCGTTGAGCAGCAGGTTGACCAGTACCTGCTCGAGCGCCACCGGGTCGGCCTGTACCCGCGGCAGGGGGGCGGCGAGCTCGTGGGCGAGCCACACGCCGGCCTGGTGGTACTGCCATTCGCAGAGCCGGCAGGCGGCGTCGACCACCTCGGCCAGCACCACCGGCCGCGGGCGCGTCTGGCCCTTGCGCACGAAGGTGCGGATATGGCGCAGCCGCTCGGCCAGGCGCTGGACCTGGTCGCTGATGCGCGTCAGCGGCAGTTCCAGGTCGCCGGCCGGCCGGCTCGGGTCGGCGGCGAGCTGCACCAGGGCGCCGCTGGCGTAGTTGGCGATGGCGCCCAGCGGCTGGTTGAGCTCGTGGGCGATGTTGGAGGCCAGCTCGCCGGTGGTGGCCAGGCGGTTGGCATGGGCGATCTGCTCCTGGTGGCGGCGGGCCTGGGCCTCGGCGGCCTTGCGCAGGCCGATGTCGCGGTTGAGCAGCGAGAGGTGGTCGGGCTCGGCGCCCGGGCCGCGGTGGGCGAGCACCACGCTGAGCACCGGCACCGGTCCCCGCGGGCCGCACATCTCCAGCTCGCCGCTCCAGGAGCCGTAGCGGGCCACGGCGGGCAGCACGATCTCGCGTAGCTCGGCCAGCGACGCCGGCGTATAGGCGTGCTCCAGGCGGGTGTCGCCTCCCTCCCGGGGCAGGGAAAGCTGCCGGCGCGCGGCCTCGTTGGAGTAGAAGAGCCGCTCCTGGCCGTCGACGAACAGCACGTAGTCGGTGGTGGATTCGACCACCCGGGCGAGGCGCTCGCGGTTGGCCTCGGCGCGGATGCGCCGGCCCACGTCGCGGGAGACGCAGAGGATGTCGAGCAGTTCGCCGGTGGCCGGGTCGCGGCGGGTGCGGCTGGTGGTCTCTAACCAGACGTAGTGGCCGTCCCGGGCGCGGAAGCGGTAGGTCTGCTGGTAGAAGCCGTCGTGGTAGTAGACCCGTGGCGACTTGTTGAGCAGGGCGGCCAGGTCCGACGGGTGGAAGAGATCGTAGGCGGAGGCGCCGATCAGCTCTTCGGGGTCATAGCCGAGCAGGTCGCGGGCGGCCCGCGAGGCGTAGAGGAAGGTACCGTCCCGGGCGTGGCGCGAGATCAGGTCGGTGGTGCTCTCCGCCAGCCATTGGTAGTGGCGTTTCTCCGCCGTGAGGACCGCGTTGCGGGCCTCGAGCTCGGCACAGCGGGCCTCGAGCTCGGCTCGCCGCGACGGGCGCCGGCGGCTGTCGTCGTCGCTCGCCATCAGCGCGCCGGGTCCACCCGGCCACCCAGCGAGGCGTTGCGCCGGAACCAGCCGGCGATGCTGGCTCGCGGCAGGCGGGTGGGCAGCACCTCGTGGGGAACGGTCTCGGAGAGGAAGCAGGCGAAGGTGCCGGCGGTGGGGCGCACCCGCGCCACTTCGCGCTCGGGATCGATGGCGTCGAAGAGCACCATCTCGCCGCCGCCGTCGGCGGGCCAGTCCGGGTTGAGGTAGCCCACGGTGGAGATGACTCGGTTGGCGCGGCCGCGAAAGCTGTCGAGGTGGCGTTGGTAGAAGGCGCCGGGCGGGTAGTGGGCGAAGTGGGCCTCGTACTCGAAGAGCCCCAGGAACAGCGCCTGGTTGAGCGCGCCCTGCAGCTCGCCCATGGCCTCGAGGTAGCGGCGCTGGGCCAGGCTCTCGCGTTCGAGCCAGCGAATGGCGTCACCGCGGACGTCGCGGCGCAGCGCATGCGCCTGGCCGCGGCCGATGCCGGCGGCGTCCAGGGCATGGTGGTCGGCCAGGGCCATCAGCTCGCGGTGGAGCTCGGCGCAGAGTTCGGCATCGATGACCTCCTCGTCGACGTACCAGCCCTGTTCCACCAGGGCGTCGACCAGGCGGGGCAGGGCGGCGGTGTCCAGGACGGGGTGTGCGAGTCGTGGTGTCAGTGGTGTGTCCCCATGCGGCAGAAGAGATAGGCGTCAGGGCGCCTGGGCCAGGCCATCCCAGGCCCGCAGGAGTCGCTCGGGAAAATAGCACAGCCGACCGCCCGCTGGCTCGCGGTGGAGGCTGATCTCGCGGCCGAAGCCCTCGGCCAGCAGCTCCACCAGCATCATGGCCGAGAGCCCCCAGATCACCTGGCCGGCGACATGGTAGCTCGGCACGAAGTACGGCCGGCCGTTCACCGGGATCACGTCGGTGTGGTGGCGACGGTCCTCGAGGAACAGCGACAGCGGCACCTCGAAGATCGCATCCAGTTCGTTGAGGTCGGGCACGAGCGGCAGGTCCGGGGGAATCAGGCCCACGTAGGGGGTGACGCTGATGCCGTACAGCGAGATGACGTCCGAGAGCCGGCCGAGCAGCTCGACCCGTTCGCGGGGCAGGGCGATCTCCTCGAGGGATTCGCGCAGCGCCGTGCTCAGCAGGTCCGGGTCCTGCTCCTCGCGCTTGCCGCCGGGAAAGGCCACCTGGCCGCTGTGGGTGGTGAGGTGATCGGCGCGGCGGGTGAACAGCAGGGTCGGCTCGTGACGGTCGACGATCGGCATCAGCACCGCGGCCTGGGGCAGGTCGAGCGTCAGCCGCTGCGGTCGGTGTGCTTGCAGGCGTTCGCGAAGTTTCTCTAACATGGAGTTTCCATCGGGTTTGATCCCTTCTACCCGGCCGCCGTCGCCGGCGTCAAGCCCCGAGTCGGGCGGCTACCGGGCCGCTCGCCAGCCTGCCAGGGAGCACCATGAACTTCTGCAGCCACTGCGGCCATACCGTGCGCTTCGCCATTCCGGACGGGGATGACCGTCCGCGCTACCTGTGCGACGAGTGCGGCACCATCCACTACCAGAACCCCCGCATCGTCGCCGGTACCCTGCCGGTGAGTGGCTCGCGGGTGCTGCTGTGTCGCCGTGCCATCGCGCCGCGCAAGGGCTTCTGGACCCTGCCGGCCGGCTTCATGGAGAACGCCGAGACCACCGTCGAGGCCGCCGTCCGGGAGACCCTCGAGGAGGCCTGCGCCGCGGTCAGCATTCATGGCCTCTATACCCTGATCAACCTGCCGCACATCAACCAGGTCTACATGATCTTCCGCGCGGACCTGGCGGGCGGCTTCGACGCCGGTCCGGAGAGCCTCGAGGTAGCGCTGTTCGAGGAGCACGAGATCCCCTGGGACGAGCTCGCCTTTCCCACCATCGAGCGCACCCTGCGCCATTTCTATGCCGACCGCGGCGACGGCCATTTCCCGCTGCATATCAGCGATATCACTGCGGCGGATCGCGAGCGCTACTTCGGTTCCGCCTGATCGGGGCGGGACCGGGATCGTAGGGAGTGGCGACGGTATCATGAAGACCGTCGTGCCGGCGGAACGAGGATGACAGGCCGTGGACAAGTTCGAACGCAAGCTGGACCAGGCCGCGCGGGCCGCCTGGATGTCCTATGTGGGAGGGATCACCCAGGACGAGATCGCCCTGCAGCTCGGGGTGTCCCGGCCCGGCGTGCAGCGCCTGCTGGCCCTGGCCCGCCAGGAGGGCCTGATCAAGGTGCGCATCGATCACCCGATCTCCGCCTGCATGGTCATGGCCGCGGCCATCCGCGACCGCTATGGCCTGGACTACTGCGACGTGGTGCCGGCCGAGCCGGATGCCCCCGACGGCGGTGCCTCCTATCTGGCGGCGGCCGGGGCGGAGCGGGTTTCCCGTCTGGTGGTGCGCAGCGAGCCGCTGACCCTGTCGCTGGGGACGGGGCGCTCGATTCGCGCGACCGTCGAGGCCATGAGTCGTCACGATCGGCCGCAGCACCGCTTCGTCTCGCTGGTCGGCAACGTGGCGCGTGACGGTTCCGCCAACCGCTACGACGGCGTCATGGTGCTGGCCGACAAGACCGGCGGCGAGCGTTTCCTGCTGCCCACCCCGGTGGTCGCCGACTCGGTGGAGGAGAAGGAGGCGATGCGCGGGCAGCGCCTGTTCCAGGCGATCATGGCGGTGGCCAAGCAGGCCGAGACCGCCTTCATCGGCGTGGGGCGCATCGACCGCCAGGCCACGCTCTTCCAGGACCACTTCATCGACGAGAGCGACCTCGAGGAGCTGCTGGGTCTCGAGGCGGTGGGTGAGCTGCTCGGCTGGCCGATGAACCGCGACGGCGAGGTCATCGACTGCTCCATCACCCGCCGTGTCACCAGCCTGCCGCTGGAGATGCTGCGCGATCAGCCCCTGGTTGCCATCGCGGGCGGCCGGGAGAAGGGCCCGGCCCTGCTGGCGTCCCTGCGCGGCGGCTGGCTCAACGGGCTGATCACCGACGAGACGGCGGCCCGCTATCTCACCGAGATGTCGTGACGCACCACATTATCCGCAATCGCTGAAATCTGTACCTAAAGTCTAATACCCGGGGCTTTGCTTTTTTTCGGGGTATGTTCGATCATTTGATCGTCAGTTGATCAATGAGATCAAAATAACAACGCCAAGCTGTCCCGACAGGAGCCCACCATGAGACTCACCCGTCATCTGCCCTTGACGAGCCTGGCCGCGGCGATCGCCCTGGCCGGCCAGGCCCAGGCGCAGACCGAAATCACCATCGCCACGGTCAACAACAACGACATGGTGATCATGCAGAGCCTGACCGATGCCTTCGAGGAGGCGCATCCCGACATCGCGCTGGACTGGGTGGTGCTGGAGGAGAACGTGCTGCGCCAGCGCATGACCACCGACATCGCTACCCAGGGCGGCCAGTTCGACGTCATGACCATCGGCACCTACGAGGTCCCCATCTGGGCCGAACGCGGCTGGCTGACGCCCCTCGATGACCTTCCCGACGACTACCAGGTCGACGACCTGCTCACCTCGGTGCGCGACGGTCTGAGCAACGACGGCACCCTGCATGCGCTGCCGTTCTACGGCGAGAGCTCGATGATGTACTACCGCCAGGACCTGTTCGACGAGGCCGGCATCGAGGTGCCCGAGCAGCCAAGCTGGGAGGAGGTCCGTGACTGGGCCGGCCAGCTGCATGATCCCGAGGCGCAGCGGGCCGGTATCTGCCTGCGCGGCAAGCCGGGCTGGGGCGAGAACATGGCCTTGGTCTCGACCCTGGTGAATACCTTCGGCGGGCGCTGGTTCGATGAAGACTGGCAGCCCCAGCTCGACTCGCCCGAGTGGCAGGAGGCGATCCAGTTCTATGTCGACCTGCTGAACGACTACGGCCCGCCCGGCGCCAGCTCCAACGGCTTCAACGAGAACCTGGCGCTGTTCTCCCGGGGGAGCTGCGCCATCTGGGTCGACGCCACCTCGGCGGCCGGCAAGCTCTACGATCCCGGCGAGTCCGACGTGGCCGACCGGCTGGGTTTCGCGCCGGCGCCGGTGGCCAGGACGCCCAAGGGCTCGCACTGGCTGTGGTCCTGGGCGCTGGCCATTCCCGCGACGTCCGAGCACCAGCAGGCCGCCAGGACGTTCATCCAGTGGGCGACCTCGCGTGAATACATCGAGCTGGTCGGCGACACCCAGGGCTGGACCAGCGTGCCGCCCGGCACCCGCGAGTCCACCTACGCCAACGAGCACTACCAGGACGCGGCCCCCTTCGCCGGCTTCGTGCTCGAGGCGATGCGCAGTGCCGATCCCACCGACTCGACCCTGGAGCCGAGCCCCTATGTCGGCGTGCAGTTCGTCGGCATTCCCGAGTTCCAGTCGATTGGCACCCAGGTGGGCCAGACGGTGGCCTCGGCCCTGACCGGTGATGCCACGGTCGAGCAGGCGCTGCAGAGCGCTCAGCGCGCCACGCAGCGCGCCATGCAGCGCGCCGGCTACCTCGACTGAGCGGAGTCTGCCGTTCCCGGCCGGGTCGTCCCGGCCGGGCCCTTCTTCCTAGCTGGTTTTGCGGGTAATCCCATGAACAAGACAAGAGCTTCCGGGCGCACCGTCGGGGGTCTGAGGACCCTGTCGCTGCAGGCGCCGGCCGTCACCCTGCTGTTGCTGTGGATGCTGGTGCCGCTGGGCATGACCCTGTGGTTCTCCTTCCAGCGCTACAACCTGCTGATGCCCGGCATGACCGGCTTCGCCGGGCTGGAAAACTACGAATACCTGTTCACCGACCCGGCCCTCTGGTCGGCCATGGGCACGACCCTGCTGCTGGTCGGCTGGGTGCTGGCGATCACCGTGGTCGGTGGCACCCTGCTGGCGGTGCTCTTCCAGCAGGAGTTCGCCGGGCGCGGCATCGCCCGGGTGCTGGCCATCTCGCCGTTCTTCGTCATGCCCACGGTCAGCGCCCTGGTGTGGAAGAACATGATGATGCACCCATCCAACGGGGTGCTCTCCTGGGTCGCCGAGTCGTTCGGCCTGCCGGCCGTCGACTGGTTCTCCTCGCTGCCGCTGACCTCGATCATCATCATCGTCGCCTGGCAGTGGCTGCCGTTCGCACTGCTGATCCTGCTCACCGCCATGCAGTCGCTGGACGAGGACCAGGTGGAAGCCGCCCGCATGGACGGGGCCGGCCCGGTGGCGATCTTCTTCTTCATCACCCTGCCGCATCTCAAGCGGGCGATCAGCGTGGTGATCATGATCGAGATGATCTTCCTGCTGACCATCTTCGCCGAGATCTTCGTCACCACCTCCGGTGGCCCGGGGTTGGCGACCACCAACCTGGCCTACCTGATCTATATCCGGGCCCTGCTCGACTTCGACGTCGGCACCGCCTCCGCGGGTGGGGTGATCGCCATCGTCCTCGCCAATATCGTCGCCATCTTCCTGGTCCGCATGGTGGCCAAGAACCTGGAAGACTAGTGTCTCGGGAGTCCCTTATCATGACGACAACGACCAAGCATGACCGGCTGGAAGCGTCCTCGCGGGGCGGCGACCAGTCAGTGCCGGCACGCAGTGCGACACGGCCGTTCCTGGCCTCGGCCCATACCCGGAAGCTCGGCCTGACCGTGCTGGGATGGACGGTGGCGCTGCTGATCTTCTTCCCGATCTTCTGGATGGTGCTGACGGGCTTCAAGACCGAGTCCGCGGCCATCGCCGATCCCAGCCTGATCTTCTCGCCGACCCTGGAGAGCTACCAGGCGGTCCAGGAGCGGGCGGGCTACGCCCGGTTCGCGCTGAACAGCGTCGCGGTGGCCTTCGGCTCGACCCTGCTGGCACTGCTGATCGCCATCCCCTCGGCCTATTCGATGGCCTTTCTCCCCACCCGGCGCACCAAGGGCACCCTGCTGTGGATGCTCTCCACCAAGATGCTGCCGCCGGTCGGGGTACTGGTGCCCATCTACCTGATCTTTCGCGATGTCGGGCTGCTCGATACCCGCACCGGCCTGATCATCATCTATACGCTGATGAACCTGCCGATCGTGGTGTGGATGCTCTACACCTTCTTCAAGGACATGCCCAAGGACATCCTCGAGGCGGGGCGCATGGACGGGGCCACCACCTTCCAGGAGGTGTTCTTCCTGCTGCTGCCGCTGACCCTGCCGGGCATCGCCTCCACCGGCCTGCTGTCGGTGATCCTGAGCTGGAACGAGGCCTTCTGGAGCCTCAACCTGACGTCTTCCAAGGCGGCCCCGCTGACCGCCTACATCGCCTCCTTCTCGAGCCCCGAGGGGCTGTTCTGGGCCAAGCTCTCCGCGGCCTCGACCATGGCCATCGCGCCCATTCTCGTCTTCGGTTGGCTGACCCAGAAACAGATGGTGCGTGGCCTGACCTTCGGCGCCGTCAAGTAAAGGAATCCCATCATGGCAACACTACAACTCAAGCAGATCACCAAGAGCTTCGGCGACACCGACGTCATCAAGGGCGTCGACCTCGAGGTCAACGACCGCGAATTCGTGGTCTTCGTCGGTCCCTCCGGCTGCGGCAAGTCGACGCTGATGCGCATGATCGCCGGGCTGGAAAGCGCCACCTCGGGCGATATCGTCATCGACGGGGCGCGCATGAACGAAGTGGGGCCCGCCGACCGCGGCCTGGCCATGGTGTTCCAGAGCTATGCGCTCTATCCGCACATGACCGTCGAGGACAACATGGGCTTCAGCATGCGCCTGGCCGGCGTGCCGAAGGAGGCGCGACGCGAGAAGGTGCTCGAGGCGGCGAAGATCCTGCAGCTCGAGCCGCTGCTGGACCGCAAGCCCAAGGCGCTCTCCGGTGGCCAGCGCCAGCGCGTGGCGATCGGCCGGGCCATCGTCCGCAACCCCAGCATCTTCCTGTTCGACGAGCCGCTCTCCAACCTGGATGCGGCGCTGCGCGTGCAGATGCGCATCGAGCTGGCGCGGCTCCACGAGGAGCTCGACGCCACCATGATCTACGTCACCCACGACCAGATCGAGGCAATGACCATGGCCGACAAGATCGTGGTGCTGCACGACGGCGTGGTCGAGCAGGTGGGCTCGCCCATGGAGCTCTATCACCATCCGTGCAACCGCTTCGTGGCCGGTTTCATCGGCTCGCCCAAGATGAACTTCCTCGACGTCGACCTCGTCCGGTCGGGCCCCGAGGGGGTGAGTATCCGGCTTCCCGGTGGCGGGGTGTGCACGGTGCCGGTGGATGGCAGCCGGCTGGCGGTGGACTCGCCGCTGGAGCTGGGCATCCGACCCGAGCACCTGCAACTCGACGACGAGGGGCCGCTGACGGGGGAGATCAGGGTCCTCGAGCGCCTGGGGGGCCAGACCTCGCTCTATGTGCAGATGGGCGAGGCGATGGTCACCCTGATGACCGACGGGGACGTCGCCCATCGCGTCCACGACAAGGTGCGTTTCGGCTTCGAACCGGGCCGCGCCCACCTCTTCGACGCCGATACCCTGGCGCTGCCCAGCCTGCATCAGCACCCCCTGGCCGGCCTCACCCGCCACGATAACCGCTTGTCGTCCACAAGCGGCTGCCAGTGACGGGGAGCGCCCATGGATATCCTGATCTTCGACTGCGACGGCGTGCTGGTGGACAGCGAGGCGATCGCCGAGGCCACCCTGGTCGGGCTGCTGGGGGAGTGGCTGCCCGACCTGGCCGCCGATACCGTGCTGCGCCAGGCGCTGGGCATGACCACGGCCAACATCCTGGCTCACCTGGAGCCGCTGAGCCGCCATCGGCTGCCGGCCGATGCCACCGAGCGGGTCGATCGGGCCATCGAGGCGCGGCTGGCCAGGGAGCTCGAGGCCGTCGACGGCGTGGCCGCGGCGATCGCCTCGCTGCCCCTGCCCAAGGCGGTGGTCTCCAACAGCCGCCGTCGCCGCGTCCTGGCCTCGCTGGCCACCACCGGCCTGGAGCGGCTGATCGGCGAGTCGCCGGTCTTCACGGCGGACCAGGTCGCCCGCCCCAAGCCCGCCCCCGACCTCTACCTGCTGGCGGCCCGTGAGCTGGGCTGTGCTCCCGCCGACTGCCTGGTGGTGGAGGACAGCGTCTCGGGTGTCACCGCGGCCTACGCCGCCGGCATGACGGTTATCGGCTTCACCGGGGCCAGCCACGTCGAGCCGGAGCAGGCGCGCCGGCTGGTCGAGGCCGGGGCCTGGCGCATTCTCGACCACATGCACGGACTCGAGTCGCTGGTCGACGACTGGCGGCACACTCGCCTGCACACCGCGGCTCGCTAACCCCATCACCAGAGGCAGGAACACATGAAACTCGACAGCAAGACGAGCGTGATCACCGGCGGTGCCCGCGGTATCGGCCTGGCCATCTCCCGTGCCTACCTGGAGGAGGGCGCCTCGGTGGTCATCGCCGATATCGACCAGGGGGCCATCGACGAGGCCCTGGCCACGCTGGAAGGCGAGGGCCACGCCGCCTCCCGGCTGATGGGAGTGCGTCTGGACGTCTGCGATCGACAGGCCATCGACGCCATGGTGGCCAGCGTCAGCGAGCGCTTCGGCGGCATCGACATTCTGGTCAACAACGCCGCCATCTTCGACATGGCGCCGGTGCTCGAGGTGACCGAGGAGAGCTTCGACCGGCAGTTCGCGGTGAACACCAAGGGGCTCTTCTTCACGCTCCAGGCGGTGGCGAAGGCCATGGTCGCGCGGGGCCGGGGTGGCAAGATCATCAACATGTCGTCCCAGGCCGGACGCCGCGGCGAGCCGCTGGTCAGCGTCTACTGCGCCAGCAAGGCGGCGGTGATCAGCCTGACCCAGTCCTGCGGCCTGTCGCTCATCGCGCACGGCATCAACGTCAACGGCATCGCCCCCGGCGTGGTGGATACCCCGATGTGGGACGAGGTCGATGCGCTCTTCGCCCGCTTCGAGAACCGCCCGCTCGGCGAGAAGAAGCGCCTGGTCGGCGAGGCGGTGCCCTACGGTCGCATGGGGCGCCCCGAGGATCACGCCGGGGCCGCGGTCTTTCTCGCCTCGGCGGACAGCGACTATGTGGTGGCCCAGACCCTCAACGTCGATGGTGGCAACTGGATGAGCTGACCCGTGAAGGGGAGGGTGAGACGGCGTCAGGCTTGCGCCCAGTGTCGCGCAGGCGATGATGGCGGTTCGCCAGCCCACTGTGAGGACACTGCCATGTATCCCGAACTACAGGATATCGCCCGCCAGATCAGCGAAGCCGCCTCGGGCCGGCGGCGGTTCATCGTCGCCCTGGCCGGCCCGCCAGGCGCCGGCAAGTCGTACCGCTCGGAGCTGTTGAGCGATGCCATCACGGCATTGCGCCCCGGCGAATCCGTCGTGGTGCCGATGGATGGCTACCACTTCGACAACGCCGTGCTCGAGCCCGACGACCAGGTGCCGGTGAAGGGGGCCCCGCACACCTTCGACGTCGACGGCCTGCGTGTCGATCTCGAGCGCATTCGTCGCGCCGACCGGACGGTGGCGGTACCGGTGTTCGACCGGCCCCTGGACCTGGCCCGCGCCGGCGGACGCCTGATCACGCTCGGGCATCGCATCGTCATCGTCGAGGGCAATTATCTGCTGCTCGACCAGGCGCCCTGGACCGAGCTGCATCCCCTGTTCGACCTGACCGTGATGCTGGACGTGGCCGACGACGTCCTCGAACAGCGTCTGTTCGAGCGCTGGCTGGACATGGGCCAGGACGCCGCCGGCGCCCTGGAGAAGGCCCGCCACAAGGATATGTCCAACGCGCGCCTGGTCAAGACGCGCTCCATTTCGCCCGACCTGGTGTGGCGCTGACCACCGGGCTCCGGGCCTCGTTCACGCCGAGTGCGGCTCGGCCGGAGAGACTCCATGACCCGACTCAACAATGACAACCTGGGCCGGCTGGCCCCCGAGGTGGCGGTGCCCGGCTATGACCGTGGCGCCGTGACCGCCGGCATCGTCCACTTCGGCGTGGGGGGCTTCCACCGTGCCCATCAGGCCATGTACCTGGATGCGCTGATGAACCGCGGCGAGGCCCTGGACTGGGGCATCGTCGGCGTCGGCGTGATGCCCGGCGACCGCCGCATGCAGGAGGTGCTGGCCGCCCAGGACCACCTCTATACCCTGGTGGTCAAGCACCCCGACGGCCGCCGCGAGCCCCGCGTCATCGGCAGCATGATCGATTACCTGTTCGCCCCCGACGACCCGGAGGCGGTGATCGCCCGGATGGTCGACCCGGCCACCCGCATCGTCTCGCTGACCGTCACCGAGGGTGGCTACAACTTCCACCCGGTCAGCGGTGCCTTCGACCTCGACGACCCGGCGGTGCAGCACGACCTGGCCCACCCTGCCGCACCGACGACCACCTTCGGGCTGATCATCGAGGCGCTGGCGCGGCGCCGCGCGCGGGGCATCCCGCCCTTCACGGTGATGTCCTGCGACAACATCCAGGGCAACGGCGAGGTGGCGCACCGCATGTTCACCGCCTTCGCCCGGGCCCGCGACGGCGAGCTCGGCGCCTGGGTCGCCGCCGAGGTGGCCTTCCCCAACTCCATGGTCGATCGCATCACCCCGGTCACCGCCGCCGCGGACATCGAGGAACTGGCCGGCCGTTTCGGCATCGATGACGCCTGGCCGGTGGTCTGCGAGCCCTTCACCCAGTGGGTGCTGGAGGATCGTTTCGTCACCGGGCGTCCCGCCTTCGAGGCGGTGGGGGTGCAGGTGGTCGACGATGTCGAGCCCTATGAACTGATGAAGCTGCGGCTGCTCAACGCCAGCCACCAGGCGCTGTGCTACTTCGGCTACCTGGCCGGCTACCGCTATGCCCATGAGGTCTGCCAGGACCCGCTGTTCGTCGACTTCCTGCTTGACTACATGCGCCGCGAGGGGTCCCCGACCCTGGCGCCGGTGCCGGGTGTGGATCTCGAGCGGTACCGGCTGACCCTGATCGAGCGCTTCGCCAACCCCGAGATCAAGGACACCCTGGCGCGGCTGTGCGCCGAGAGTTCCGATCGCATTCCCAAGTGGCTGTTGCCGGTGATCCGCGAACAACTGGACAAGGGCGGCGAGATCCACCGCTCGGCCGCGGTGGTGGCGAGCTGGGCCCGCTATGCCGAGGGCGCCGACGAGCGGGGCGATGCCATCGCGGTGGTCGACCGCCTCAAGGACGATCTGCTGCGCCGGGCCGCCCGGAATCGCGAGCAACCGACCGCCTTTATCGAGAATCGCGAACTGTTCGGGGACCTCGCCGAGCACGAGCGCTTTCGCACGGCCTATCTCGAGGCCCTGGCTTCCCTTCACGAGTGCGGTGCACGTGCCACACTGGAAGCTCTGGTGTCGGTACGAGGACGTGCATGATGTATATCGGGGTGGATTGCGGTACCCAGAGCACCAAGGTGGTGGTGCTCGATGTCGACGGCGGACGCATCCTCGGCGAGGCGAGTCGCCCCCATCGTCTGATCGAGGGCGAGAACGGGCGGCGCGAACAGCGGCCCGGTGACTGGGTCGAGGCGCTGCGCGGGGCCTTCGCCGAGGCGGTGGCCAAAGCCGGCATCGACAGCCGGACCATCCGCGCCATCGGCGTGTCCGGCCAGCAGCACGGCATGGTGGCGCTGGACGAGCGGGGCGAGCCGGTCCATCCGGCCAAGCTGTGGTGCGATACCGAGACGGCCGCCCGGAATGCCGAGCTGGTCGCGCGGCTCGGGGGCGAGGCGGGTTGCCTCGACAAGCTCGGGCTGGTGCTGCAGACCGGCTACACCGCCTCCAAGCTGGCCTGGCTGCGCGACACCCATCCGGACGCCTACCACCGCATCGACAGCCTGCTGCTGCCCCACGACTACCTGAACTTCTGGCTCACCGGCGAGCGGGTCACCGAGGCCGGTGATGCCTCCGGCACCGGCTATTTCGATACCCGTTCGCGGCGCTGGCGCGAGGACGTGTTCGCCGAGATCGCCCCCGAACTCGATCCGTCCCGCGTGCTGCCACGGCTGATCGACGCCCATGAACCGGCCGGCATGGTGCGCCCCGAACTGGCCCGCGAGCTGGGGCTGGCCAACGATGTCCTGGTGTCGAGCGGGGGAGGCGACAATATGCTCGGTGCCATCGGCACCGGCAATATCCGGCCGGGGCTGGTGACCCTGAGCCTGGGGACCTCGGGGACGGTCTGCGCCCATTCCCCCGAGCCGGTGGTGGCCGACAGCGCCATGGTCGCCAACTTCTGTTCGAGCAGCGGCGGCTGGCTGCCGCTGGTCTGCACCATGAACGTGACCTCGGCGACGACTCGCGTGCGCGAGCTGTTCGACCTCGACCTGGCGACCTTCGGCGAGCGGCTCGCCAGCGCCCCCATCGGCGCCGAGGGGGTCACCGTGCTGCCGTTCTTCAACGGCGAACGGGTGCCGATGCTGCCCGAGGCTACGGCGAGCTTCCTGGGCCTGACCAGCGTCAACACCACCCAGGCCAACCTCTGCCGGGCGGTGGTCGAGGGGGCGACCTTCGGCATGCGCTATGGCCTGGAACTGCTCGGTGGGCTGGCCGAAGGGGCCAGCCAGATCCGCCTGATCGGCGGTGGCGCCAACAGCCCGGTGTGGCGGCAGATGGTCGCCGACATCACCGGCACCCAGGTGATCTGCCCCGAGATCACCGACGCCGCGGCGCTGGGTGCGGCCCTGCAGGCGGCCTGGAGCCATCAATACGAGCAGGGGGGCAGCCTGGAACAGCTCTGCACACGGCTGGTGCATCTCGACGAACGCTCCCTGGCCGATCCCGATCCGGCGAGTGTCGCCGCCTACCAGGGGGTCTATGCTCGCTATCGTGAGGCCCTCGCCGAACGTCATGCCGTCGTCTGCTGACGCGGCCTGCACACCCCAACCTTCGACAGATGGAGCCACCCATGCCTTCTCTACTCGACGCGCTCAAGCAGCACTCGCTGGTGGTCGCCGACACCGGCGACCTCGACGCGATCAAGCGCTACCGGCCCCAGGATGCCACCACCAACCCCTCGCTGCTGCTCAAGGCCTTCGACCTGCCCGGCTACCAGGAGCTGATCGCCGAGACCCTGGACGCGGTCAAGGCCGAGGGCGGCGATCGCCAGCGGCAGGTCGAGCACGCGGCCGACCGGCTCGCCGTGGCCAAGGGCGCGGAGATCGCCAGGTACGTGCCCGGCCGGGTCTCCACCGAGGTCGCGGCGCGGCTCTCCTTCGATACCCGGGCCAGCATCGCCAAGGCTCACGAGCTGATCGGCCTCTACGCGCGCCACGGCGTGGGCCCGGAGCGGGTGCTGATCAAGCTGGCCTCGACCTGGGAAGGCATCCGCGCCGCCGAGGTGCTGGAGCGCGAAGGCATCAACTGCAACCTGACCCTGCTGTTCAGCGACGCCCAGGCCCAGGCCTGCTTCGACGCCGGGGTGTTCCTGGTCTCGCCCTTCGTCGGCCGGGTCACCGACTGGTACAAGCAAGCGACCGGACGCGACTACACCCCGGACGAGGACCCGGGGGTGAACTTCGTGCGCGGGGTCTGCGCCCGTGTTAGCCGGGGCGGCTACGACACCGTGGTGATGGGGGCGAGCTTCCGCACCACCGGCCAGGTGCTGGCGCTGGCCGGTTGCCCGCGGCTGACCATCTCGCCGGGGCTGCTCGAGGAACTCGCCGCCGGCGACGGCGAGGTGGAGCGCCGGGTGGTGATGGAAGACGCCAGTGACATACGGCCGTCGCCATTGTCCGAGGCCGCCTTCCGCTGGGGCCACAACCAGGACGCCATGGCCAACGACAAGCTGGCCGAGGGCATTCGCCGCTTCGATGAGGACCAGCGTACCCTCGAGGCGCGGATCGATCGGCGGCTGGGGTAAGCCGGGCGGCGCCCTCGCTTCACAGCGTCTCCAGCTTCCAGACGTCGAAGGCCGGTTCCTCGTAGGGGTGGGTGGCCCTGAGGGCCGCCACCGCCTCGCGGATCAGGGCGGCGTCGCAGACCAGCTCGACCTTGAGCTCCTCGACCCGCGCCAGGTCACCGACCCGGCCGATGTGCGGGTCGGCGCCGGCGAGGGGGCGAAACTGCCCGGTGCCGGCCGTCTGGAAGCAGCAGGCCTCGTAGTCGCCGATGCGCCCGGCACCGGTGGCGAACACCGCGGCCTTGACCGCCTCGGCGTCTTCCAGGGGGACATAGAAGGCTAGCTTGTACATCGCGAGGCTCCTTTCTCGTGGGGTGGACTCGGCGGAGGAGTGGCGGTGTCCTGGCGTCAATGTGTACCACGATCGGGCTCCCCGCATTCGGCAAGGATGAACGATCGGGCGGCGTCGCGCAGCCTGACCGCTTCCGCCCAGCCGGTGGTCGTCGGTTGGATCGCCTCACCGACGCTGACCCTCACCCTGCCGGGGTGGGGCAACCACTCGCGACCGCGCAGCGCGTCCCGGGTACCCTGCAGGGCCACCGGCAGCACCGGCACGCCGCTCTGCACGGAGATGACGAAGGCCCCCATGTGGAAGTCCCCGACCCCGACCTGCGAGTGGAAGGTGCCCTCGGGAAAGAACGCCAGGGAGTCGTCGCCCTCGACGGCGGCGAAGATTCGTTGCGTGTCGCGGGTGGCCTGGCGGGGGTCGAAGCGCTCCACGAACAGCACCCCCATGCGCTTCAGCACCAGGCGAGAGAGCCAGCGACGCCGGAGCTCGGCCTTGGCCAGGTAGCGGAAGCCGCGGGGTAGCGCCGCTGTCAGCACCAGGGCGTCCAGGTAGCTGGCATGATTGGCCACCAGCACGCAGGGCGCCCGGCGGGGCAAACGATCCACGCCGTGTCGCTCGATGGAAAGGCCGGCGAGCACCGCGGCCAGGCGAGCGACATGATGCGCGACGCGCCAGCGCCAGGCGAGCCGCGGCAGCGGCAGCGCCAGCATGCCCAGCATGGCGGCTCCCAGCCCGCAGACGCTCCAGGCATAGGCGGCATAGAGCCGTTCACCGAGTCGTGCCAGTCGCAGCCGCGCGCGTTGCATGCCGGCCTTGGCCGCCAGGCCGAGCGCCTGGCGCCAGACGGGCGCGCCGCCCTGGCCGAGGCGACCGCTGCGGTAGAGCTCGGCGGTGGCCGCACGGCGGAGCTTGCCGCTGGAGGTCTTCAGCACGCTATGGGGTGGCACCAGGCGGATGGCATCGGCCGGGACGTTGACGATGTCGACCGTGACATCGCGGATCGCCTGGGTGATCGCATCGCGTCGGGACGAGTCGTCGACCTGGGTTTCGGCCACCACGACCAGCTCCTCGACGCCGCTCTCCGGATCGGGATCGCCGAACACCGCCACGCATCCCTTCCTGACGCCCTCGACGCGGCCGATCGCCTCCTCGAGGTCGTAGGGGTAGAGGTTGCGCCCGCCGCGCACCAGCACATCCTTGACCCGGCCGCTGATGTAGAGGTCGCCGTCGGCGAGGTAGCCGCGGTCGCCGGTGCGCAGCCACTCGCCGTCGAAGAGGTCGCGGGTCGCCGCCGGAGTGTCGAAATAGCCCGCGGTGGCCGAGGGGCCGCGGAACTCGATATCGCCCTCGTGTCGCTCCGGCAGCTCGCGGCCGTCACGGGCGACGGCGCGAATCGCGTAGCCGGGCAGCGGTGGACCGCAGTTGACGAAGGTCAGGGCCGGCTCCTTGCCGCGGGCGGGTCGTGCCTGCTGCCTCGCCGTGAAGGCCTCGCGCTCGGCCCGGTCGAGCACGAGCCCGCGGCCGGGCGGGGAGATACACAGTCCCACCGCCGCCTCGGCCAGCCCGTAGACCGGCATCAGCGCGCCGGGGCGTAGGCCACAGGGCGCCAGGGCCTCGGCGAAGCGCTGCATGGTGCGGGCACTGACCGGCTCGGCGCCGTTGAAGGCGACCCGCCAGCTGCTCAGGTCCAGTCCCTGGAGCCGCTCGGGCGTCAGCGAGCGCAGGCAGAGCTCGTAGCCGAAGTTGGGGCCGCCGGAGAGGGTGGCCCGATGGTGATGGATCAGCTCGAGCCAGCGCAGCGGGCGGGCGAGGAAGGCGAGCGGCGACATCACCACCAGCGGGATGGCGTGGTAGAGGCTGCCGAGCCAGGCGCCGATCAGGCCCATGTCGTGGTAGAGCGGCAGCCAGCTGACGAAGACGTCCCGGGAGGTCACCTCCAGGCGTTCGCCCATGGCGCGGATGTTCGCCAGCAACTGGCCGTGGGTCAGCGTGACGCCCTTGGGGTCGCCGGTGCTGCCCGAGGTGTACTGCAGCAGCGCCAGGCTCGTCGCGGCGGGTGGCTCGGCGTCCGTGATGCCGGCTGCCGTCGAGGCATCGAGATCCGCCACCGTGACGATGGCCGCCAGCCGCGGCGCCTCGGCCCGCAGCAGGCGCGCCACGCGGCGGGCCTCGGGCACGGTGATCAGGATCTCCACGCCGGCATTGGTCAGGATGCGCCCGTGGCGTCGCAGGTGCTCCTCGAGCTGGGCCGACCGGGCGGGGGGATAGATGGGCACGGGCACGGCGCCGGCACGCAGGATCCCGAAGAAGGCGATGAAGTAGTCCGGTTCGGTGGGCAGCATCAGCGCGACACGGCTCCCCGCTGGCAGGCCGCGCCTGCGCAGGGCCACGGCGATGCCCCGGGCGCCCCGCTCGAGGTCGGCATAGCTCAGCGTTTGCGGCGTGTCGTCGCCGGCGTAGATGTGCAGGTGGGCGCGGTCGGGGTGGCGTGCCAGGTGCCAGTCCAGCACCGCGTTGAGGCTCTCGGCGGTGTCGGGAGCGCCCTCCACCGGCGCGCTGTCCGCCGCGGGCGCGACGGACGAGGTCTCGCGACCCGTGCCCGGGGTGGCCAGCAGGATCTCCAGCAGCTCCGCCGGCGTGTCCGCCATCAGCACGTTCTCGGGGAGCGTGACAGCGAAGGCATCCTCGAGCCTCAGCAGCAGCTCGGAACGGGCCATGCTGTCGAGGCCGAGGTCGCGGTCCAGCCGCGTCTCCAGGGTCGGCCGGCGGGTCCCGCCCTGGCGAGGCCGCGTCTCGCGCACCAGGGCATCGATCACCTCGAGCAGCCGCCGTTGCAGCGCTTCGGCTTCCTTGGGGGGCCGGTTGTCGTTGGATCGGGCCATCGGTTACCTCGCGGCTGGCCAGCCTGTTCCCCGAATCATTCCGGGCATGCAGTGACGACTCCCGGGGCCGGCCGGAGTTCATGGGGGGCATCCCTGGAGCGTCCTGTCCCGGGGCGCCATGGCAGCGTATGCTGATTTGGACCCCAGGAATGGCGGGTCTGTGGCAGTCAGGCCGAGGAGAAAATGTATGCAAGCCGATCTCGTGGAACTGCTGGAGAGCTGCGGGCTGAGGCCCCAGGCCGAGCTTCGCCCGCTGGGTGGCGGCGATATCGCCGCGGTCTACCGCCTGACGACCGACCAGGGAGCGGTGGTGGTCAAGCGCGACGAGCCGACACGCCTGGCCGGTGAGGCCGAGGGGCTGCGAGTCCTGCGCGAGGCCGGTACCCGGCTGGTCGTGCCCGCCGTGCTGGCGGAAGGCAACGGCTGGTTGGTGATGGAGGCGCTGGAGGCGACCGCCCGGTCCGCGGCCGACGGGGCCACCCTGGGCGCCGGGCTGCGCGAACTGCATGCCTGTACCGGCGCCGAACACGGCTGGCCACGGGACAATGCCTGCGGGAGCACCCCCCAGCCCAATGCACCGCTCCCCGATGGTCGGGCCTTCCAGCGCGAGCGGCGCCTGCTGCCGCTCGCCGCGGCCTGCCACGCCCGGGGCCTGCTCGATGGCCGCCTGCGCGCTCGGCTCGAGGCGATCGCCGAGGGGCTCGATGAGTGGTTGCCCGATGCCCCGGCGAGCCTGGTCCATGGCGATCTGTGGTCGGGCAACGTGCTCTTCACGCCGCATGGGCCGGCGATCATCGATCCCGCGGTGTACCGCCACTATCCGGAGGTGGACCTGGCGATGCTGACGCTGTTCGGGTCACCGGGCGAGGCCTTCTTCACGGCCTACTGGAACGGCGAGGCCCCGGCCGACTGGCCGAGGCGCGAGGCGCTGTTCCAGCTCTATCCGCTGCTCAACCACCTGCTGCTGTTCGGCGGCGCCTACCACAGCGGGGTGGAGCGCACGGTGGCGTGGCTGGAGGTGGCCTGATCAGCCGGCGCGTGCCCTACGCAGCCAGGCGAGTCCCCGCCGCCACCAGGGTGCTCCGTGGTGGCGGTCGGCGGCCGGCAGCAGGTCGCGCCGGGGGCGAGTGAGGAAGTCGGCGATGGGGGCGACCTGGCTCGCCCGGTCGAGCATCGGGGCGTGGCCGCAGCCGGGTACCTCGAGGCGGACCAGGCCGGGATGGACCTCGGCCATGCGCGTCACACTGTCGGCGCGCAGCAGCGGCGAGGTCGCGCCGCGGATCACCATCAGCGGGCAGCGGATCGCCTGCCAGTCTGCCCAGGTATCGCGGGGGGTGTCGTGGATGAATTGCTCGCCGATGCGCGGATCGTAGTGGTAGGTCCAGCTGCCGTCGGGCAGGCGGCGGGCGCTGTCCAGTGCCAGGCGTCGCCAGGCATCGTCGCCCGCGATGCCGAAACCGCCGTAGTGGCGGCGCAGTTCCGCCTCCAGTTCGCCGAAGCGAGAGAAGCGGTGGGGCACGCCGAAGTAGGTGGCCAGTGAGGCCAGGCCGTCCGGGTCGAGCTCGGGGCCCACGTCGTTGAGCACCAGCCGCTCGATGCGCCCGGCGGTGTCGGCCTCGGCGGCCAGCAGCATGCCCAGCAGCCCCCCCATGGAGGTGCCCACCCATGGCACCCGCTCCAGGCCGAAGTGGTCGAGTACCGCCACGGCCACCGTCATGTAGTGGGAATAGAGATAGTCATGGGAGGGGTAGAGCGACCAGCTCGACAGCCCGCGCCCGGGCGTGTCCGGGGCCAGCACCCGCCACCCGGGGCCGAGCTCGCGGGCGAAACCGGCGAAATCGCCACCGTGGCGCGCCAGGCCATGCCAGGCGACCACGGTCCTCGGCGCCCCGGGGTGCCAGATGCGCACGGCCACGTCGAGTTCCCGTACCCGGACCAGTTCCAGTGCCTCCATCGCTGCCTCCATCGAAGGATCATGCTGCAAGGCAGCATAGCGGACTTTCTGGCGTTGCGGAAAAGTTCCACATTTCGCCGCCAGGGTGCGATTGATTCGTCATAAAAACATGCGAGAATGTATGTATGTTCTCGCTCCCAGATCAAGGATGAGCCGATGATGCCTTTCCGCCCCTCCCGTCATTCACCTCGAACCGGTCGGTGGCTGGCCCGCCGCGCCTTGCTGCCGGCCCTGACCGCAGCGGCCTGCGCCGGCCCGCTGCAGGCCGCCGACCTGCTGACCATCACCCGGGACGCCCTGGACAACAATGCCGAGCTGGCATCGGCACGTTCCCAGTTCGGCAGCGTGGAGGCCGGCCGGGATGTACAGCGGGGGGATCTGCTGCCCCAGGTCAATGTCTCGGGCAACGTGACGCACAACCACCAGTACGAGAGCCAGACGGGGGGATTCCAGACCGGGGTCGGACTCGACGACCGCTTCAACAGCGCCGGCGTGGTGCTGGAAGCCACCCAGGCGCTCTTCGATGCCCGCAACCGCCGCGAGGTGGAGCAGGCCGAGCGACAGATCGACCAGCAGACCTATCGGCTGGCGGCCACCGAGCAGCAGGTGCTGCTCGACGTCGCCGGCGCCTACTTCGATATCCTGCGTGCCCACGAGATTCTCGCGGCGCGCCGTGCCCAGGAGCGTGCCATCGGCCGCCAGCTCGAGCAGGCCCGTGAACAGTTCGAGGTGGGGCTGATCGCGATCACCGAAGTGGATGAGGCCCAGGCGAGATTCGACCAGTCGCGGGCCGAGCGTATCGTCGCCGAGAGCAACCTCCAGGTCAGCTTCGAGGCGCTGGAGCGCCTGACCGGCCAGCGCTACCCTGACATCGAGGCCTTGAACGAGGAGATGCCCATCGTGCCGCCGAGTCCAGGTGGCCGCGACCACTGGGTGGAGCTGGCGCTGGGGCAAAATCCCCTGGTGCTGGCCCAGCAGGCCGGCGTCGAGGTCTCGCGCAGCGCCGTCGAGGTATCGAAGGCCCAGCGACTGCCGGTGATCGGGGCGTTTGCCAACTATCAGCGAGCCGACAGCGACAGCGATGCCATCGAGGGCCATGACTCGTCCAGCCAGGTCGGCCTCTCCGTCAGCCTGCCGCTCTACACCGGCGGCAGCACCAGTGCCGGCATCCGGCAGAGCACCTACCTGCTGGAGTCCAGCCAGTACGACTTCGAGGCGCAGCGGCGCGATACCATCCAGCAGGTGCGTTCGCTCTATACCCAGGTGAGCAACGACGTCTCGACGGTGGAAGCCCGGGCCCAGGCCATCGTTTCCAACGAGAGCGCCCTGGAGGCCACCCGGTCGGGCTACGAGGTGGGCACTCGTAACATCGTCGATGTGCTCAATGCCGAACAGAATCTCTACGATGCCGTTGCCGACTACGCCCAGGCCCGTTACGACTACGTGATCAACCTCCTGTCACTGCGACAGCAGGCGGGGGCCCTGGATGCTGCGGTCATCGAGGAACTGAATGGCTGGCTCGACGGCGACAGCGTCTCCTTCAGGCTGTCCCGGGAGGGCGAGCGCTACGACGAGGCCACGCAGATCGGTGAGCCGCCACGCCCCGATGAGGGTGGTTAGTCATCTAACATTTACATCCATACATGAATGAATGTAAAATTCGTCCACTTTTCGATCTACTCAACGGGGTTGAGAGAAGTCATGAGAACGATGATCCGTAGTGGCCGGGCCGTCTTGCTGGTGCTGGCCGCGGGCCTGTTGCTGGCGGCTTGTGGTCAGGACGAGACGCCACAGCAGCAGGCGGCCGGTGGCCAGGAACGGCCTCCACGATCGGTGGAGGTAATGGAGATGGCGCGGCAGGATATCCCGCTGGACAAGTCCTATCCCTCGTTGTTGCGCAGCGATGACGAGGTCACCCTGGTGGCTCGGGTGACCGGCTTCCTCGAGGAGCGGCACTTCGAGCCCGGTCAGTTGGTGGAAGCCGGGCAGCGCCTCTATACCATCGAGCCGGACCTCTACCAGGCGGTGGCCAGCCAGCGTGAGGCCGACCTGCAGAGCGCCCGTGCCGAGCTGTCCCGCGCTCAGCGGGATGCCAACCGCTTCGAGCAGCTGTTGAGCCAGAACTCGGTGAGCCGCCAGCAGTATGATCAGGCGAGAACCGAGCTGGGCGTCGCCCAGGCCAGCGTCGCCCAGGCCGAGGCGGCCCTGGCGAGCGCCAACATCGATCTCGGCTATGCCGAGGTGACGGCGCCGGTGGCTGGCATGATCGGCCTCAGCCAGGTCAACGTGGGCAACCTGGTCAGCGCCGGTACCGAACTCGCCACCATCACCCCGCTGGACCCGCTGGAGGTGCGCTTCCAGTTGCCCCAGCGCGATGCCTTCGAGCTGCGGCGCCAGCTCGATGACCAGCCCCTGTCGGAGGTCGGTGCCAGCCTGCAGACACCGGCTCTGGAGGGTAACGGGGTGGGGAACCTGCAAGGGAACCTGACCTTCCTGGGGTCGCGGGTCGACCAGGGCACCAGTACCGTGCAGGCCTCGGCTACCTTCGACAACCCCGATGCTCAGGTGCTGCCCGGCCAGTTCGTGCGAGTGCGCCTCGAGGGCATGAAGCGCTTCGATGTGCTGGCGGTGCCCGAGATCGCGGTGACCCAGGGACTGATGGGCCCCCAGGTGTTCGTGCTCGACGAGGACAACGTCGCCCGTTCCCGTACCGTGGCCCTGGGCGAAGTGGCCGGGCCCTGGCAGATCATTCGTGAGGGACTGGAGCCCGGTGACCGGGTCGTGGTCGGCGATCCGGCCGGCATCGAGCCCGGTGCGCCCATCGACCCGCAACCCTTCGGGGGGGATGCCGGCGAGATCGTCGACGCGGTCGAGGAGGCCGAGGCCGACGCCCGGGAAGGGGACCAGGCAGCCGCGGTGGCGGCCATGGGGGAGGGCCAGGCTCCCGCGCCGAGTGAAGGGGAAGGGGACCAATGAGCTTTTCCAACTTCTTCATCAAGCGCCCCATCTTTGCCACGGTGCTGGCCATCATCCTCACCCTGGTCGGGGTGATGAGCATGCGGGTGCTGCCCATCGAGCAGTACCCCAGCGTGGTACCCCCCACGGTGTCGGTCCAGGCCCGTTTCCCCGGCGCCAATGCCGAGACCGTCGCCCAGACGGTGGCCGCCCCGCTGGCCGAGGCGATCAACGGCGTCGAGAACATGCTCTACATGACCTCGAACAGTGCCGACAACGGCTCCATGAGCCTCGATGTCGCCTTCGACATCGGCACCGACGGGGACATCAACACCATCAACGTCAACAACCGGGTGCAGGGCGCGCTCTCGCAGCTGCCCGAGGCGGTGCAGTCCCAGGGGGTGACGGTGGAACTGCGCTCCAGCTCGATCCTGATGCTGGTGGCGCTGATCTCGCCGGAAGGCGACTACAACAACGTCTTCATGCAGAACTACGCCACCCTCAATATCCTCGACGAGCTGCGCCAGGTGCCGGGGGTGGGCAACGCCGAGGTGCTCGGTGGCGGCGAATTCGCCATGCGCGTCTGGATGGACCCGGACAAGCTGGCCCAGTACGACCTGACGCCCACCGAGGTCGCCAGTGCCATCCGCGCCCAGAACACCGAGGTGCCGGCGGGTAACCTGGCGGCCACGCCCCAGAGCGAGCCGCGCGCCTATACCTACACCATCACCGCGGGCGGGCGACTCTCCGACGCCGACGACTTTCGCGATATCTTCCTGCGTACCAACCCCGATGGCTCCGCCCTGCGACTCTCCGATGTGGCGCGGATCGAGCTGGGGGCGTCCTTCTACGGGGTCGAGGCGCGGCTCAACGGCGCCACCATGACGCCGATCATCATCAACCAGCAACCCGGGGCCAACGCGCTGGAGACTTCCGAGGCGGTCGAAGCCACCATGGCAGAGCTGGAAGGGCGCTTCCCGCCCGGGCTGGAGTACGTGGTGCCCTATGACACCACGCTGTTCATCGACGCCTCGGTGAATACCGTCACCAAGGTGTTCATCGAGGCCTTCCTGATCGTCGGCGTCATCCTGTTCATCTTCCTGCAGAACTGGCGCTTCACGGTGATCGCCATGTCGGTGGTGCCGGTCTCGGTGCTGGCCACCTTCGCCGGCTTCTACATGTTCGGCTTCTCGATCAACCTGCTGACGCTGTTCGCCCTGGTGCTGTCGATCGGCATCGTGGTGGATGACGCCATCCTGGTGGTAGAGAACGTCGAGCGGGTGCTCAGCGAGGACGAGTCGATCTCGGTGCGGGACGCCACCGTTCGTGCCATGCGGGAGGTGGGGGGGCCGGTCATCGCCACCTCGCTGATCATGGCCGCGGTCTTCGTGCCGGTGGCCTTCCTCGGCGGGTTCACCGGGCAGATCTACCAGCAGTTCGCCCTGACTGTGGCCATCTCGGTGGCCTTCTCGGCGTTGATGGCGCTGACCTTCACGCCGGCCCTGAGTGCGATCTTCATCAAGCACAAGCCACGGCTCGGCGAGTCGAAGCTGAGGCGGGCGATCAACACGCCGCTGCGCCTCTTCGACCGGCTCTTCGCCGGTATCACCGCCGTCTACATGTGGGTGGTGAGGGCACTGGTGAGGTACTGGGGGGTCGCCCTGCTGCTGACCGCGGCGGTCGGCGCCGGCTCCTGGTGGCTCTACGAGCGCACCCCCTCGACCCTGGTGCCCGAGACCGACCAGGGCATCGTGCTGGCCAGCATCTCGCTGCCCGATTCGGCCTCGCTGGACCGCACCAGCGCCTACATGGCCAGGCTCAGCGAGCAGATCGAGGCGATTCCGGGGGTGCGCTACTCCTCGGCGGTGGCGGGGTACGACATCCTCTCCAGCGCGGTGAACACGGCGCGGGGCATCATGTTCATCAACATGGATCCCTGGGGCGAGCGCGAGCTGACCGCCGACGAGCTGGTGGGCCGCATCATGCAGCTGGGGGCGCAGATCGAGGGCGGCTCGGCCATGGCCTTCAACGTGCCGCCGATCATGGGGCTCTCCACCACCGGCGGCTTCACCGGCTACCTACAGTCCTTCGAGGGGGCCTCGTCCCAGGAGCTCTATCAGGCTTCGCTGCAGGTGATGCAGGCGGCCAACCAGCATCCGGCACTGCGCCAGGTGTTCACCACCTTCAACGTCAACGTGCCGGGCTACCGGGCCGAGATCGATCAGCAGAAGGCGCTGAGCTATGGCGTAGCGCTGGAGGATCTCAATGCCACCCTGTCGAACACCTTCGGCAACGGCTTCGTCAACTACTTCAGCTACCAGAACCGTAACTTCCAGGTCTACCTGCAGAACGAGGATGAGTTCCGCAGGACGCCGGACGACATCGCCAACGTCTATGTACGGGGCGGCAACGGCGAGCGGATCCCGCTCTCCGAGTTCGTCGAGCTCGAGCGTCAGGCCGGCCCGGCGGTGGTCTCGCGCTTCGGGGTCTATCTCGGAGCCCAGTTCCAGGGGAGTCCAGCGCCGGGCTACAGCTCCGGCCAGGCCATCGAGGCCATGGAGGAAATCGTCGCGGAGACCCTGGGGGGCAACTGGGGCATGGGCTGGACGGGCACGGCCTACCAGGAGAGCAACATCGGCAACACCGCCACGCTGGCCATCGTCTTCGGTCTGCTGATGGTGTTCCTGATCCTGGCGGCCCAGTACGAGAGCTGGTCGTTGCCCCTGGCGGTGCTCACGGCGACCCCCTTCGCCTTCCTCGGCGGGATCGGCGGGATCGTGTTGCGCGGCCTGGATACCAGCGTCTATGTGCAGATCGGCATGCTGGTGGTGGTGGGGCTGGCGGCCAAGAACGCCATCCTGATCGTGGAGTTCGCCGAACTCCAGCGCAAGGAGCTCGGCAAGACGATCCGCGAGGCGGCGGTGACCGCCGCGGAGCTGCGCTTCCGGCCGATCGTCATGACCTCGCTGGCGTTCATCTTCGGCACCCTGCCGCTGGCCCTGGCCACCGGGGCCAGCGACACCAGCAGCCACCATATCGGCACCACGGTGGCGGTGGGCATGGCTGCGGTGGCGATACTGGGCAGTTTCTTCGTACCGACCTTCTACGCGATGATCGCCCATGTCACCGACTGGCTGCGGCACAAGCTGGGCGGCCATGAGGCCTCCGAGCACCAGCCGGCAGTGGAGAGCGATCGGCGCTGATCGCGCTTCGTCCGCGGCGACGGGGCATCACTCCTGGCGGGGTGGTGCCCTTTTTCGTCGCCCCGGCGCTGCCGTCGAGGGGCGCGTTGCCGGTCGGTCCGAAGCCGGGTGGCTTCCCACCGGGGTGGTCTACGCTGAAGGAGACAACCCATTTGCCGGCCCCGGCTCTTCGATTCGGTACCGGCAGGAGGCGCGCGCCATGGCATCCGTTCTGCAGTCGGCCCTGAGCTTTCCGCTGGTGGTCTTCACCTTGCTGCTGGCGCTCGTGATGCTCTACTGGTTGCTGGTGGCGCTACGCCTGGTGTCGGTGGAGCTCTTCGAGCACGACAGCCTCAAGGGCGATCACCTGGCCAGCACCCTGGTCGCCCTGGGCTTCGCCGGCGTGCCGGCCTCCTTCTCGCTGACGGTGCTGCTGGTGTTGGCGAGCGTCATCACCCTGGCCGTGGAGCTCGTCGTGCTGCGCTGGCTGCCGCTGGGGCTGTTCCGGATACCGGTCGGGGTGGCGGTGCTGTGGGGGGCCTTCGTGCTCGCCTCTCCGCTGGCCGCATCGCTCTGTCATCGCCTGCATCGCTGGTTCCATCGCCATTCGCCGCGGCGTTGCCTGCTGGGCGAGACGGTGGTGGTGAGCGAGAATTCCGGAGAGGACGGCTGCGCCATGGCGACCCTGGCGGATGACCCGGAGTGCCGGGTGCGCCTGCACGGCAAGGCCGGCGCCATGCCCGCCCGCGGCGAACGGCGGGTGCTGGTCAAGTACCTGGCTGGCGAGGGAAGCTATCGCAGCGTGCTCCAGCGCGACTATCTGGAGGCGCGGATCCGCCTGAGTCGCCTACGGGGACGGCGGCGGGGTGGAGGAACGGCCGCCTCCCATTGAGCGTGCCTGGGCTGCCCGGTGGATCAGGGGGCGCTGACCAGGCGCAGCAGGGTATTCACCAGTTCCATGCCGCGCTCGAGGATCGAGAATTGCTCGTAGTTGCGCAGCCAGTCGTGGAAGAGCCCGCCGAGGCAGGACTGCAGCAACTGCGCCGCCACCTCCGGGGGGATGTCGGGGCGTAGCTGGCCGAGCCTGGCGGCGTTGGTGAAATACTCCTGCAGGGCGCCACAGGACTCCTCGGCCATCTCGTTCTGCATGGCGAGGGGGTCGATGTCGCCGAATACCTCGCAGTGATGGATCAGGATGGCATGCACGCGGCGATAGCGTGGCTGCTCGAGGCGGATGAATCCCAGCCGGCATGCCAGACGAATGGCTTCCAGGGGGGCGTCGGCGAGGCCGGGGTCATCGATCTCCTCGACCAGTTCCTCGAAGGGCATGCGGACCCGCTCAAGCAGGGCGCGGAAGAGATCGGCCTTGTTCTTGAAGTGCCAGTAGACGGCACCACGGGTCATGCCCGCATGGCGGGCGATCTGCTCCAGTGAGGTGCGCGCCACGCCCTTCTCCAGGAAGACTTCCTCGGCGGCGTCGAGCAGGGCTTCACGGGTAGCGGCGGCCTCGGCCTTGGTACGTCTGGCCATGGGGAGGGAACTCCGAAGATGACGGGATAGCCGTATTCTACCCGAGTCGGTCGGGATTTACATTCACGGATGTATGGATAGGAGGCTCGTCTTGCAGGGATCCTGAGCGTATAAGGAATGCATGAAGAACAGGGTTTTCGTCGTGCAAGGATGGTCTCATGGCTCGTGCTCCCTTCGAACTCGCCGGCGTCCGGGTGGCCGCGGGGTCCCGCACCCAGATTGACGTGCCCGTCGCCCGGCTCTACACCCATGCGCCGCTGCACATCCCGGTGGAAGTGGTGCATGGCCGCCAGCACGGCCCGGTGCTGCTGGTCTGCGGCGGCATCCATGGCGACGAGATCAACAGCGTCGAGATCGTGCGGCGGCTGCTGCGCTCGCGGCAGCTGCAGAGCGTGCGCGGGACCCTGATCGCCGCCCCCATCGTCAACGTCTTCGGCTTCGTGCAGCACAGCCGCTACCTGCCCGACCGGCGCGACCTCAATCGCTGCTTCCCCGGCAGCGAGTCGGGCTCGCTGGGCGGACGGGTGGCCGCGCTGTTCCGCGAGCAGATCGTCGATCACGCCACCCATATCGTCGACCTGCACACCGGCGCCATCCACCGCACCAACCTGCCGCAGATCCGCGCCCAACTGAGCCCGGGCAGCGAGACCGAGCGCATGGCCAACGCCTTCGGCGCCCCGGTGATCCTCAATGCCGAGCTGCGCGAGGGCAGCCTGCGCCACTATGCCCAGAACCGCGGCATTCCGGTGCTCACCTACGAGGCCGGCGAAGCGCTGCGCTTCGACGAGTGGGCGATCGCCCCGGGGGTGCGTGGCGTGCTGCGGGTGATGCGGCGGATCGGCATGCTGACCGGCGAACACCGCCGTCGCCCGCCGCCACCGGCGGAGCTGGCCAACGGCTCCAGCTGGGCGCGGGCGCCCATCGACGGCATCCTGCGCCCCCAGGTGCGCCTGGGGGCGCGGGTGGCCAAGGGCGAGCTGCTGGGCAAGGTGGCCGATCCCTTCGGCAACGCCGAGGGCGAGGTGAGGTCGATGGCCGACGGCATCGTCATCGGCATGAGCCGGCTGCCGCTGGCCAACGAGGGCGAGGCGCTGTTTCATGTCGCCCGCTTCGACGCCATCGAGGAGGCGGAGAGTGCCGTGGAGAGCTTCCAGTCGAGCCTGGAGCCGCCGCCCGATTCGCTCTATTGACCTTGCTGGCGCCGAGATCGCTCCTAAGGGGTCGGCAGACCGACCCCGGCGGTGAGACCGAGCGTGGCGCGCTTCGAGGCCACAAGAGGCCGAGAATGCCGTGTGCTCGCCGCGGGCTGCGCCTGACGGCAAAGCGGTCTATGCTGAGCGATTTGCGACCCACCGATGAGAGGCTTCGATGCAGTGGCCGTTTTCCCGGCGCGCCAACGCGCTGACCAGTTCCGCTATCCGTGAAATCCTGAAAGTGACAGAACAGCCGGACATGATCTCCTTTGCCGGCGGCTTGCCGTCGGCGGCAACGTTTCCGGTGGAGGCGATGCAGGCAGCGACCCAAAAGGTGCTTTCGGAGCAGGCGGAAAGCGCATTGCAGTATGGCCCGAGTGAAGGGTTCGGCAAGCTGCGTGAATGGGTTGCCACGACGTATTCCCGTGATGGCGCCGAAGTGCGGCCTTCACAGGTACTGCTGACCACTGGCTCGCAGCAGGCGCTGGATTTGATCGCCAAGGCGTTGATAGATCCCGGCAGTCGCATCTTGGTGGAAACGCCGACCTACCTGGGTGCACTGCAGGCATTCTCTCTGTTCGAGCCGCAATATGTCTCGGTTGCCAGCGACGAACAGGGGGTATTGCCCGAGGCATTGACCGCCGAGGTCATCGCGGGAGCGCGTTTCCTCTACGCGCTGCCCAACTTCCAGAATCCAACCGGCCGACGGCTGCCGCTCTCGCGTCGTGAAGCGCTTGCGGCAATCGCTCGAGAGCATGGCTTGCCGGTCATCGAGGATGATCCCTACGGCGACCTCGATTATCAGGGGGAGCGACTGACCAGTCTGCGTTCGCTGGCGCCGCAGCAGGTGATTCATCTGGGGTCGTTTTCCAAGGTGTTGGCACCGGGGCTGCGGCTGGGTTACGTCATTGCCGATGAATCCCTGATCGCCAAGCTGGTGCAGATCAAGCAGGCGGCCGACCTGCACACGCCGAGTTTCACCCAACAGGTGGTCTACGAGATCGTCAGCCAGGGCTTTCTGGAGGAGCACATCCCGGAAATTCGCGCCCTCTATGCCGAACGCTGTCACGCCATGCTCGCGGCGCTGGCGCAGTACATGCCCCAAGGCGTGCAGTGGAACCGACCAGAAGGCGGGATGTTCATCTGGGTGACGCTGCCCGAGTCGCTGGACAGTACCGAGCTATTGACTGAAGCGATTCGCGAGCGGGTGGCGTTCGTGCCGGGGGCGCCGTTCTACGCCACGGCGCCCCAGTCCCACACGCTAAGGCTCTCTTTCGTCACCGTCGATCCGGTGCGTATCGACGAGGGAATACGACGCCTTGGTCGGCTGATTGCCAACCAACTGGGTGGCGCAGCGGAGCACCTGCCCCTGGTTTGACCCAAGGCGGGGTCAGGCGGGCGACGGCTCGCGCTCGGGCACCAGGCTGAGGGCGTCGTCGAAGACTCGCAGGCAGGCGCCGTCCAGATGACCGTGCTCGGAGAGGTGGCGGCGGAAACGCCTGCCCCCCGGCTGGCCCTGGAACAGGCCGAGCAGGTGGCGGGTGATGTGGTTGAGCTTGGCGCCTTCCTCGAGCCGCCGGGCGATGTAGGGGCGCAGGGCGCGCGCCGCGTCATGGCGGCTGGCCGCCGGGCCCGGCTCGCCGTAGAGCGCCTGGTCGATGCCGGCCAGCAGCCAGGGGTTCTGGTAGGCCTCGCGGCCGACCATCACGCTGTCGACGTGCGCGAGCTGCCCGCGGCACTCGTCGAGCGTCCTGATCCCGCCGTTGATGCCGATATGCAGCTCCGGCCGGCTCTGCTTCAGGCGGTGGACGCGTGGATAGTTGAGCGGCGGGATATCGCGGTTCTCCTTGGGCGAGAGCCCCTGCAGCCAGGCCTTGCGGGCGTGGACGATAAAGACGTTACACCCCGCGTCAGCCACTTGAGAGATAAAGCGCTCGAGGTCGGCGTCCTCGTCCTGGTCGTCGATGCCGATGCGGCACTTCACCGTCACCGGAATCGACACCGCTGCCTGCATGGCGCGCACCGCTGCGGCGACCTTCCCCGGGTGGCCCATCAGGCAGGCCCCGATCAGGTTGTTCTGCACCCGATCGCTGGGGCAACCGACGTTGAGGTTCACCTCGTCGTAGCCCCACGCCTCGGCGATGGCCGCACACTCGGCGAGCTCGCCGGCATCGCTGCCGCCCAACTGCAGTGCCAGCGGATGCTCCACCTCGTCATGGCCGAGGAATCGGCTGCGCGGGCTGCCGTGCAGGATGGCGCCGGTGGTGACCATCTCGGTATAGAGCAGCGCACGCCGGGTCAGGGTCCGGGCGAAGACTCTGTAGTCTCTCGTGGTCCAGTCCATCATCGGCGCGATGGAGAAGGTGCGGTCGAGCTGAGGCATCGGCATCACAAGGGGTAGGGCAGGGAGGCAAACATTCTACCAGCCTCCGCGGGCCTTGTGATGCCCTTGACTGCTGCAGATGGGGTTCGTAGGAGCCCAGCTCTGCTGAGCGATTGGCGCCGACAGGCGCCTGGTTTTTTGCATCGACGGACGGAAGCCTTCGGCCTTCCGTCGCGATGCAAGGCATCCCTCTGACTTTTTTTGGCAGTATGGAGAGGGGATGATCAGGGAACTGCCCTGCCATCGATCACGGCCATCGGGGGAATGCCATGCCAGTCGAACCGCAGCACCAGGATGAGCCGCCTCGCGGAGGGCGGCAAGGGAGAGGGGAACGGACGTTCGAGCGGTTCCTGTGGAACTCGCGGTTCCTGGTCATGCTGGCGGTCCTGCCCAGCCTGATCGGGGCGCTGGTGCTGTTCATCATCGGCACCATCGACATCTTCAAGATCCTGCTGGGGGCCACCGCCTACTATCTGCTGGGAGTCGGAGCCGACATCCACGACACGGTGGTACCGAGCATCATCATGGCGATCGACATCTACCTGATCGCTATCGTGCTGCTGATCTTTGGCCTGGGTGTCTATCGGCTGTTCGTGTCGCCGATCGAGCAGGCCGAGGAGCATGCGACCAAGCACCCGTTCAATGTGCAGTCCTTCGATCAGCTGAAGGACAAGATTGCGCGGGTGGTGATTCTGGCCGTGATCATCGAGTTCTTCCGGGCGGTGGTCGATATTCGTTTCCAGACGCCACTGGATGCGATTTACCTGGCGCTCTCGGTGTTGGCCCTGGGGGCCGCCCTTTACCTGATGAGCCTGGCGCACAGGGACGATTGAATCGATGGCGGGCCAGGCTCTCGGCTGGCGGAGCCCGCCCTCACTGCTTGAGGCATCGGCATCACAAGGGGTGGGGCGTTGCGCGATATGGGCAATGGCTTACAGACATCGCCGCCTGGGACTACGGCCATGTCGAGGAGAGGAGACTAGAGTGAGGGTATGCACTGCTCACCTCATCCTGATGTCAGGCGTGTTAGTCCTTGTCTTTGCCCGCTTCCGGCGGGTTTTTTTTGATCCCGTGGGTACCTGCCCGTCTGCTCGTGTCTTGCTGCACTCCATCACGGCATCGCCTGCGTATGGCGTGTGCTATGAAGTAGGGAGGAGAGCGGTGTTCCCGCTCGTGATTCCGCGACCTGCACGAGGTGATCTCATGGCGGATCGGAAGGTGGAACTGGACGCGTTGCGCGACGAGCTGATCGATCGGCTGGATCGCTACCGGGCGCACAAGGAACACAGGGGCGGCCCGCTGGACAAGGACATGGAGGAACAGGCCGTCGAGGTGCAGAACGACGACGTGATCGACTCCCTGGAAGACGAGGCCGAGGCTGAGCTGCGCCAGGTGATGCATGCCTTGGCCCGCATCGAGGCCGGGAAGGGCGAAACGTGCGAGGTGTGCGAAGAGCCGATCTCTCCGGCGCGACTCAAGGCGCTGCCCTTCACCACTCTCTGTCGGGCCTGTGCCGAGCCCCGTTGAGCCATCACGCCATCCCCAGTAATCCGATCGCGCCGATACCCCAGCCCCAGCGGCGAGCTGCCCATGACTGGCGAGCCCATGCCGTGCCGCATGGCCCATTCGGGCGGGACGCGGATGGAGGCGCGGTGGTAGGCTGAGGGTCAATCAATTGGGCTGGAGGGCGTGCATGAAGGCGTGGTGTCGACTGTCCGGCATGGGGCTGCTCCTGCTGTTGCTGGCGGGGTGCGGGGGGAACGACGACGGCACGGAGGGCCCCGGGGAGATCGAGGATCCCGAGGCGGTCGAGGAGGTGGCCGAGGAGGCGCCGGCGTCTCCCCCCGAGCCGGAGGTGGAGCCCTTCAGTGAGCCGGTGGAGATCGATTTCGAGGCCACGCTGCTCAGCGACCGGCGCCTGATGGTCGAGGGCGAGAGCAACCTGCCCGATTCGACCCGGCTGCTGGTCGTGGTGGAGCGTGAGCTCAGCGGCGTGCGCTGGCGGTCACGTATCGGTCTGGAGGAGGGGCGCTTCGCCGCGGGCCCCTTCGGCCCCGGCAGCGGGTTGCCGGATGGCGGCTATCGCATCACCGTGAATCTGCCCGAAGCCAGCGTGCAGCCACTGGCGGTGAGACAGCGCATCGGCGAGCAGGGCGAACACCTGAGCGGGCCACTGGTCAGTACATCGCGGCACGGGCTGGGCCAGGTGGCGAGCAGTTCACGTCGTTTCCTGGTCGGCAGTGAGCCCCGACGCACCACCGACCAGGTCGAGGTGCTGGGCGTCGAGTGAGCCCCGCCGGGTCCTCCGTGGTCAGAGCGGGTTGGCCTGCCAACGGGCCACCAGCTTGCCGAGCAGCCGGCAGTCGGGTGTGTAGGGCGTGATCTCGTCGCTGGTCTGGCGTTCGAACTGCAGCTCGCCGGTGGGGCCCTGGCTCACCCGTCGCACACACTGAGCACCGGCCAGTTCGACCAGATAGAGTCCGGGCTGGCGGAACACCTCGGTGGGAGCGATGGCGATCAGGTCGCCCTGGTCGAGGAAGTCGAATGGTTCGCCGGGCGCCGGGGTCAGCAGGTAGCACTCGCCCTCCCAGCGTTGCGACGGCACCAGCTCGAAGGGCAACTCGATGGCACGGGCTCCGGGATCCTGCCAGGGCGCCGGCGGCAGGCGACGCAGATAGAGGGGAGAGGCGCGGCCCCGTTCATCGCTCTCGATCAGCCGCGACAAGGGGCAGCCGAGGGCCTGGGCCAGGGCGACCAGCCGTTCGTGACCGATCTGCTTGATGGCGCCGGATTCCCAATAGGAAATCGTGACGTCGGATACACCGACCCTGCGGGCAAGAGCTGCCTTGTTGAGATTGGCCTCCAGCCGGAGTTCCTTGATACGAGGGCCTAGTGAATCCATTTCTCCATCCTGTCGACGATTAATGGGACCAGAGATCATCAGTGATCGCTCACAACTGTGCAATACCGCGCATCAACGCTATTCGGCATCACGGTGCATTCGAAGCCCCGCATCGGTAGGGCTGCTCATCTCTTCATCGGCTTCCCGCGGGTACCCGGTGCCGGCTCGAACCGAGAGGGCCCGCGACGCGCGCCGGCGAGAGCCCCTCAGACTGCCCTTCAGGGGCGCGAGTCGCAAGGCGGGTGACACACCCTGTTGGCCGGGCGATGGTGCCGAGGTTGACGAGAGACTCAGGCATGGACCACGCCGGGGAGGAATGATTCCCCCGACACACGGCTGCCGGGCGTGAGTCAGGTGCGTATAATGCGGCCATTGCCCTGTTCGCAGGGGTCATTTCCATTGCCAGGACCAAGGACGACATGACCGTACGCACCCGTATCGCGCCGTCACCCACCGGCGATCCCCACGTGGGCACCGCTTATATCGCCCTGTTCAACCTCTGCTTCGCGCGCCAGCATGGTGGCCAGTTCATCCTGCGTATCGAGGACACCGACCGCGTACGCTCCACCGCCGAATCCGAGCAGATGATCCTCGACTCGCTGCGCTGGTTGGGGCTGGAGTGGGACGAGGGCCCCGACGTGGGCGGCCCCCACGGGCCCTACCGCCAGAGCGAGCGCGGTGACATCTATGGCGAGTATGCCCGGCAGTTGATCGCCTCGGGCCATGCCTTCAAGTGTTATCGCACCGCGGAGGAGCTCGACGAGCTGCGCGAGTCGCGCAAGGCGGCCGGCATGCAGCTGGCGCTCAAGCCCGCCGATCTGGCGCTGCCCGCCGATGAGGCGGCGCGCCGCGAGCGGGAGGGATGGCCCCATGTGGTGCGCATGAAGGTGCCCAGCGACGGCACCTGCGTGATCCAGGACATGCTGCGCGGTACCATCGAAGTGGATTGGGCGCAGGTCGATGCTCAGGTGCTGCTCAAGTCCGACGGCATGCCCACCTATCACCTGGCCAATGTGGTCGACGACCACCTGATGGGCATCACCCACGTGCTGCGTGGCGAGGAGTGGATCAACTCGGCGCCCAAGCATCAGCTGCTCTACGAGTATTTCGGCTGGGAGATGCCGGCGCTCTGCCATATGCCACTGCTGCGCAACCCCGACAAGTCGAAGCTCTCCAAGCGCAAGAACCCCACCTCGATCAACTACTATCGGCGCATGGGCTTCCTGCCCCAGGCGGTGCTCAACTATCTGGGCCGCATGGGCTGGTCGATGCCCGACGAGCGCGAAAAATTCTCGCTCGACGAGATGATGGCGCACTTCGACATCCAGCGGGTATCGCTGGGCGGGCCGGTGTTCGACCTGGAGAAGCTCACCTGGCTCAACGGCGTCTACATCCGTGAGGAACTCGACGACCAGGCCTTCCTCGAGGAGTTGATGAAGTGGGCCTTCAACGAGGAGTACGTGCGCGAGATCCTGCCCCAGGTACGCCCGCGGGTCGAGACGCTCTCTCAGGTGATACCGCTGGCCGGCCACTTCTTCTCCGGCCTGCCGGCGATCGACGAGGAGAGCTTCGACGACGTCAAGCTCGGCCGCGAGGAACTGCTCCGGCTGCTGCAGTTCCTGGTGTGGCGCCTCGAGGCCGTGCCGGCCTGGCACAAGGCGGCGCTGTTGGCCGAGGTCAAGGCGCTGGCCGAGCACTTCGAGCTGAAGATGAAGGCCTTCCTGGCGCCGGTGTTCATCGCCATCACCGGTTCGTCGTCGAGCACCTCGGTGATGGATGCCATGGCAATCCTCGGCTCCGACATGACCCGAGCGCGGCTGCGCCACGCCATCGAGGTACTCGGCGGTGTCTCCAAGAAGCAGGCCAAGCGCTTCGAAAAAGAGTTTCGAGAACTCCAATAAAGGATGAGAAAAGCGCCATATTTCCGTTGCGAGCGAAGATAGGCTGGTCGCCGCCGGAGCGCAGCTCCCGGAGTGTAGCCTGCTACATGAGGAGAGCGAGCACCGCCGGCGGCCAGGATATCGAGCGCAGCAGGAAATAGGCGCTTTTCCTGTTGACGAAGACCAGGCGAATCAGTACCATACGCCTCGTCTTCACGAGATGCGGGGCCTTAGCTCAGCTGGGAGAGCGCAACACTGGCAGTGTTGAGGTCAGCGGTTCGATCCCGCTAGGCTCCACCACGACATCTCGATCGGAAGCACTGCGTCCCATTCGTCTAGTGGTCCAGGACACCGCCCTTTCACGGCGGGAACAGGGGTTCGAACCCCCTATGGGACGCCACTTCTAACTGCCCTCCATCGCCCTTCGATGTCGACAAGTGCGGACGCCCCGAGGCGTCTTTTCTTCGTTTCCACCCGCCGGTGGACTTGTCCACAAGTACCAGATGGCATCAGTCTCTCAAGCCATTACACCTCGTTACCTTCCGTTGTCAAGGGGCCGACATCTCGTTACATTGCGGCGTTTAGGGCTTGACATCAGCCTTCACTTGTCCACTTTGCCGGCTGTCGCGAGATCGTCTGTGCACAGCTTCGGCGCAAACCCGCATGGTTGTGGGGTTTTCTTTAATTATCTTTAAAATCATATAGTTAGAAAAGATCAAAAATTGATCAATCTAAGGCGGTTCCCCATTTCATGGCGATTCGACGGCCTTTTCGTGTGGTTGTGAACAGGCTTATCCACAGAATGTGTGGAAAACACGGCGCCCGGCCCCGGGGTGGGGCGAACCCCGGCGGGCATGGTTGTGCTCGTGCGTCGGTATGAGAATTCTGATGCTCGTGTAGAGGCCGGAGGATGCCGCGGTCACCAGGGGACCGCGACAACCGATCCGGGGTCACGACTGGTCGAAGGCGCGTAGGCGGCGCAGCAGCGAGGAGGTGTCCCAGCGGCCGCCGCCCATGACCTGGAGGTCGCCATAGAACTGGTCGACCAGGGCAGTCACCGGCAGGCGGGCCTGCAGGAGTCGAGCCTGCTCGAGGCAGATGCCGAGATCCTTGCGCATCCAGTTCACCGCGAAGCCATGCTCGTACTCGTCGCCGATCATGGTCTTGTGGCGGTTGTCCATCTGCCAGGAGCCGGCGGCCCCCTGGGAGATGACGTCGACGACCCGCTGCTGATCGAGGCCGGCCCGTTCGGCGAAGTGCAGCCCTTCGGCCAGGCCCTGGACCAGGCCGGCGATGCAGATCTGGTTGACCATCTTGGTCAGTTGGCCGCTGCCGGCGGCGCCCATCAGGGTCACCGCGCGACCGTAGTGGACGAGGGTGGGGCGGGTACGCTCGAAGTCGTCCTCGGTGCCGCCGCACATGACGGTCAGGGTACCGTTTTCGGCGCCCTGCTGGCCGCCGGAGACCGGGGCGTCGATGAAGCCGATGCCCTGCTTGCGGCAGGCGGCGTCGAGCTCCTCGGCGAGGTCTGCCGAGGCTGTGGTGTGGTCCACCAGCAGGCTGCCCGGGGCCATGCCGTACAGGGCGCCGTCATCGCCGGTAGTCACATGGCGCACGTCATCGTCGTTGCCCACGCAGACCAGTACCAGGTCGGCGCCGTCGGCGGCGGCGCGCGGAGTGGGGTGGTGGCTGCCGCCGTGCTCGGCGACCCAGGCCTCGGCCTTGGCGACGGTGCGGTTGTAGACGCGCACGCTCAGCCCCTGGCGGGCCAGGTGGCCGGCCATGGGATAGCCCATCACGCCCAGGCCGATAAAGGCCACTGTCGAGATGCTGCTGCTCATCCTGATGCTCCTTCTTCGGGTGTTGCATGACGCAGAAAGCCGCCCGAGGGCGGCTTTCCGTCACGTCGCGGCCGGGGCCGCTGCCTGCCGACTTACTTGGCAGGATAGTCCTTGGCGGGGTAGTCGCGTTGGGTATGGCCGGTGTAGAGCTGGCGCGGGCGACCGATCTTGTAGCTGTCGCTGAGCATCTCGTGCCAGTGGGAGATCCAGCCGATGGTGCGCGACACGGCGAAGATCACCGTGAACATGTTGGTCGGGATGCCCATGGCCTTGAGGATGATGCCGGAGTAGAAGTCGACATTCGGGTAGAGCTGGCGCTCGATGAAGTACTCGTCCTCGAGGGCGATCTGCTCCAGGCGCTTGGCGATCTTGAGCTGGGGGTCGTCGGCCATGCCGAGCTCGGCCAGCACCTCGTCGCAGGTCTCCTTCATCACCTTGGCGCGCGGGTCGAAGTTGCGGTAGACGCGGTGACCGAAGCCCATCAGCTTGAACGGATCGTCCTTGTCCTTGGCGCGATCGACGAAGCGCTGGATGTTCTCCTCGGAGTCGTCGCCGATCTCGTCGAGCATCTTCAGCACCGCCTCGTTGGCGCCGCCGTGGGCCGGGCCCCACAGCGCGGCGATGCCGGCGCTGATACAGGCGAAGGGGTTGGCACCGGTGGAGCCGGCCAGGCGCACCGTGGAGGTGGAGGCGTTCTGCTCGTGGTCGGCGTGGAGCATGAAGATGCGGTCCATGGCCTTGGCGTAGACCGGGTTGATCCGGTACTCCTCGCACGGGTTGCTGAACATCATGTAGAGGAAGTTCTCTGCATAGCTCAGGTTGTTGCGCGGATAGTTGAACGGCTGGCCGACGTTGTACTTGTAGGACATTGCCGCGAGGGTCGGCATCTTGGCGATCAGGCGGATCGCGCTGATCTGGCGATCCTCTTCCTGGGTGATGTCCATGTGGTCGTGGTAGAAGGCCGCCAGGCCACCGACCACGCCACACAGGATCGACATCGGGTGGGCGTCGCGGCGGAAGCCCTTGAAGAAGTTGTTGATCTGGTCGTGGACCATGGTGTGGTTGCGGACCCGCGACTCGAAGTCCGCGTACTGCTCGTCGCTGGGCAGCTCGCCGAACAGCAGCAGGTAGCAGGTCTCGACGAAGTTGGACTCCTTGGCCAGCTGGTCGATCGGGTAGCCGCGATGCAGCAGCACGCCCTTTTCGCCATCGATGTAGGTGATGGCCGACTGGCAGGAGGAGGTGGCCATGAAGCCGGGGTCGTAGGTGAAGAGGCCTTCCGCGCCCAGGCCGCGGACATCGATCACGTCAGGCCCCAGGGTGCCTGCGTAGATCGGCAGCTCGATCGTCTTCTCCAGACCGTCTACCGTCAGTGTCGCTTTCCTGTCAGCCATATCTGGCCTCCTCTCGAGTGCATGGTGGGACGAAATGTCGTTATTTCGCTGAAGTTGCCGGCGAAAAGGTTCGCCCACTATAGAAGCGTCCCAGCGATTGTCAATTAGCCCATGGCGGGGCTTTACTTGTACATTTATATATTTATAAATTGGGTTTGTACAAAAATTGGTGCTTTGCACCATTGCGGCGCAGGCGCCGCAGGCGGAGCGTGCAAGGCGGCTCGTGGAAAGCGCGCGACGGGCTAGCACCATGGTCGAGTCGGCCGGTGTCCATTTGTCATGGGACAGCCATGTCCCTATAATCCACCCCGCGCGACTGGCAGGAACAGGTGGTCATGCCTCACTCGGCAACGGCCGACCCCCTTCCCGAAACCACCGCCCGCTCGGGCCGCCATGCCCAGAGCACAGAGCGGGCCAAGAGAGTGTGTATAGAGCCGTGAAAAGCAAACGACCCGTAAATCTGGATCTTTCCACGATACAGTTTCCCCTCCCCGCCCTGACGTCGATCGCTCACCGCATTACCGGCGTCATCCTCTTCATCGGCCTGATCTTCGCCTTCTGGGCGCTCGACAAGTCCCTGTCGTCCCCGGCGGGATTCGAGGCGGTGCGTGACGCCCTGGCCACCAACTTCCTGGTCAAGCTGATCGCCTGGGGTCTGCTGTCGGCCCTGGCCTTCCACTTCGTGGCCGGCATCAAGCACCTGTTGATGGATATCGACATCGGCGTGACCCTCGAGGGCGGCGTCAAGAAGGCACAGATCACCGTGGTGGCGAGCGCCGTTCTGATCATTCTGGCTGGAGTCTGGGTATGGTAACCAACATCACGAACTTCGGGCGCAGCGGCCTGTCCGACTGGCTGGTTCAGCGCGTCTCGGCGATCATCCTCGCGCTCTACACTCTCTTCATCGTCGCTTACCTGCTGCTCAACCCGGGCCTCGACTATGCCACCTGGAGCGGCCTGTTCGCCCAGACCTGGGTGCGCATCTTCTCGCTGCTGGCCTTCGTTTCCATTGCCGCCCATGCCTGGATCGGGCTGTGGACCGTGACCACCGATTACCTCAAGCCGACCGGCATCCGCGTCGGCATCCAGACCCTCATCATCCTGGCCATCTTCGTGTTCCTGGTCTGGGGCATTCAGATTCTGTGGGGAGCCTGATCCATGTCCAACATGCGTAGCCTGTCTTTCGACGCCATCATCATCGGCGGTGGCGGCTCCGGCCTGCGTGCCGCCCTCGAGCTGGCCAAGTCCGGCAAGAAGACCGCCGTGCTGTCCAAGGTCTTCCCGACCCGCTCGCACACGGTCTCCGCCCAGGGCGGCATCACCTGTGCCATCGCCTCCGCCGACCCCAATGACGACTGGCGCTGGCACATGTACGACACCGTCAAGGGGGGCGACTACATCGCCGACCAGGACGCGGCCGAGTACATGTGTTCCGAAGGCCCGAAGGCGGTGTTCGAGCTCGAGCACATGGGACTGCCGTTCTCGCGCTTCGACAATGGCCGCATCTATCAGCGCCCGTTCGGTGGCCAGTCCAAGAACTTCGGCGAGGGCGGCCAGGCGGCCCGTACCTGTGCGGCGGCCGACCGCACCGGACACGCCCTGCTGCACACCCTCTACCAGAACAACCTGAAGAACAATACCACCTTCCTCAACGAGTGGTACGCCGTCGACTTAGTCAAGAACGCCAACGGTGACGTGGTGGGATGCATCGCCATGGACATCGAGACCGGCGAGGTGGTTCACGTCAAGTCCAAGGCCACCGTGCTGGCCACCGGCGGCGCCGGGCGCATCTACGCCTCGACCACCAACGCCCTGATCAACACCGGCGACGGCATCGGCATGGCGCTGCGTGCCGGCTTCCCGATGCAGGACATGGAGATGTGGCAGTTCCACCCGACCGGCATCTATGGCGCCGGTACGCTGGTGACCGAAGGCTGCCGCGGCGAGGGGGGCTACCTGGTCAACAAGGACGGCGAGCGCTTCATGGAGCGCTATGCGCCCAACGCCAAGGACCTGGCCGGCCGCGACGTGGTCGCGCGTTCCATGGTCATGGAGATCCTCGAGGGCCGTGGCTGCGGCGAGCACGGCGACCACGTCTTCCTCAAGCTGGATCACCTGGGCGAGGAAGTGCTCGGCAAGCGCCTGCCCGGCATCGTCGAGCTGTCCAAGACCTTCGCCCATGTGGACCCGGCCAAGGAGCCGATCCCGGTGGTGCCGACCTGTCACTACATGATGGGCGGGATCCCCACCAACGTGCACGGCCAGGCGATCATGCAGGACGCCGACGGCAACGACCAGATCGTCGGCGGGCTGTTCGCCTGCGGCGAAGCGGCCTGCGTCTCGGTGCACGGCGCCAACCGACTGGGCGGCAACTCGCTGCTCGACCTGGTGGTGTTCGGCCGTGCGGCCGGCATGTTCATCGAGGGCGCACTCAACGAGGGCATCGACTACCTCGAGGCCTCCGACTCCGACATCGAGTCGGCGATGAAGCGCATGACCCGCTGGAACGAGTCCGGCGAGGGCGAGACCGTGCCCGAGCTCAAGCGCGAGCTGCAGAACATCATGCAGAACTCCTTCGGCGTGTTCCGCGAGGAAGCGAACATGCAGAAGGGCGTGGGGCAGCTGGCCGAGCTGCGCGAGCGCATCGCCAAGGCGCACCTGCCCGACAAGTCCAACGCCTTCAACACCGCCCGTGTCGAGGCCCTGGAGCTGGACAACCTGATGGAAGTCGCCGAAGCGACTGCCATCGCGGCGCTGGACCGCAAGGAGAGCCGCGGTGCGCACTCGCGCTACGACTACCCGGATCGCGACGACGTCAACTGGCTGAAGCACTCGCTCTACTTCCCGACCGAGAAGCGCGTCGGCAAGCGCGACGTCAACTTCACGCCCCGGACGGTCGATACCTTCGAGCCGAAAGTCCGCACCTACTGAGAGGGGAGTCACGATGTCCACGCTTCAGGTATCCATCTACCGCTACAACCCGGAAACCGACTCCGCACCCTACATGCAGGAGTTCCAGGTCGACACCCAGGGCCGTGACCTGATGGTGCTCGACGTGCTGCACCTGATGAAGGAGCAGGACAACGGCCTGGCCTACCGTCGCAGCTGCCGCGAAGGGGTGTGCGGCTCCGACGGCATGAACATGAACGGCAAGAACGGCCTGGCCTGCATCACGCCGCTCTCCGAGGTGGTCAAGCACGGCAAGCTGGCGCTGCGCCCGCTGCCGGGCCTGCCGGTCATTCGCGACCTGGTGGTCGACATGGGGCTGTTCTACAAGCAGTACGAGCGCATCCAGCCGTACCTGCAGAACGACACCCCGGCGCCGGCCATCGAGCGCCTGCAGTCGCCGGAGGAGCGCGACAAGCTCGACGGCCTCTACGAGTGCATCCTGTGTGCCTGCTGCTCGACCTCCTGCCCGTCGTTCTGGTGGAACCCGGACAAGTTCGTCGGTCCGGCCGGCCTGCTGCAGGCCTACCGCTTCCTGGCCGACTCCCGCGATACCGCCACTCGCGAGCGCCTGGCCGAGCTCGAGGATCCGTTCAGCGTGTTCCGCTGCCGCGGCATCATGAACTGCGTCGCGGTGTGCCCCAAGGGGCTCAACCCGACGCGGGCGATCGGCAAGATCCGCGAGATGTTGCTGGCCAATGCCACTTAAATCATGGCGCCCGGCTTGTTATCATGTGCCACGCTTTTCGGCTGCGACCCATCGTCGCAGTCGGAAGCCGGTACAGTAGCGTGAAGAGCCGGTGCCCTGGGCACCGGCTCTTGACCATCGAAATTCAGGGTTTCCGGCTTACGGCCGGAACAGCCGGAGACGAAGACGCCCCACCGGCAGGGCACCACCGATGTCGCCACGCCCATCTGCTGGCGACGCCGACTACACCCCATCAGTGCAGGGTGACCGAGAGATGCAACAAGGCATAATGGAGTTGATGTGGCGCTCCTCCCACGTCAGTGGCGGCAATGCCCACTATGTGGAAGCGCTCTACGAGCAGTACCTCGAAGACCCCGATGCTGTCCCCGACGAATGGCGCAATTATTTCGACCAATTGCCGCGTCCCGAAGGCAGCGCCTCACATGACGTTCCGCTTGCCCCGATCCGCGACCAGTTCTACCAGCTAGGCCGAGCACGACGCACCGCCCAGGCCGGCACCACCGCCGACAGCGGGGAGAACAAGAAACAGGTCAAGGTTCTCCAGCTGATCAACGCCTATCGCTTCCGCGGGCACCAGAAGGCCGACATCGACCCCCTCGGCCTGCGCAGCCCGACCCCCGTCCCCGACCTCGACCTCTCTTTCCACCAGCTCTCGAAGGCCGACCTGGATACCGAATTCCAGACCGGCTCCTTCTTCATGGGCCTGGACAAGGCACCGCTCAAGGAGATCGTCGAGGCGCTGGAGCAGACCTACTGCCGCTCCATCGGCTGCGAGATCATGCACATCGTCGACACCGAGGAGAAGCGCTGGCTGCAGCAGCGTTTCGAGTCGGTGCGCTCGGCGCCCAGGTTCAGCGACGAGGTGCGCAAGCACGTGCTCGAGCGGCTGACCGCCGCCGAGGGCCTGGAGAGCTACCTGGCCTCCAAGTACCCGGGCACCAAGCGCTTCGGGCTGGAGGGCGGCGAAGCCTTCATCCCGATGATGGACGAGCTGATCCAGCGCGCCGGCGGCTACGGGACCAAGGAAGTGGTCATCGGCATGGCCCACCGCGGACGCCTCAACCTGCTGGTCAACATTCTCGGCAAGAACCCTTCCGAGCTGATCGACGAGTTCGACGGCAAGAAGGTCATCGAGCGCGGCTCGGGCGACGTCAAGTACCACCAGGGCTTCAGCTCCAACGTCATGACCCCCGGTGGCGAGGTGCACCTGGCGCTGTCGTTCAACCCCTCTCACCTGGAGATCGTCTCTCCGGTGGTCGAGGGCTCGGTGCGCGCCCGCCAGGACCGCCGTGATGACCCCGACGGCACCAAGGTGCTGCCGATCAACGTGCATGGCGATGCGGCCTTCGCCGGCCAGGGCGTGGTCATGGAGACCTTCCAGATGTCCCAGACCCGTGCCTACAAGACCGGCGGCACGCTGCACATCGTCATCAACAACCAGGTCGGTTTCACCACCTCCAACCCGCTGGACGCCCGCTCCACCGAGTACTGCACCGACATCGCCAAGATGGTTCAGGCGCCGATCTTCCACGTCAACGGCGACGACGCCGATGCGGTGCTGCACGCCACCCAGGTGGCGCTGGACTACCGCCAGCAGTTCAAGCGTGACGTGGTCATCGACCTGGTCTGCTACCGTCGGCGCGGCCACAACGAGGCCGACGAGCCCTCCGGCACCCAGCCGATGATGTACAGCAAGATCAAGCAGCATCCGTCGTCCCGGTCGCTCTACGCCCAGCGCCTGGTCGAGCAGGGGGTGGTCAGCGAGGATGGCGTCAAGGCGATGGTCGAGACCTATCGCGATGACCTGGTGGCCGGCAATCACGTGGCCAATGCCCTGGTGCAGGAGCCCAACACCTCGCTGTTCGTCGACTGGAAGCCCTACCTGGGCCACGAGTGGACCGGCGATGCCGACACCACCGTTGACATGAAGCGCCTGCAGCAGCTGGCGGCGAGGATGTGCGAGATTCCCGACGGGGTCGAGGTGCAGCGCCAGGTGGCCAAGATCTACGATGACCGCCGCAGGATGCAGGCCGGTGGCCTGGCGCTGAACTGGGGCTTCGCCGAGACCCTGGCCTACGCCACCCTGCTCGATCAGGGCCACCCGGTGCGCATCACTGGCCAGGACGTGGGTCGCGGCACCTTCTCCCACCGTCACGCCGTGGTGCACAACCAGAAGGACGGTAGCGCCTACGTGCCGTTGCAGTACATGGCCGACGGCCAGCCGTGCTTCACCATTCACGACTCCTTCCTCTCGGAAGAGGCCGTGCTGGCGTTCGAGTACGGCTACGCCACCACCATGCCCAACGCCCTGATCGTCTGGGAAGCCCAGTTCGGCGACTTCTTCAATGGCGCCCAGGTGGTGGTCGACCAGTTCATCTCCTCCGGTGAGACCAAGTGGGGCCGGCTGTGCGGCCTGACCATGCTGCTGCCCCATGGCTACGAGGGCCAGGGCCCCGAGCACTCCTCGGCGCGTCTCGAGCGCTTCCTGCAGATGTGTGCCGAGCACAACATGCAGGTCTGCGTGCCCACCACCCCGGCGCAGATCTTCCACCTGCTGCGTCGCCAGGTGATCCGCCCGTTGCGCAAGCCGCTGGTGGTGATGTCGCCCAAGAGCCTGCTGCGCCACAAGGAGGCGACCTCGACCCTCGAGGAGCTGGCCTACGGCCGCTTCCAGATGGTACTGCCCGACCAGGGCAAGCTCGAGGCGGGCAAGGTCGAGCGTATCGTGCTGTGTGCCGGCAAGGTCTACTACGACCTGGCCAACTGGCGCGAGGAGTTCGCCCGCGACGACGTCGCCATCCTGCGGCTCGAGCAGCTCTACCCCTTCCCCAAGGAGGAGCTCTTCGAGGCGATCAAGGCCTACACCAACGTCACCGACGTGGTGTGGTGCCAGGAGGAGCCGCTCAACCAGGGGGCCTGGTACTCGAGCCAGCACCACATGCGTGCGGTCGTCGACATGCTCAGTGACGGCCTGGGACGGGAACTGAAGTTCGCCGGACGCCCGGCATCGGCGGCACCCGCGGCGGGCTACATGTCCGTGCACACCGAACAGCAGCGCCAACTGGTGGATGACGCCTTCAACGCCTGAAGCGACCACTGGGACGAGAGAGAACATACAAGGGATACGACATGGCTACCGAGATCAAGGCACCCACCTTTCCGGAATCCGTTGCCGAAGGCAGCGTGGCCGCCTGGCACAAGAAGCCGGGCGACAGCGTCGAGCGAGACGAGTTGATCGTCGAGATCGAGACCGACAAGGTGGTGCTCGAGGTGGTGGCGCCGGAAGCCGGTACCCTCTCCGAGGTGCTGGCCGAGGAGGGTGACACCGTGGCGTCCGAGCAGGTACTGGGGCGCATCGGCGAAGGCGCGGCCAAGGGCGGCGAGAAAGCGGCCGAGCAGAAGGTCAATGCCAAGGCCGAGCAGAAGGTCAATGCCAAGGCCGAGCAGAAGAGCGACGTCAAGCCCGCCGGCGGTGGCAAGCAGCACGAGGTGAAGGCGCCGACCTTCCCCGAGTCGATCCAGGAAGGCACCGTGGCCACCTGGCACAAGAAGGTCGGCGAGGCGGTCAAGCGCGACGAGGTGCTAGCCGATATCGAGACCGACAAGGTGGTGCTCGAGGTGGTGGCGCCGGCCGATGGCGCGCTCGCCGAGATCAAGGCGGAAGAGGGCAGCCAGGTCGAGTCGGAGGCTCTGCTGGCGCTCTTCACCGAGGGCGCGGGGGGCGCCGCCACGGCGGCCGACGAAGCGCCGGCGGCCTCCGCCGCCGACGGTGGCGGCGACGAGAAGGTCGGCGACAAGATCCTCGCCCCGGCCGCCCGCAAGCTGGTTGCCGAGCACGACCTCGACGTGAGCCGGATCGCGGGCACCGGCAAGGGTGGCCGGATCCTCAAGGAGGATGTCCAGAAGGCCGTGAAGGAGGGCTCCGCGAAGAAGGCCGCCAAGCCGGCCAGCGCGCCGAAGCAGGCCGCCGCCACGCCGGCCGTCGAGGGCGAGCGTCCCGAGAAGCGCGTGCCGATGAGTCGCCTGCGCCAGACCATCGCCAAGCGCCTGGTCCAGGCCCAGCAGACCGCCGCCATGCTCACCACCTACAACGAGGTGGACATGGGCGCGGTGATGGCGCTGCGTGCCCAGTACAAGGACACCTTCCTCAAGACCCACGACACCAAGCTGGGCTTCATGGGCTTCTTCGTCAAGGCGGCCAGCGAAGCCCTCAAGCGCTTCCCCGACGTCAACGCCTCCATCGACGGCACCGACATCGTCTATCACGGCTATCAGGACATCGGCGTGGCGGTCTCCACCGACCGCGGCCTGGTGGTGCCGGTGCTGCGTGACACCGACAGCATGAAGATCGCCGATGTCGAGAAGGGCATCGTCGACTTCGGCAAGCGCGCCCGTGACGGCAAGCTCGGCATCGACGAGATGCAGGGCGGTACCTTCACCATCACCAACGGCGGCATCTTCGGCTCGCTGATGTCGACGCCGATCCTCAACCCGCCGCAGACCGCCATCCTGGGCATGCACAAGATCCAGGAGCGCCCCATGGCGGTGAATGGCCAGGTCGAGATCCGCCCGATGATGTACCTGGCGCTGTCCTACGATCACCGCATGATCGACGGCAAGGACGCGGTGCAGTTCCTGGTGACCCTCAAGGAACTGCTCGAGGATCCCGCACGCCTGCTGCTGGACGTCTAGGCGCCGCCCGATTCAACGGACTCAAACGCGAACCGATCAACAGGAAGAACCACATGGCCGATAAATTTGATGTGATCGTCATCGGTGCGGGCCCCGGGGGCTACGTGGCCGCCATCCGTGCCGCCCAGCTGGGGCTGAAGACCGCCTGTGTCGAGAAGTGGGTCAACAAGGCAGGCAAGACCGTCCACGGCGGCACCTGCCTGAACGTGGGCTGTATCCCCTCCAAGGCCTTGCTCGAGACCTCCCACAAGTTCGTCGAAGCGCGCGACCACTTCGCCGAGATCGGCATCGATCTGGAAGCACCCAAGGCCAACGTGGCCAAGATGCTGGAGTTCAAGAACTCCGTCATCGCCAAGAACGTCGGCGGCATCAGCGCCCTGTTCAAGGCCAACGGTGTCACGGCGCTGGACGGCACCGGCAAGGTGGTCTCCAGCAAGCAGGTGGAGGTGACCGGCCACGATGGCAAGACGGCCACCTATGAGGCCGACAACATCGTCATCGCCGCCGGCTCGGTACCGGTGGAGATTCCGCCGACCCCGCTGACCGAGGGCCTGATCGTCGACTCCTCCGGTGCGCTGGAGTTCGAGGAAGTGCCCGAGCGCCTGGGCGTGATCGGTGCCGGTGTCATCGGCCTGGAGCTGGGCAGCGTCTGGAGCCGCCTGGGCAGCAAGGTGACCGTGCTCGAGGCCATGGACTCCTTCCTGCCGATGGTCGATGCCGCCATCGCCAAGGAGACCCAGAAGCTGCTCAAGAAGCAGGGCCTGGACATCCAGCTCGGCGCCCGTGTCACCGGCTCCGAGGTCAAGGGCAAGGAAGTCGTCGTCAAGTACACCGACGCCAAGGGTGAGCAGGAGCTGACCGTCGACAAGCTGATCGTCTGCGTCGGCCGTCGCCCCTATACCCAGGGCGTGGTGGGCGAGGGCGTGGGGGTCAAGCTCGACGAGCGCGGCTTCATCTTCGTCGACGACCAGTGCCGCACCAATGTGCCGAGCGTCTACGCGATCGGCGACTGCGTGCGCGGCCCGATGCTGGCCCACAAGGCCTCCGAGGAGGGCGTGATGGTCGCCGACATCATCGCCGGCCACAAGGCCGAGATGAACTATGATGCTATTCCCAGCGTGATCTACACCTCGCCGGAAGTGGCCTGGGTCGGCATGAACGAGCAGGAAGCCAAGGCCAAGGGAATCGAGGTCAAGACCGGTTCCTTCCCGTTCTCGGCCAACGGCCGGGCACTCGCCAACAATGCGCCCGAGGGCATGGCCAAGATCATCGCCGATGCCGAGACCGATCGCATCCTGGGCATGCACATCGTCAGCCAGCACGCCGGTGAGTTGATCGCCCAGGGCGTGATCGCCATGGAGTTCGGCTCCAGCGCCGAGGACCTGGCGCTGACCTGCTACGCCCACCCGAGCACCTCGGAGGCGATCCACGAGGCGGCCCTGGCGGTGGACGGTCACGCCATCCACATGGCGAATCGCAAGAAGCGCAAGTAGGACAAGAAGCGCTGCCTGCGGGCAGCGCGTCCCTTCCGGCCATGTACCGGAAGGGGTCGGTGGTAGCCTGAGCGCCGCGCCACGCGAGTGCAGGCGAGGTTACCGTTCGAGTCACATGCAACCAATGGCATGAATCGATGAACCTTCACGAGTATCAGGGCAAACAGCTGTTTGCCGACTATGGTCTGCCGGTGTCCAAGGGCTTCGCCGTCGACACCCCCGAAGAAGCCGCCGACGCCTGCAAGAAGATCGGTGGCGACATGTGGGTCGTCAAGGCCCAGGTCCATGCCGGAGGCCGCGGCAAGGCCGGTGGCGTCAAGCTGATCAAGAGCCCGGAGGAGGCCAGGGCCTTCGCCGAGCAGTGGCTGGGCAAGAATCTGGTGACCTACCAGACCGACGAGAACGGTCAGCCGGTCGCCAAGATCCTGGTCGAGAACTGCACCGACATCGCCTCCGAGCTCTACCTGGGCGCCGTGGTCGATCGCACCACTCGTCGCGTGGTCTTCATGGCCTCCACCGAGGGCGGCGTCGAGATCGAGAAGGTCGCCGAGGAGACCCCCGAGAAGATCCTCAAGGCCGAGATCGACCCGCTGGTCGGCGCCCAGCCCTACCAGGCGCGTGAGCTGGCCTTCGCCCTGGGTCTCTCCGGCGACCAGGTGAAGCAGTTCACCAAGATCTTCCTGGGCCTCTCCAAGCTGTTCCACGACAAGGACCTGGCGCTGCTCGAGATCAACCCGCTGGTGATCACCGACGAAGGCAACCTGCACTGCCTCGACGCCAAGATCAACCTGGATAGCAACGCCCTGTACCGTCATCCGGACCTGCAGGCGATGCGTGATCCGTCCCAGGAAGACGAGCGCGAGGCCGAGGCGGCCGCCTGGGAGCTGAACTACGTGGCCCTCGACGGCAACATCGGTTGCATGGTCAACGGCGCCGGCCTGGCCATGGGCACCATGGACATCGTCAACCTCAACGGTGGCAAGCCGGCCAACTTCCTCGACGTCGGCGGCGGTGCGACCAAGGAACGGGTGGCCGAGGCGTTCAAGCTCATCCTCTCCGACGACAACGTCAAGGCCGTGCTGGTCAACATCTTCGGCGGTATCGTGCGCTGCGACATGATCGCCGAGGGCATCATCGGTGCCGTCGAGCAGGTCGGCGTCAACGTGCCGGTCGTGGTGCGCCTGGAAGGTAACAACGCCGAGCTGGGTGCCGAGAAGCTGGCCTCCAGTGGTCTGAACATCATCGCTGCTACCAGCCTGACCGATGCGGCTCAGCAGGTCGTCAAGGCAGCGGAGGGCAAGTAATGAGTATCCTGATCGACAAGAACACCAAGGTCATCTGCCAGGGCTTCACCGGTGGCCAGGGGACCTTCCACTCCGAGCAGGCGATCGCCTACGGCACCAAGATGGTCGGCGGCGTGACCCCGGGCAAGGGCGGCCAGCAGCACCTGGGCCTGCCGGTGTTCAATACCGTCAAGGAAGCCGTGAAGGAGACCGGTGCCGAGGCTAGCGTGATCTACGTACCGGCCCCGTTCTGCAAGGATTCCATCCTCGAGGCCGCCAACGCCGGCATCAAGCTGATCGTCTGCATCACCGAGGGCATCCCGACGCTGGACATGCTCGACGCCAAGGTGAAGTGCGACGAGCTGGGCGTGCGCCTGATCGGCCCGAACTGCCCCGGCGTGATCACCCCGGGCGAGTGCAAGATCGGCATCATGCCGGGGCACATCCACCAGCCGGGCCGGGTCGGCATCGTGTCGCGTTCCGGCACCCTGACCTATGAAGCGGTCAAGCAGACCACCGACCACGGCTTCGGCCAGTCCACCTGCGTGGGCATCGGCGGCGATCCGATTCCGGGCTCCAACTTCATCGACATCCTCGAGATGTTCGAGAAGGATCCGGCGACCGAGGCGATCGTGATGATCGGCGAGATCGGCGGCACCGCCGAGGAAGAGGCGGCGGCCTACATCAAGGCCAACGTCTCCAAGCCGGTGGTCTCCTACATCGCCGGCGTCACCGCCCCTCCGGGCAAGCGCATGGGCCACGCCGGGGCGATCATCTCCGGCGGCAAGGGCACCGCCGACGAGAAGTTCGCCGCCCTGGAGGATGCCGGTGTGAAGACCGTGCGTTCCCTGGCCGAGATCGGCGATGCGCTGAAGGAAGTCACCGGCTGGTAAGCCGCGCTTTCGACAGCCAGGCAGTACGAAAGGGGCACCCGAGGGTGCCCCTTTCGTTCGTCTGCCGGTGGTGTTGGTCCGGCGTCCGGCGCCTCAGCCGGCTACGTCATCGACTGTGGCGTCGCCGAGGCCCAGCAACTGCACCTGGAGATCGCTGCCGCCGGCCACGGCCGTCATGTCGTCGGGCAGCGACGAGTCGTCGCCGTAGGCCTTGTAGGCGAAGCGCCAGGCCTCACCGGGCTCCAGTACCCGTGGGGCGTCGTCGGTGACGAGGTAGTCACCAGCGTCCCGGGAGAGCTCGCCGTTCCACAGGGTATCGATATCGGCGGCCAGGTCGAAGCGCACCTCGGGGGCGATGATGTCGCTGTCCGAGGCGTTCTCGATGAAGATCTCGGCGACATGGCCCGTCGACCAGGTGCTGGTGGTGTTGCCGGTGACGACCAGGTCCGCGTCGTCGTCGATCAGTCCCGGCAGCACGCCATCGCCGTCGAGGATCTCCTCGGGCGAGGGCGTCGCGAGCGGCTCGCCGTCGAAGGCGTTGCCCGAGGCGAGATGCAGGGTGGTGCCATCGCCGAAGACCGCGTACTGCATGTCGACCAGGGTATCGACGCTGCCCTTGCCCTCGATGACGACGTGGTCATCGGCGAAGGCGATGTCGTACTGGTCGTAGTCCTGCGTATAGAGCGCGGTGTCGGTGCCCTTGCCGCCCTCGAGCCGGTCCTCGCCGTCATACCAGTCGTCACCGGGCCCGCCCTGCAGGAGATCGTTGCCGTCGCCGCCGACCAGGGTGTCGTGGCCCAGGCCGCCATCGAGGAAGACGCCGTCGTCCGAGCCCTGGAGGTCGTCGTCGCGACGCGAGCCGATGACATGGTCGAAGGCCACGTCGTTGGCATCGGCATCGGTGATGGCGCCGAAGCTCTCGCCACCGGCATTGACCCACAGCGAGGGTGACATCGCGTCGGCATCGGGGTCGCGGGCGGATTGTTCGACCCGCACGCTGTTGCCATGGTCCAGGCCACCATGGAAGTTGATGTCGCGGTCGGTGAAGGCGACCCCGACATCGTTGCCCACCGACGACCGCCAGGAGTCGAACAGCAGGCCATGGCGCATGCCGCTGTCCTCGAGCCCGCTGAAGGTGCCGTCGTAGCTCTCCCGCAACTCATAGGCGTAACCGTTGCCGCCACTGCCCTTGTTGAAGGCGCCGTGCGCCTGCAGATCGGTGGCGTCGATATCGAGCGACCTGGCGAAATGGAAGGCCTTGGAGGGGCCGTCGAGGACCTGGATATCGGCCAACTCGGCATCGACCGTACCGTCGAGGACGACGGCCTGGTAGCCCGCCAGCTCCTCCCGGGTATTCTCGAAGGCGGCGTTGTCGGGGGTGCCCAGCTCGAAATCGATGCTGAAGCCCGTCAGGGTGACGCCATCGGCCGTGTCGAGGCGCTCGACCTGCGTCTTGCCGCCCTCGAAATCGAAGTGCAGGCCGCGGTCGAGGGTGATGTCGTTGCCGTCGACGGCTTCCACCCGGGCCATGCTGGTGCGCAACTCGGCGTGCTGCACCTTGCGCCAGGAGGTATCGCCGATCTCGTCGAAGAGGGCGTCGTCGTTGTCCTGCCAGACCCGAATGCTGTCGCCGGGGGCCAGGTCGTGATCTCGGTCGAGGGTCACCTGGCGCGTACCTTCACGGTGGTCCAGCGACAGCTGGCCGATGGGTTCTCTCTCGCTGCCATCCACCCGGAGACCGTAGTCGTCGTTGCGTGCCAGTGCCGTGTCGCTGAAGGTGAGGGTGGTTTGGCCGGAGCCCGCGCCGGTCAGGGTGACATCGGACCGCGTGATGGTGATGGCGTCATCCAGCAGGTACCGCCCGGCCTCGAGCTCGAGGGTGGCACCGGGGGGGGCGCCGTTGATCAACTCCTCGAGCTCCCAGGCGGTGGTGCCGGTGCCAACGCGGATAACATCGTTCTGCTCACTCATGCAATCTCTCCGGAAAATCGACGGTCACGACAGCGGGACATCGTCACCGAAGGGGAGACGATGTCCGGGTGCCGGTCAGGGCGCGAGGGAGATGCTAATGGGCGGAAAGCGTGCCGTACAGCGGGGGATTGGAGCGATGTCGACGCTGGCGATGGATCATGTTACCGACCCGAAATGTCGGGCGAGGGCGCTATTCATTCACACGACCTTGATTCTCCTGCCATTCTATAACCTAGCAAGGACGGACCATGATGGCTCAGCCAAAATGCTCAACATGACGATTACAAAAGTCCCATAAAAGTAATCATTAAGTATCATCTCGGCTGGTACTCTGGCGCCTCGTGAGGCTGGCATGACGGGGTCTGGCTCGTTGTGATCGCGTCCTTCCGCCTACGACTCCAAGGGTGTGCCATGGCGTCAAGCAACGAACCCTCCGCTTTGCCGAACGCGCTGAAGGCGTGTCGCGCCTCGCTGATCTCGGTGGCCGGATTCAGCCTGTTCATCAACCTGCTGATGCTGAGCCCGGCCCTCTACATGCTCCAGGTCTATGACCGGGTCATTCCCACGCGCAGCGGGGATACCCTGCTCATGCTGACGCTGGTCGTGCTGTTGCTGTTCGCGGTGCTGGGTGGGCTGGAGATGGTGCGCTCCCGCATCATGGTCCGCCTCGGCAATCGCTTCGATGCCCGACTGGGGCACTCCCTCTATCGCGCCATATTTCGACGCAACATTCTCGCCGCGGGGCAGCAGACGGCCCGGCCACTCGATGATCTCGCCACGCTACGCCAGTTTCTCGCCGGAGGCGGTCTTTTCGCCTTCTTCGATGCCGCCTGGGTGCCGGTCTACCTGGCCGTGATGTTCCTGTTCCATGTCTGGTTCGGGGTCTTTGCCAGCGTCGCCGGTGTCGTGCTGCTGGGGCTGGCGGTCGCCAATGAGAAGGTCACCGGAAGGCTGCTGGCCGAGGCCGAGAACGAGCAGGTCAAGGCGCGTGAACTGGCCGACAGCAACCTGCGCAATGCCGAGGTGCTGCATGCCATGGGCATGTTGCCGGGGATCATGCAGCGCTGGTCGGCCAGGCATCTCGGCTATCTGCTCAAGCAGTCCCGGGCGAGCGATCGTGCCGGGGTGCTCGCCAACCTGACCAGGACCCTGCGGCTGCTCAGCCAGTCGCTGGTGCTGGGGCTGGGCGCGCTGCTGGTGCTGGAGGGCCGCATGACGCCGGGCATGATGATCGCCGGTTCCCTGCTCCTGGGGCGCGCCCTGGCGCCGATCGACCAGATGATCGGCAGCTGGAAGGGCTTCGTCGGGGCGCGCGACGCCTACCGGCGCCTCGATCGCCTGCTCACCGACGCCCCGGCCGAGCCGCGGCGGATGTCGCTGCCGGCGCCACGCGGCACCATCGACATCGAGGGGGTGTCGGCCGGGCCGCCCGGGGCCTCGCTGCCGGTGCTGCGGGGGATCGACCTCAGGGTCGAGCGGGGCGAGCAGGTGGGCATCATCGGGCCCAGTGCCTCGGGCAAGTCGACCCTGGCCCGGGTGCTGCTGGGCGTCTGGCCGGCCCAGGTGGGAACGGTGCGACTCGACGGCGCGGACATCGCGCGCTGGAACCGTGACGAACTGGGCCCCTTCCTGGGCTACCTGCCCCAGGACATCGAGCTGTTCGACGGCACCATCAGTGACAACATCGCCCGCTTCGGCAGCGTCGACGCCGACCGGGTGGTCGAGGCGGCCAGGCGGGCCGGGGTCCATGACATGATCCTGCGGCTGCCCGAGGGCTATGACACCTGGCTCGCCGCCGGCGGCCCGGGGCTCTCCGGCGGGCAGCGCCAGCGCATCGGCCTGGCACGGGCCCTCTACGGCAACCCGGTGGTCGTGGTGCTCGACGAGCCCAACTCGAACCTGGATGACAGCGGCGAGCGAGCCCTGGGCGAGACGCTGGCCCGCCTGCGGGAGGAGGGGGTGACCGTGCTGGTCATCAGCCATCGAACCGGCGTGCTCAAGCGGGTCGACAAGTTGCTGGTGCTCCGGGAGGGCCGCATCGGCCTGTTCGGGGCACGAGACCGCGTGCTGGCCCGGCTGGCGCGGCCGGGAGTCGCCGCGCCGGGTGACCGGGCCGCCGGGGAGGCGCGGCCGGCAGCTGGGCGTGCACACCCGGAGGTGCAGGCCTGATGGTCGATCGGCTGCGACTCACCGACGGCGAGGCCGCGACGCGTCCGCCGGTGGATGACCGGGGATGCCGTCGGCTCGGGATCGCCCTGGTGCTGCTCTGTTTCGGTGGCTTCGGTGGCTGGGCATTGGCGGCCAGCCTGGCGGTGGCGGTGGTGGCCCCGGGCAAGGTGTCGGTGGTCTCCTTCAAGAAGGCGATCCAGCACTACGAGGGCGGCATCGTCAGCGATATCCGTGTCGAGGACGGTGACCATGTCGAGACCGGCGATGTGCTGCTGGTGCTCGACGATACCCAGGCGCTCTCCCGACTGAAGATCGCCCAGTCACAGTACCTGGTCGAGCGCGCCAGCGAGGTCCGGCTGCTGGCCGAGTTGTCCGGTCGCGAGCGACTGGCATTTCCCGACGAACTGCGTGACAGCGACTCGCCTCGGGTCGCCGACGTCATCGCCGTTCAGCGGGGACTGTTCATCGCCCGCCGCCAGGCATTGCAGGGGGCGCTCGATGCCCTCGACCAGCAGACGCGGCAACTGCACGAGCAGCACGATGGCCTCGGCGCCCTGGTGGAGATCAATCGCCAACGGGTCGCGTCGTTGAACAAGGAGGTCGAGGATCACCGCTCGCTGTACGAGCAAGGGCAGGGCGACAACCAGCGAGTACGCGAGCTGGAGCGGGAGGTGCTGGAGATCCGTGGCGAGATCGCCGAACAGCGGTCCAGGATGGCGCAGGTCCAGGCGCAGATCAGCGAGAGCGAGCTGCAGAAGCAGACGCGGGTCCAGGAGTTCCACCAGGAGATCGGCGAGCGGCTACGCCAGGCCCAGGCCGGCATCGCCGATGCCGAGGAGCGCATCACGGCCCTCGGCGATCAGGTCCGACGCACCACGGTGACGGCGCCGGTGGCGGGCACCGTGGTCGGGCTGCAGACCCGGACCCGCGGTGCGGTGATCGGCCCGGGAGACACGGTGATGGAGATCGTGCCCAGCGGCGAGGGCTTCATGGTCGAGGCGCGCATCGCGGACCATGAAATCAACAGCGTCTACCCGGGCCAGCCGGCGGAGATCCGCTTCACGGCCTTCGACCAGCAACGCACCGACACCGTCGAGGGCGAGGTGGTCCACGTCTCGGCCGACAGCTTCGAGGACGAGACGAACGGCACGAGCTACTACCAGGCACGTATCAGGGTCGACGAATCGGGAGGGCCGGCGGTGCCCGAGGGGCGGCGGCTGCTCGCCGGCATGCCGGCCGAGGTCATGATCCGGACCGGGGAACGCACCTTCGCCAGTTATCTGGCCAAGCCGATCACCGACATGCTGGCGCGCGCCCTGCAGGGGGAGTGAGGCCGGCAGGGTGTTGATCGTGGGGTCGTCCGGCGCCGGGCGGATCCGCTATGCTCAGGCACAGCAGCCATCGACTATTGCCCCCGGGAGGCCCCATGGCCAAGGTACCCGCCGCCTATCAGGCGACACGTGGCTCGGTGCTGGATATCGACCGCGATTTCTATGCCGGACTCACCGACCCCGCCGCCCGCACCCGCGTCGAGTCGCTGGTGGTACCGATCCGTGACGGGCGGGCCTGGCAGGTGCCGGCCGGGCACGTGCTGCGCCTCTCGACCCTGGAGGGGCCCCAGGTGGGCGACGTCAACCTCTGGCACCTGCACAACCCCCGCGAGCGCTTCTGGGCCTCGCGCACCCGCCAGTTGCAGCGGGCCCATGTCTCGACCTTCGATCGCCTGTGGTCGACGCTGCCGTATCTGCGCCCCATGGCGACGATCATCGACGATACCCTGGCCGGTTATGGCGTCGATGGGAGCGGTGTCGATGAGGAGGGCGGCCGGGTCCACGACCTGCTGGGGACCCGCTGCGACCCCTACGTCAATCGCCTGCTGACCGGCGAGGACTTCGACCACCATTGCCACTCCAACCTGGTGCGAGCGGTGGCGCCCTTCGGGCTCACCGAATTCGATGTCCACGACGTGCTCAACGTCTTCCAGTGCACCGGGCTCAACGACGACGACCAGTACTTCATGAAGGCGTGCCCGGCGCGGGAGGGCGACTATCTCGAGTTGTTCGCCGAGATCGATCTGCTCTGCGCGCTCTCCTGCTGTCCCGGTGGTGACCTGTCGGTGGACCTGTGGGGGCCGAAGGCGCAGGACCCGCTGGCCACCTGTCACCCCATCGGCGTCGAGGTATTCCGCCTCGATTCGCGGCTGCTCGAGGGCTGGCAGCCGCCGGTACCTTCCCCCTATGCCGGTTGGCATGGCCTGCGCAGCCCGGTAATCGACTGGGCGGAGGAGAAACGTCAGCGCGGCTTCTGATCCATCCCTGCTGCCGCACCGTGGTCGATGGCCCGCTATCAGGCGGGTCATTTTTTTGCGTGCGCGTTGACTATTCACCCGACAGGCCTATTATACCATCCATATGGATGGTATATGGATCCCTTCGGGATGGTTAGAGTTTGCCGAAGATTCTATTTTCAGGGCAACGAGGCATAACAAATGAGCGTGCATGAACTGCGCCGCAAGACCGGCGACTCCAGCGAGAAGATCACCATCAACCTGGGGGTGGTCGACCTGGGGCAGATCGACCTGCTGGTCCAGGAAGGGTTCTATTCCAATCGCACCGATCTGATCCGCACGGCCATCCGTAACCAGTTGTCGACCCATGCCGAGGTGGTCAAGGAAACCGTGACTCGCAAGGCCTTCGTGCTGGGGCTCGAGCATTACAGCCGCACGGATCTGGAAGCGCTGCAGTTGGCGGGAGAGACGTTACAGATTCAGGTCCTGGGCATGGCCAGCATTGCCGACGACGTATCACCGGAGCTGGCCCGCGCCACCATCGAGTCGGTGGTCGTCTTGGGCGCTCTGCATGCCAGCAAGGCGGTCAAGGAGGCCCTGGCGGATCGAATCCACTGAATCACTGAACAGGGACATTGACGATGATCGACGCGCGGCGAATGGAAGAAGCGACGCGGCTCACCCGCGCCGGGAAGCTGCATGAGGCCATGGCCATACTCCAGGGTGCGATGCCCGGTGGGAAGAGCGGGACGGGGGGCGAGGAAGCGCGGGATACCTCCGGCTCTGGGCGTAACACCTTCGAGGGGACCTGTCAGGTCATTGACGAGGAGGTGTCGGTGCCGAAGCCAGCATCTGCCGAGTCGGGTTCGTACCGGACAGGTGCATCGTCAGCGGGAGGGGCGCCATCCTCGGCGTTTGGCCATACCCGACAGGCGGCCTCTGGGACAATACCGAGCGGTGATATCGGGCTGCCTTCTGCCTGGCGCGACAAGTGGCGGCAGTTGCGTGAATCCATGGCCCAGCCCGAGCAGGTACGGGGCACCAACGAGGCAGCACAGCCCGGCGCGTTCACAGCAGGTTGCTTTACCAACCATGCCGGCTCGCGCGATTACAAGCTGTATCTACCCAGCGGCTATCACGGTCAGGCACTACCGCTGGTGGTCATGCTGCATGGCTGCACGCAGAACCCCGATGACTTCGCTGCCGGGACCAACATGAACCGGCTGGCCGAAGAGCAACGGTTTTGCGTGCTCTATCCGGCCCAGCCGATGACCGCCAACAGTTCCAAGTGTTGGAACTGGTTCAAGGCCGAAGACCAGCAGCGCGATGGAGGTGAGCCGGCGATCCTTGCCGGCATGACCCGCCAGGTTATCGACACGTACGGGCTCGATGCGAGCCGGGTCTATGTCGCAGGGTTGTCGGCCGGTGGCGCCATGGCAACGACACTGGCGATGACCTATCCGGACCTCTATGCGGCGGTGGGCGTGCACTCCGGTCTGCCTCACGGCGTGGCTCAGAGTCTCCCCGATGCATTGGGGGCGATGCAGGGTGGCACACGCCCCATGGCCAACGCCTCATTGGCACGAGTGTCTGCATCGGTGTCGCGGGTGCCCGCCATAGTCTTCCACGGTGATCGCGACACCACGGTGCATCCCAGCAATGCGGATCGCGTTGCCGCTCAGTACGCCGCCTCGCGTGCGGCTGGCGAGTCGGCAAACGGTCGTCAGGGCAGTGCCGGGAAGACGGTGGAGCGGGGGCAGGTCCCCAATGGCTACGCCTATACGCAAACCAGCCATCAGGATGCGGATGGGCGGTCGTGCCTTGAGCAGTGGGTGATCCACGGTGCCGGCCATGCCTGGTCAGGTGGCGATGCACGCGGCTCCTACACGGATCCCAAGGGACCCGATGCGGCCAAGGAGATGCTGCGTTTCTTCCATTCGCATGCCAAAGCCAGTCCTTGATGCCGCGCTCGGCCATGCGGGTGGCCACGGGATGCGGGGGGTCGGCCATCGACTGGACGGCGGAGAAGGTGCAGCGCCTCGGGCGGTAGGGCGAGGGGGGCCGCGGCAGGGCCACGGCGGGCCTCGTCATCCCCGGGTGGGGGTGATGCAGCAGCGGTTGCGACCGCTCCGCTTGGCCTGCAGCAGTGCCCGGTCGGCCCGCTGGAGCGTGTCGTCGAGCGGATCCTCGCCCGCTCGGTGCTCGCTCAGTCCGGCACTGGCGGTGATCGATAGCGTGGTATCGCCGACCTCGATCGAGACGGCGGCCAGGCGTCGGAGGAGACGAGTCAGGATGGTCCGGGCCTCCTCTAGCCGGGTCTCGGCCAGCAGCAGCAGAAATTCTTCGCCCCCCCAGCGGGCGCAGAGGTCATACTCCCGCAGTTCTCCCTGCATGACCCGAGCGATGGCCACCAGGACCCGATCGCCGATTTCATGGCCATGACGGTCGTTGATGCGCTTGAAGTGATCGATATCGAGAATGGCCAGGGTGTAGGGGGTGGCGTGTCGCGTGGCACGCTGCGCTTCCTGTTTCAAGTGCTCATTGACCATGCGCCGGTTGGGCAGGCCGGTCAGCGAGTCGTGGGTCGAGTCGCGCGCCAGGGCGAGATTGTGCTCGCGCATGAGCTGCTGGTAACCGTCCGAGATGCGCGACAGTTTTTCCTGACGTCTGCGGATCTTGTCATAACGTTGCCGGGCGGATTGCTGGCTCTCGACGACGAGACGCTGGTAACCGTCGGAGATGCTGACCAGGCGCTCGAGGCGCGCCTTCTCCTCGAGGTGGTGGTGGTAAAGCGCTGCGAGTGCCTGGTGCAGTGGGTGCCGGGCATGGGCCGGGTCGGCGAGCAGCGACTCGACCCGGGACAGCAGCGCCGCGTCCTCCCGGGTCATGCCTCGCTCCGTGCCGGGGTGATCGCGAACGGAAAGGTGCAGTCCTCGCGGAACTCCTCGGCCAGCTCGGCGATGCGTTCGTTTCGCGGGTCGTAGCGCCAGGTCACGCCGATCTTGCGGCCTTCGAGGTGCGCCTCCTCGAGGTGGTCGAAGATATCCATCATGGCCTTGACCGAGCTGGTGTTGAGATAGACGAGTGCCAGTTCCAGTTGGAGCGGCCGCGACTCGCGGTCGAGGAAACGCTCGACCCAGCCGATCACCTGATCGAAGAGTTCGTAGGAGTTCTCGGGGTAGGAGTCACCCTGCATGGCGAGACGGCCCGACTGCCAGTCGCCGAGAATGGTCGGCGTGGATTGGCTGCCGGGAATGTTCAGGTCGGTGGTCATGGGCTTACTCGGCAGGATCAGATGATGGCTGTAAGGCTAAGGAATCCGCGCCCGTCGGGCAACGGCTCGAGTGACGCCTCCATGGGCTCGCTCGACTTGCGTGCGATATCGAGCAGTCCCAGGCCGGCGCCGGTGCGTGACGCCGCGTCACGCGGCTGGCGGAGCTGCTGCTTGTAGGCCTGCTTCAACGCCTGCTTGTCGAGGCCGCGCAGCGTCTCGATGGTCGCGACCACGCGCTCGCCATCCTCCTGCTCGACGAGGTTGCCGGCCGAGACGACATAGTGTCCCCGCTCGTTTCTGGCGACTGCGACCGTGGCCGAGGCGCCTTCCTCGTCGTAACCCTGGCGCAGCGCATAGTGGCGGATGTTCTGGGTCATCTCGATATAGGCGGCGAAGACGTCCATGGCGGCCGAGGGGGCCGCGTCCTGGGAGTGCAGGTAGTTGCGCAGGGCATTGCCGATCTCCTCGATCAGGCTGCGCGATATGGGGCCGTTGAAACACAGCATGATGCGCTGTCGCAGGTAGCTTTCACGCATGCCTAACAGGTCCATGACACCTCCTATTGCGGTCGTCCCGTCCCGGCGGGGGAATCGGTGGGTGGTTCCCGGTGGCTGTCGTGCTCCCGGTTGCGCTGTCGGACGTCGGTGTCCCGGGTGAAACGGAACCCCAGCAGGGTGATGTCATCGCGCTGCGGCAGGCTGCCCTGGTAGGCTCGCAGCTCGGTCTCGAAGGCGGCCATCTGCTCGTCGATGGGGCGCTGGGCCTGGGCCTTGAGCATCGCCTCGAAACGGCGGGTGCCGAACCCGAAGCCGTCATCGCCTCCCGCCTGGTCGAGGAAGCCGTCGGTACACAGCGAATAGGTCCAGCCCAGGTGCAGCGGTGCGCTCTGGTTCTGATAGGTGACGGGGCGCCGGTGCCCCAGGGCCTGTCTGTGGCCCGGCAGTCGTTCCAGGGTGGCGCCATCCGTGGCATAGAGGCCGATCTTGGCGCCGGAGAAGGTCAGCCGCTGTTCCCGGAGGTCCACCCAGACCAGGCCGATATCCATGTTGGTGGCGATCGAGGCGGGCAACTGGTCGGGGCGCAGCGTGTCACGGTTCTGGCGGTCGGTTTCGATCAGGATGGCGGCGGGGTCCTCGGGGCCGACCTGCAGGATGGCGTGGTCGATGATGGCGCGGGCCAGCATGGTCATCAGCGAGCCCGGCACGCCATGGCCGGCACAGTCGACGACCCCCATCAGGTAGCCGCGGTCGGTGGCCCGGAAGACGTAGAAATCGCCGCCGACCGTATCCCGGGGCTTCCACAGCACGCCGTGAGCATGCTCGAGGTGGAGTTCGAGCTGGCGGTCGGGGAGGATGGCACGCTGGATGATGCTGGCGTATTGCAGCGAGTCGCCGATCTGCTGGTGCGCCGCCGCCATCTCGGCATTCGCCTGCTCCAGGGCCCGGGTGCGTTCGCGTACCTTGCCCTCGAGCTCCTGGGTATGACGCTCGACCTGGTCCGCCATGCGGGAAAAGGCCTGGGACAGTTCGCCGATCTCGTCGTTGCGGGACGTCGGAAGCCGCGAGTCGTAGTGCCCGTCGGCGATGGCCTGTGCCGAGAGCTTCAGGCGATTCAGCGGGGCGAGGATCAGCCGATCGATGGCGTAGGCGAAGGCCACCAGGAGGATGCCCAGGACCAGGGTCAAGGCGATGAACAGCGACCACAACCAGCGCCGTTCGAGGATCGGGGCGACGCCGAGGTCGAGGGCGGTGATCAGGTGCCAGTCGATCTCGGGAATATAGCCGACCGAGAGCAGGCGCTCACGGCCCTCGAGGGTCGCCCATAGCGTCTCGACACGCTCGGGCGACCGTCGCGAGGCCTGCATGGCGTCGGTGAGGCGCTGCCGCTGCTCGGCGTCGCCGAGCAGGGAGTGGACGGTCTGCCCCTCGTCGATATCGCCGTCACCGGCCCCGGAGCTGAAGGCGATGCGCTCCAGGGAGGGATGGGCCTGCAGGGCACCCTGGCGGTCGACGATCAGCGGGGTCAACCCCGGGGCTTCATCGCGGACGAAGGCATCGAGAAAGTCGCTGAGGTCGAGCCCGGTACCGGCGAGGCCGAGCGGGCCCTGGCCGTTGCGCACCACGACGTTGAACCAGACCTTGGTGACGCCGAGCTTGCGGTCGACATTGACATTGAGGTTGTAGGGTTCGTCGCTGGCGATGGTGCCGAAGTACCAGGCATCGTCCGGGTCCTCGGCGTCGAGCCGATAGCGGGGCTGGCGCTGGTCGGGCTGGTCGTCGTCGCTGAAATAGTAATCGCCACCGGCATCGGTGATGACGAAGTAGGAGCGGTCGGCGAAGGCGTGGCGAAAGCCTTCGGCCTCCGCGAAGAAACGGGCCCGCTTGTCGGGGTCCGCTTCGTCCTCGAGCCATTGGCGCGTCACGACGGAGTCGGCGAGGCGTCGTGACAGGGCGAGTTCCCGCGATACCGGCGCCAGGATCTTCTGCATGTGCAGCAGGGTATAGTTTTCGGCGTAGGCGTTGGCGAAATGACGGCGAATGTCGTCGATCGCCTGCCAGCCGATGAGGGCGGCGGGGATCAGTGACAGTAGGCAGGCCAGTAGCAAGGTCGCGGCCGACTTGCCTCTCAGCCCCCAGCGTGCGGCCATGGTGAAGGTTCCCCAAGAATCCCGATGCAGCATCGTGATTATCATTGTCATGCCGCGGGACTAGCCGCGGACTGATGCTTTTGCATCAAGAGTGGCATAAAGGGGGCGCCAAGGCGAGCGGGTCGCGACCAACGAAAACGCCCCGGCCACTTGAACTGCACCCCGAAAGTTGGACACCTAATCCAACCCTCGGGGTGTTTCTATGAGCAATCGATACGACGAGTGGTTCAAGCTGCTAGTGGTGCAGCAGTGTTTGCATGAGGACACTAGCCTACGCGAGGTGGCTCGCCAGCATCGCCTTGACCATTCCCTGGTGCGTAAATGGCGGGAACGCTACCGCCAGCATGGCGCGCCGGGGCTAGGCAAGAAGTACAGTCACTACAGTGCTGCCTTCAAGCTGGCGGTACTCGAGAGAATGTGGCGAGATGGCTTGTCACGCCGGCAGGCTGCCACCCTGTTCGATATTCGCGGAGATGCCGCTATTGGCATATGGGAGCAGCAGTACCATAGTGGTGGCCTGACTGCGTTATCGCCAAAGCGAAAGGGACGCCGCCCGATGGTCAAAAAGCCGCCTTCACCACCACCCCCACCTGATGAAGAGCGCTCTCATGAGGAGTTGCTCAAAGAGTTGGCGTATCTGCGGGCGGAGAACGCCTATCTAAAAAAGCTCGATGCCTTGATCCGGGAGAAGCAGGCGGCAACGCAGGGCAGAAAGCCCAAGCCGTCCAAGGGTTAAGGCACGAGCATTCGCTGGCTCTGCTGCTGCGTGCGGCAGAGCTACCGCGCAGCACGTTCTACTACCAGCTCAAGGCCCTGGGCGCTGACGATCAGTGCGCGCCCCTGAAGGCGCGTATCCGGGCGATCTACGATAGCCACAAAGGGCGCTATGGTTATCGCCGCATCACTGCTGCCCTACGGCAGGCAGGTGAAGTGATCAACCACAAGGCCGTCCAGCGCTTGATGCAACAGCTGGGCTTGAAGTCCCTGGTTCGCCCAAAGCGGTATCGCGCCTACCGAGGAGCAGTGGGACATGTGGCTCCCAACGTACTCGACCGGCAGTTTCAGGCAGAAGGACCGAATCAGAAGTGGGTGACCGACATCACGGAGTTCAACGTCGACGGACAGAAGCTGTATCTGTCCCCCATCATGGATCTCTACAACGGCGAGATCGTCGCCTATCAGACCAGCAGGCGTCCCGTACTCTCACTGGTGAAGCACATGCTGCAGCAGGCCTTTGCCCGCTTGAAGCACTCGGACCGGCCACTGCTGCATTCCGATCAGGGGTGGCATTACCAGCATCCCACCTATCGCGCCCTGTTGGCAGGACAGGCGCTGACCCAGAGCATGTCACGCAAGGGCAACTGCTTGGACAATGCCGCCATGGAGAGCTTCTTCGGCACCCTGAAGGCCGAGTATTTCCACCTGAACCGGTTCGATACGGTTGAGCAGTTGCAGCAAGGCCTCGATCGTTACATCCATTACTACAACCACGAGCGCATCAGGCTGAAACTAAAAGGCCTGAGCCCCGTACAGTACAGGACTCAGGCCTTGGGCGCCGGCTGAACGAACCGTCCAACTATTGGGGGTCAGTTCA
>NZ_JASCQN010000047.1:0-77709 GCF_030010475.1 Halomonas kalidii | reverse complement strand
CCACCAGCAGCGTGGTACCGCACTGCGCGCCGATCACCGCGGCATCCGTCACCGCCAGCACCGGCGGGGTGTCGACGATCACCAGGTCGTAACGCTCGCCCACCGCGTCGAGGAAATGGCTGAAGCCCGCGGTCATCAAGAGCTCCGACGGGTTGGGCGGCACCATGCCCCGGCCGACATAGTCGAGGCCGTCGATCCGACTGTGGCGGATCACCTCGTCGAGCCCCTGACGGCCACCCAGCAGTTCGGAGAGCCCGCCGTCGCTGCGCTCGCCGAAGGCATGGTGCAGGTGGCCCTTGCGCATGTCGGCATCCACCAGCAGCACCCGCTGCCCCGCCTGAGCGCAGATCGCGCCGAGGTTGACGGCGATGAAGCTCTTGCCGATGCCCGGGCCCGGGCCGGTGATCATCAGGCGGTTGTCACGCCCTTCCAGCATGGCGAAATGCAGACTGGTGCGCAGGCCGCGCAGCGCCTCGCTGGCCATATCGGTCGGCGCTCGCTCGGCCAGCACGTCGCTGACCACCTCGCGGGCCTGGCGCTCCCAGCGATGCTTGACCCGCCTCACCAGCTTCTTCTGCTCGTCGGAGAGCGGCACCGTGGCATAGACCGGCAGGCCGGCCTCCTCGAGCTGCTCGGGCACCTCCACCCCGCGGTTGAGCAACCCCCGCACCACCACGCCACTCATCGCCAGCATGCCGCCGAGCAGCGTGGCGAGCATCACGATCCGCGGCTTGCGGGGCTCGATCGGGGCGATGCCGACCTCCGCCTCATCGATGATGCGCACGTTGCCGATGGTGCCGGCACGCGCCACCTGCAGCTCCTGCATCCGGTTGAGCACGTTGACGTAGATGGCCTGGGTCACCTCCACGTCGCGCGTCCGCCGCACCACTTCCTGCTGCGCTTCAGGCAGGTCGTCGACCCGCGCATTGAGGGCGGCGCGCTCGGCCTCGAGATGGCGCTTCTGGCGCAGCAGCGACTGGTAGGCGGGGTGGTTGGGCGTGTAGCGCTGCGCCAGATCGGCCTCCCGGAACTCCAGTTCGTTGAGCTGGCTGTCGAGCGCGACGAACTGTTCGATGGCGGCCTGGGCCTCGGAGGTCAGGTCGACGCTGTGCTGGGCCGCGCGGTACTCGTTGAGGCTGTCCTCGGCCGCGCGGAGCTGCGTACGCAGCTCGGGGGCCTGCTCCTCGAGAAACGCCAGGCTTTGTTCGATCTCGGCCGACTGGCGCCGGACATTCTGGGTGAGGAAGGTCTCCGCCACGGCATCCAGCGAGCGCCGGATCTCGTCGCGATCGGGCCCGGTCAGGGTCAGGCGCAATATCCCGGTGCTCGTGCCACGCCCCACGCCCACTTCGGCCACGCTCAACCGGTCCCCCAGGTCGCGGATGGCCGAGGCACGCCTGTGCTTGACGAGGGTGAACTCGGTCCCCGCGGGGGCCTTGAGGGCGGCCACGCGCAGCTGAATATCCCCCTCAATGAAACGAGCCAGCTCGCCCACCTGTCCTTGGCCGATGGGTCTGCGCCCCTCGTCGCCTAGCCAGAGAGAGTAGCGACCATCTTTCCCAGCCTTGACAATCAGCGGAGTTCCGCGTAATCGGTCCGATACCTCCAGGCGACCGAGCTCTAGCCATTCGTCGCCCCAAACGACCGAATGAGGCTGCAGAATGCTTGGGAGACGGAGGCCGCCCTTCAAGGCATTGGGGAGAGAACTGGAAATATCGATACTGCCAGTGGCGAATGTTGGCCGCGGAATCCCATGCCGGTGAAGATAGCTACCAATGATTGGCAGGGCCTTTGGAACGACTTCCGTATCCAGCCCCATACGATCGACGACCTGCCCAAGTACCATGCGCGACTGCAGGATCTGCACCTCCGCCGCGGTGCTGCTCTCATGCTCCTCTCCCAGCATGCCGGCGGCCACGTCCTCGAGGGGGTTGACCGTGGCACGACGCTCCACTTGTACCAAGGCATCACCACGATAGATCGGCGTAGCGAGCATCGCATACACGGCTCCCACCGAAGCGAATATCAAGGTAATGAACAGGATTAACCATTTATGATCTAGCAGCAGACCGAAGAATCGTCCTAGATCGAGGTCCTCATAGTTTTTGACTACTATTCTGTTCATGATTACCACCATTCACATGGATCACTGAGACTTCGGAGTAGCAACGGAGTAGCAACCATGACGCAACATGTTTCTAAAACCACACGGGCAACTTTTCATCACTGCACTGAAAAATCTCAGACCTCAACATCAAGACCTTCTCGAGACACATTCCTTGATTACTTCGAAAACACGATCGACTTCACCCATGCTCAACCCGGGAAACACAGCACACTTCCCGAGACCTTCCTTGATATATCCCGCATCTCATCATCACCATTACTCGCAATATACAAAACTGACTCAAGAGATGGAAAAAATACCTCCGGGGAAAGAAGCCATACTCATCCAGGGCTTTCTTCACCCCCATAAGAGCAAGTTCGCTATCGAATAGAACCGGGAAGTAAACGTAGTTTCTTGTGCAGCAAGCGTTTTGACGTTGTAGCCTGACCCACCCTTCCAGAGATTGCCGGTATTTACTGTAGATCTCCTCACGAGCAGCAATAATATTGTCGATATCAACCAGAACACAAAGCCCCATGGCCGCTTGAAACTCATGCATCTTGCAGTTAATTCCAAGAGAAACGATACACGCATCCTCCGAGATCAAGGTATATCATCAACCTTACATGATCCAGGCTATCACGATGCTTAAATATATAGCCCCACCTTCAACGGTGTGGAAAAGTTTTGTGACGTGAAAGCTCAAGGTGGTGGCGTCACCACGCTGAAGGGTGCTACTGCCATTGTATTTGACACCAAAGGCATGTGCACCATCGTAGATCACTTTTAGGCCATGTCGCCGGGCAATACTGTCCATAAAATATATTATCACCAAGAACCAGGCAAGCTCTGTCGTTACCGATGAATGGCTCTCCAATGATGAATGCCTGTGCTAACCCATCCGGGCTTGGCTGAACGGCATAAGTGAAGTTTACCCCGAACTGACTTCCATCGCCTAGAAGTCTCTGGAAGCAATACTGCTCATCCGGGGTAGTAATGATCACAATACCCTGAATACCCGCCAGCATAAGCACAGACAATGGATAGTAGATCATCGGCTTATCGTAGATGGGAATTAGCTTTTTAGATATACCCATCGTGATTGGATAAAGCCGTGTCCCGGAACCTCACGCCAGAATAATGCCTTTCATGTTCATGCAAACTCCCTTCCTGAAACCCCCAATCCATCACGTTGATAGCTGCCATCCTGCACTCGCCAGCACCGGTCAAGGTTGTCAAGGAACTACTCAACTGTAAGGTGCTTGCGTATACCACCGAAAATCACTTTCTTTCGCTTTTTCGGGATGAAAGCAACATGATACCTGCAATTCCATATCGTATAAGCAGACTCTGGTACTCTCTCACTGGGAACTTCCTATCTCTTTGCCGAGATTGGAGGTTCCCTGTGACCGCATCACACGGTCAAACCTCGAGTAGTCCCCAGGCAAACCCGGGAGATTACCTTATTTATTTATTACATCTATGTCTCGCCCACAAGGCATCCTGGAAAAAGGAAGCAGAGAAGAATACTTTACGTAATCCAATCAGCGCCTGTCCATTCTGAAGAATAAATATTAATCAATTCCCGAAGGACATCACAATCTATCATATCCGAATCTCCATTCTACTGAATGGCTATTTACAACCTGTGGCAATGTCTCCTTATTGCTGGTCCATATGAACGTTTATCCACGACAAGATGCTAGAATACATAGAAATAAACTACAAACTGCAACACCCTGTAATTATGCTGATAAGGATCGATGTCTTGGATATAGAACAAATTCTTCAGTGCTGTCAAGACTATCTGGTACAATTACACCAACACGGGACTGGCGGTAACGTCAAGTTCATCCTGTAGACACCAAGGAATAGGACTCTGGCAGAAAGATTTAAGGGCGGATAATCACGGCAGACTTTTATAAAAAGCAACAAGTTCATTATTAATCACATTTCTATCAAACCGTCTTGCCCAACTCGGTCCATTTTCACCATGTTTTTTCAATATATCTGGATAATCCAGATAACGAATAATGGTTCTCTTCAAGGCATCCTTGTCCCCCACAGACACAACAGTTCCATTATAGTCATTCTTGACAGCATCACGACTACCTGTTCCGTTAGAAGTAATGACAGGCAACCCCAAATATGCAGCTTCAACTAAAGTGTTACCAAACCCCTCCCAGTGAGAAGGCATGCAGAAAAGATTCATTACCTTCATATATGCCGCCACATTATTTTGAAATCCCACATTAATGATATGGTCATGATTGCGGATCATATTCAGACACCACTCGGAAATAGGTTGCGCCTTTTCAAACCCTCCAACCAGAAGCAACTTTATATTAGGTCTCGATTGGGATATCTCTATGAAAGCAGACACCAGCTCTTCAACCCCTTTTCTCGGGATTATCCTGCCAACGAACCCAATGACAAAATCTTGCTGCTGAATGCCATATGATGCCTTGATTGTCTCGCAACTCGGTCCATGGCTTGCACCATCCCTCAATCTACCAAGAGAGACGCCACAACTACCCATTCCCAGCACGCGGGACTTGCTTTCCGAGAAAAACCCCGATGAAATTCCAAGATGACGAACACTGGGACTGACACATATGACGTGAGTAGCCAAATGGCATGTAATTCGCTCAATTAGAATTTGAATAGCGCGTGATAAACCGTGAAGGGATTCGTGCCTGAATCCATGCTGTGTGTAGATTCTGTATGGCACTCCGGACACCCAGGCTGCCAACATGCTTAGCAATGAAGCTTTAGGAGTTCCGGCATTTACTATGAAGGGTTTCTCTCTCATGAAAATAGATACAAGAGAAATCAGACATGTAACATCATTACCAATATCTATCTCCCTGCTGAATGGCACCTCTTTGAATTTTGTTTGTTCATTGGCAGAGATCTTTGATGATTTAGGACCACCCTTGCAAATCAGGATAGTATCAAACCCTGATGCTTGGGCGCACACGAAATGACCTTCCAGGAAGATGACACTACCATCACTTGTCACAGCTGTAATGATTTTTCTTTTGGCCATTTGATTTCACCAGATCGAGGATAATAGTATTTGTTTTCTCATTGGAGCTATCGCTTCCGTCATTGGAAAGAAAAATCATCCCTGACACGGAACGTAGACCCTTTATGGAAGAATATAGAAGCTCTAAAGACGCCATGGATTCTCTGATATTTAAATCGGATAGATTCCTTTTTCTCATTCTTTTAGCAAGGACAATCTCAGGCGGGGTTATGCAGACCAGAATATATAGAGATGGGTCTATATGTTTTATCGCATTGTCAATCAATCTGTAAAAGACCTTTAGAGACGGTTCCTTATCCGTAGAGTAGTAAATCAATGGCCAACCAATCTGAAAGATACCTTGCTCAACTACAGCTGGTGATGACTCATATCTGCATTTATTCAAAAAATCAAGTAAATGAGAGTAATTAATCAAAATAGACCAAACTATCAATTTGGATTTATACTCATTGGAAAATATCAGGGAACCCAATCCTATAAATTCTCGCGGGCTTCTGATTATGAATTTGAAGGTGGATATCATTTTTTTTATTATACGGAAAAAATTGACGTCACCACTTGAAAACTCTGCATAACTAATAACTTTGGAGGCTTCCGATCTCAAAAGTGATTCAAGTTTTAAAGATGAAAAGGTTTTACCGGAACCCGGCACTCCAATAAACTCAATGATGTAAGGCATAGCCGACCCACCTTCAATTATTGTGAAACTTTACCGGCGTGCTAAATAGCCAGAAGATTTTTATAAGAGAGTATTTTAGTAACCCGAGTTCTTTACGTTTTGATTTTCTTTTCCGGGAAAGAAAATCGGCTGTCTCGTTATTTTTCTTATCATGGCCTTTATCAGGAATGAATGAGTCCATGGCAAGGATTTGATGCATCAGATCGTTGCTGATGTTTGATGCGTAGTGAAATACGCGTACTCTCTTTAGCCATTTCTTTCTATTCAAGAATGGATCCGTATCATTCCAACGCTTCTCTAAGCCCAGAAACCTAACATTCGATTTAAACACAGCCTCCACCAGCGACACTTGATCATACTCAACACCGATACTGTTATAACTTTTGTTCCATTTGGAAAAGAAATGATCGACTGCTTCAGACTTCTTGAAAAGAATCACTCCACTGTTCCAGTGAGGAAGGTTAGAAACCAGTTCACCTCCTAAAATAGACACATCTCCTTTGCCCTTTCTTTCTTGAGGGTAGGGATTAACCCGCATCGCTACATCAAAGTGATCCAGGAGAAACTCACCGGTCGCAAGATCTTTCATTATCAGTGTATCTGAGTCCAGGAAGATCGCTTTCTGGTAAGAAGAATATTCATGCAAACGACTTTTTATATTTCTATTTTCTGTCGCATCAAGATCAATAAAGATGATCGTATCAAGATCTTCAGATAAGAAATCAATGTTATCGAGCAGCAGTTCCACATTAGTGATTACGGTAACTGGCATTGAAGGACTTACTGACTTCAAGGTCTTGATCGAGAGTAATGTCATTGCTAAATATGGCCGCCCCATGGCAACATATATCGCACCGAACCTTCTGTTAATGGTATTATTCTGTTTTTCCATCTTCTTTCCAACCATTTAAAGTCGTCACATAAAGCAGGCATGCCAAGGATAAGATTATCCAAGGTTGCATCCGGTCGATATCACTTGATGTAGAAGCAGATAGCAGGATGTAAATTAATGTTGCTAAAGGATAAATAGCGCCTATGCAAAAGGACTGAAATATTTTTACCATTAAGAACAGAATAATGGGAAAAATGCCAATCACACCAAAAGCGATAAAACCCCCTATCCAGAATGAATGTGGGTTGCCAAATGTTCCTAACCCGATCCCAAATAACATGTCAAGAACATCCATGCCATCTAGGTATGAACTCCACATCGATAGCCTACTGTTATTACCAATATTGACAGCCTTTAAAACCCTTAACGATTCGACTGAATCAGGAACAAATGGTAATCCAGCCACACCAAACATTGAGAAATAAAATATCAATGAGGAAAAAGCAAGAACTAAAACAGAAACCCATACTACAAATCGTGCGGGCAGTTTACTGAAATTTCTTACTAGATAAATAAAAAGCCCTATTGTTATAGAAACAACAGTTGCTATTAATGGCATTCTTGAACCGGCATAGACCATGGCAAGCAAGACACACAAGGAAGATGCCAGATAAAGAACCTTAGATAGTATTCCATTTTTTTCTATTATAAGAGACAACATAGTTAGCGTAAGGACAGATCCCAGCACTGTGGTCAATAATCTCGGGGAACTTTGTGTATCACCAACAGCAAAGCTCATCTCAGATGTTCTCGCCAATGAAAGTTCCTGTGAAGTGAATAATAAAAAAGCGACTGCCCCCATACATAATCCAGCAAAAGCTATTGCCGATAAAAGATTATTTTCCAGATCCTGGGGAGCATGGTCTTCTGAGAAGCCCAGAAGGAAAAGGCTGTAGACAAGGACAGATATTAAGCCAAAATATCTTTCTAGATATAAAGAATCAGCTAGCAAGTGCATGAATGACAGTGTTAACACTAAAAAAACCAAGATCCCGAATGGCATGTATATCCTTAGCACTCCCCGTGCAAAAATCTGATATGTGGCTCCGAGCAATGCTGAAAGAACAATAAACCATCCATAGTGCACTCCTGAGTAGATCCCGATTAGTTGAAAGCCTGACCCAAACAAGACCAGTGGGACCGAGTAGTAGACACTCTTTGATGTAACAACCAACGTAACAATAAAAGCGAATATTAAACTAAGTGGAATTGACACATAAGACAAGGCAGATACGACTGCAACCGGCATAAACATGTACGATAACTTCAATTCATTTTTCATAAAAACATTACCTAACATAATTTTCCTGACGAAATCAAGAACGAGGATTTCTCACCCATACTGATTAATAGGGGTCGACTACTAATCACCATGCCAATCATCTGCATTGCTCAAATTAAAGAAAAATTAGTCACATCTTGTATGTATAAACAATTACCGGGAAAATAGATCTTTGGTAAAGAATATGCAGAAGAATAAAAGTGCATGTGTAAAAAGCCTGAAAGATAGTTGCTGCACACTTATTTTATTAATACATTTACAGTTAGAGAGGATAGAAAATCAACAATCTGCTCAACAACGATATCGTCATTCATACTTGCATCGATGGTGACTGCGGGAAAATATCTTTCCTTCATGAGTAAGGTCAGATTTTCGCCCTTCTCTAAAAACTTCATGTTGAACCTTGATAATTCCTCATCCGTCTTTCCCTTGTGATATGATAGCAAAGCTCCACTTTTTGCAGCCCTATCTCGGATGCGGTTATTGATAAACGTCGGCGATGCAGCCAGGTTAATGACTGCACGCCTTCGCATAATAAAATCGAAATTGTCTGGACTGTCTATGGACATCTCACATAATTCATTTATGAAGTGTTGACTTAGCCCCTCATCGACAAGCACACCCCAATTAGCACTATGAATATTGAGATCATACAGAATTTTTATCGATTTCTTTTGGAGCACGCCAATATCATCCAACCGCGTTGCCGCCAGGGAGAGTAAATAGGCTCTAGATATACACACCCTTCTTGTTTGATCAAATTTTTGACGACTGGCATGGATAACAGATTTTTTTATTAAACATTTGATCAAGTAAGATTTACCTATTCCCGGGGGGCCTATCAAATCAACAACGAGTGGAACAGAATCGCATATTCTCCATCGATAAACACTGAAGCCGGCTCTATTATAGAAAATATTTGAGATCGTGTCTTTCATTGCATCTTTCTCATATATAAGTAATCAACATACGGCTAATGCACGATTTTAATCAGTCAACTCCCCAAACTTCCAATCACTATAGGGCCTGAAGGCAGCTAACCTATATGACATCCGGAGTTCGACAGTTAGAAGCGTAAACTACTGATTTACCTGAAAACGCGTTGTCAAAATTGGCCCTACAAGCGTGATGCGGTTGGTGCCGGCAGGCCGATGGCCTCGAAGAGGTCGCGTTGTTCAGGCTTCAGCTTGGTCAGGCCGCTCGCCGTCTCGCGACGGTGAAGCAGGACCTGGTGGAATTGGATCTTGCGGGCAATTTCCAGTGCCCGCGTCGGCGACAGCGGATGATCGCTGGCCTTGAGCCGAAGCCTCAGCACCCGGTAAAGCACCAGGGCGAGGAAGCAGATCAATGCATGGACGCGGATGCGATCCGGTAGACGGTGGTAGACCGGCGCGATCTCGATGTCGCTTTTCAGCACCCGGAAACCGCGCTCGATATCAGCCAGTGCCCGGTAGCGCTCCACGATCTCCTGCGGCTCATAATCGGCCATGTTGGTGACCAGCAGCAGCTTGCCATCCAGCATGCGGACGCGATCGAGTGCACGTTGATCCAACACGTAGTTGAACGTCTCGGCCGTCAGGTCGACCTTGAGAATATGGCCGAGGTAAGCGCCACTGACGGCCTTGTAGAACCTCGCCGTCACGCCGGCATCGGAAAGCTTTCTGCCGCGATAGCGGCGTCCGGCATCCTGATTGTCCAGCTTCTCGAACCACTGTTCTGGCCATCCCATGACCATTTCAGCCAATAGGTATGCCACGGACAAAACAAGTGAAACCAGGATTACCCAGACACAAGCTGCCCGGGGAAGGCCACGAAGGTTCGACCATTGGGCCTCAAACCGGTATCCGGCGGCTTCCCGCGTTAGGAGCTGTGCAAGCCCCCCCTACTAGCAGGGATAAGAAGGGAAGCAGCGCCATCATGAAAGCATATTGGCCGAATGCATTGGGTCCCAGATATCGGGCCAAGAGAAAGCTTGTCGCAAGTCCGAGAGGGATTGCAAGGATCCGGATGGCACCCACCGTCAGGAAACTCCTGACCAACTGATTTCGCAAGTTCATTGAGACTTTTTACCAGCAATTGATAAAGAGCATCCAGCATTAGTGGCACGATCAACAAAGCGACAGGGCAGTACACTCAAGGGAGAAGCTGATGCATCTCGACGCCGAGAGAATCGATGGAAGCATCGACCTGTTCGATCCCGGGGGAAAAGTACAGGCTCGATAGAGCTCCCTGAAATACGATCACGGCCTTACCAAACTGCCTGTTCCCCAACAGCTGACACAACAGACGGATCAGAGAAAAAAGCACCAGCGGAAAACGACGCCAGGGTTGATATTTCCTGGCGATGAAGAGTTTGTTGCGAATGAGGTTTCGGTAATAGCGAAGACGCATCGGATTGCGCTCAGAGGTAATTCTAATCGGACCGCCTTCCTGACGCAGGTGAAGCACCCGGCTATCGCCGACCAAGAACCCTGGTGCCTGCTGGCTGATTCTCAACGTGAACTCGGCGTCTTCTCCCCAGATGAACATGGAAGCGATGGGCAAGCCATAACACTCCAAGATGATGCGCGGGACAAGTATCGAAATAAAGCAGGCCCTATCTACGGCGACCAAGCGTTGGTCGAGTAGGACAGACCAGTCACGGTATCCGATCTGGTTCTTGATTCGGCTTGGCTCCGGCGTATTAGTGACGTACCCCGACTCTGTAAATGCCGAGGAGACCAGAAAGGAGTGCTCGATGCCCTTCTCGGCGAGTACAGCATCAGCTTCCAGGAGATGCTCCAAGGCCTCCGGTTCGGGCAGAACATCATCGTCCATCATCCAGACAAAGTCGGCTCCATTCTGGTACGCTAGACGAAAGCCCGCATTGAAACCACCAGCAGCCCCAATATTTCGTGAAATCGTATAAAGTTGCAGAGCTGGATAGTCGGAGTCGAGCAGCATTTCTTTGGTACCATCGTCACTTGCATTGTCAATGACAATAACATAATCACATGCACGGCTCTGTGAATAAACGGCGTCAAGGCAACGCTTGAGAAGTTCTTGACGATTGTATGTAAGAATGACAGCGGCCACCTTATCCCTGTCCATAGCCTCTCACTCATAATATTGACAATGGGGTATTGTTGACTCTTTACTCAGAAGAGCGAAGCGACACGATCCGACAACAAAGGCCAAGCCATATCCTTTTCGGAGATGACTGTCACTGGAGCTGGCCATCTGATTGCTAGTTCATTATCGTCATACCTCAGTCCATCCTCAGCCTGTGGTGCATAAGCAGCTGAAACTAGGTAGTTCACTTCCACATTATCACACAGTGTAATGAACGAATGGGCAAAACCTGGTGGAACATAGAGCTGACAACAGTTCTCCTCACTAAGTTCAAAGGCCTGATGCATTAGATAAGTAGGAGAATTTTCTCTAATATCCACTATGACATCAGATATACCTCCGCTGACACAACGCACGAGCTTTGCTTCGGCATGGGGTTTTCTCTGGTAATGCAAGCCTCTCAATGTGCCTTTTCTAGCAGAAAATGAAGTATTCTGTTGAACAAATTCGCTGACAATCCCATGCTTATCAAATTCCTCTTTGCACATCGTCCGTGCAAAAAACCCTCGCTCATCTCCATGTGGCTCCAAAGCAATCAGGTAAGCATCCTTGAGCCGTGTTTCGTGAAATATCATACCCCTCTCCTTAACATCATGGTGTAACTGTATTTCCTATCATCATAGAGGAAATAATTGTTCCTGCTCATCATAAAGCTCATCCACTAGGCGCCCTACAGGAATGTCCACATCCAGGAAGGTAAGAGGCGCATCTTTTTTCACGGGCCTTGCCATCGTGCAACCGAGTGCTAACCCGATGGGTAACAAGTTATCCCTTCTGATTTCACCAATGTTTTCGGCGATGCCATAGACCTCATATCCACCAAATTCAATGATCGTATCGCCCGGGAAGAGATCCTTCTTGGCCATTGCAATGACACCGACTCGCGGCCCTTGAAGCGGTGCCAGCACCGCATCCCGGAACAGTACGGCCCGGGCCACGGAGGTCGGCACCTCGAAATGGCAGAGGTGATAAGGCGTGTAGAAGCAGTAATGCGGGCCCCTGCCCAGCTTGTAGAGTTCGAGGTAGTGGCGCTGCCGAGGATCCTCGTGCCGCCCGAGAACGAAGATTCCCGGCCCAGGCCTGGCGCCCACCACATAATCCACGTACCGCGCCTCGGCAGACTCTAGGTAAGGCTCGAAGGCTTCGGCCGCTTGTTCGATGGTCACCAGGGGCGCCCCCGGGTCGCCGCCGGAAAAGTCCGGTCCGAGCATGCCCCGGCGTGCAACTCGCATCCCGGTACCATTGGCCACCACCGCTTGTTCGAAGGAGATCTTGGTGCCATCGGCGAAGGACGCAACCATCGCCGGTTTCTGACCCCAGCGCCTGGCGAAGGCCTCCTGGGTCGTGGGGTTGCGATGGGGATCATGTAGCCCCTTGATGTTGCCGCACAGAACCGGCGTGACCCCGAGCCCGCTGACGAAACGATACAGGTTCATCTGGACCCCGGGCTGATCACCGTCGGCGAAGGTGTAGATGACACCGGCCTCATCGGCCTTCGTCTTGAGGATGGGACCAATGGTGCCGTCCAGCTCAGCATTCATCTGGATCACGTCCTTGCCGCTCTCGATTGCCGTAAGCACTACCTGGGCGGCATGCTCCACAGAGCCGGTCACTTCGATCACCGCGTCCAGCCCTTCGGCACCGGCCAGGGCCACGGCATCCTCGGTGATCGCGGGCACCCCCGAGGCGATCGCCTCTTCGAGGGCCGCCCGCGTCTCACAGTGGCGTGCTTCCCTGTCTAGCTGGGCAAAGACGTCCCTGGCTGCCTGGATGTGACGATTGGCGACGGCACACAGACGCATGCCCGGCGTGGCCGTCATGATCTGCAAACCGATGCCACGGCCCTGAAAGCCGGCTCCGATCATGCCGACCCGAATGGGGTGACCGTCTGACTCGCGCTTGGCCAGCGCCTTATCCACTATGATCATGAGCATGCCGCGAGTCGGAAAGCCCCGAACTCGCTTCCTCCCTGCAGTTAGCTGATATGGAGGGGAACGGTGTAACGTGGTGTCGTCGGCCGGGCGGCGTCAATCCCGCCAGACCTTCCAGCGCGGGTCTTCCGACCAGGCCGCCTCGAGAACCATCTTGTCGCGCAGTGAATCCATGCTCTGCCAATAGCCATCATGATGGAAATACCCCAGCTTGCCGAGCTCAACCATTCGCTTCATGGGTGCGTTTTCCCACACAGTCTGATCATCGTCGATCAACTCGAACACCTCGGGCTCGCAAACGAAGAAACCGCCATTGATCAACCCCCCATCGGTGGGCCCCTTCTCCCTGAACCCCTTGATGCTATGACTGCTTTCGTTGACGCGCAGCGCGCCGTATCGGCCGGGCTGGACGACTGCGGTCAGGGTGCACCAGTTGCTCGAAGCCTGGTGGGCCGCGACCAAAGTGGTAATGTCGACATCGCTGAGTCCATCTCCATAAGTCAGGCAGAAGGGACCATCAGACAGGAGGTGTCGCGCACGCTTGAGGCGTCCTCCCGTCATGGCATCGGGGCCCGTATCCAGTACAGTGACCTTCCAGTCCTCGGCGATGCCCTCCAGCCACTTCACCTCCCCCGTACCGAGATCAATGGTGTAGTCACTGCGGCTACCTCGGTAGTTCAGGAAGTAGTTGCGAATATATTCCACCTTGTAGCCCCCAAGGATGATGAAGTCCTTCAGGCCGTGATTGGCGTACATCTTCATGATATGCCAGAGAATCGGCCGCCCACCGATTTCCACCATCGGCTTGGGGCGTATCGTCGTCTCTTCGCTCAGGCGAGTCCCGAAACCACCCGCAAAGATTACTACCTTCATGATGCTACCCTCCTGTCGTCAACGCGATGGGAGGACCGCGAACCCGGTCCCCTGCCCGTGCTTCGATCAAGGCCCCTTCCAGGTCAGATCTCGTGACAGACGTCCCTCTTCGATGTGTGCCTGCAATGCATTCAACCGCATGAGAGAAGACGCCCGGAAATCAGGATCCGCGAATCGCATCCGCCGAAGCCCCTCGACCAGACCGTCAATGGACTGTGCCAACGAGTTTCTTGGCTGGTGGTCGGGCGCCAATCGGGAGAACAGGTCGAAGTCCACCCGGTATGAACGATTGTCCTCGGCCGCCTCCTGATTGATACTTACCTCCGTTCCCGGTACTTGATCGGCAACGGCGAAGGCCAGCTCACGGACCTGATGGTTGCGGGCATTCGCGCCGACATTGATGCTCAGGACCCTGCCCCCATTGTCCGGGAGACGGAGCACCGCCCAGTCGATGGCCCTCGCCATGTCCACCACATCGATCAAGGGACGCCAAGGCGTGCCGTCACTGAGGACGCTGATGTGTCTCTGGGTGAGGGCACTGGCCACGAAGTCATTAAGGACCAGATCGAGCCTCAGCCGGTCGGACATGCCACAGGCCGTCGCGAAGCGCAGGCTGGTGATGACCATGTCGCCACCGATATTCGCCAGGCCCTGCTCGGCACCGACCTTCGAACGGGCATAGTCGGTAAGGGGAGCCAGCTCATCGGTCTCACGACGCGGCGCCCCGGCAGCGCAGCCGTAGATGCTGCAGCTCGAGGCAAAGACGAAGTTCCGAACGCCTGCTCGAGACGCCGCCCGAGCCAGGCGCAGCGTAGCCGCCTGGTTGATCGCCATCGTCTCCTCCGAGAAGCGGCTCCCCATGGGATCGTTGGAGACGGCGGCCAGCTGCACCACCGCGGTGTAGCCTTCCAATAGCCGCTCCGGCAGGAAACGAACGTCCCCGAAGTACTGACGATCCAGGCGAGACTCTGGCAGTTGCGACGCCCCGGTCAGACAGTGAGCAAAATAGGCGTTGTCATAGCCGTGGAGGATGGTGGATGGATGCCGTGCGGCCAATTCACGCACCACCCCTGGCCCCACGTATCCCATGTTTCCTATGATCAAGATTTTCATACTCCTTCCTCCTGGCTGCACCAGTTCATGCGTGGCGATAGCCGATGTGCCATCGCGAATCAGTGAAGTCCTTCTGTGACCCGATGCAGGTACCGAATACACTCCAGGAGAAAAGCATCACCATTGCCGGGTTTGAACTTTCGGCAATAAAAGATTGACGTGAAGTACACCGTATTCGCCACCAGTTTGTCGCGTCGAGACCACGTCGGATAGATACGTTCAATTAGCCTCTCATTGTGTTGCATAAGGTCGTCAAAACTCACGAAATCAACGGCATTAAGCGTCGCCCAAGCCAAGTCGAACCCCACCGGGTAATATCCGCAGCGGTCCCAGTCCCACACCCATCCATCTCTGCTGAAATTCACAGCCACTAGGTCCCCATGACTGATGACTCGTCGATCATCGACTGGTTTTTCTTCGACAAGGGCATGTAGCTCAGGATGAGCCTGGCTCGATAATCGACGCACCAGATGATGCAAGTAGCAGTGACCTTCGCGAAATGCCTGCACCGATGCATAGTCAAGGACCTCAGGATAGCGGATCCTTATATCGAAACACTCAAGGTTACTCAACTCGCGAAAGATGGTCACAATCGTCGCCAATTGATCGTCCTGGGAGAAATCCAAACACCCGGCTTCCACGACATCAAGATGCTCATAATATACGGCAGCAAGATGCTTCCCTTGGTGCATGTCGCGTATCCCTGGCGTCTTGATGAACTCACCATTCAGTTTCGGCACAAGGAATGTCATGAAAAATGACAGCCTCGAATAATCGTCTGAAGGCTTGAACAACACCTTCTCGAAGAGGCACTGCCCCTCCGTGTCCCATAACTGCCGATAGACATTCAGGGAATGCTCGCCCCATCCCTTGCCCATGAATCGACGCTTTAGGCCTGGCTTAAGGCATAGGTCCGGATCGTAAGCCTGACAGGCTTGCTCGAAGCGACCATGATCCTCGAGATGGCAGTAGAGCCGTGCCAGCCGCCATAGATCCCGACGCCCGGCCTTGCCACGCATGAGTGCACGATAGCTAACGAATGCTGGCCAATTGGCTCTGTAACGGAAGAAGGTCACCGTCTTAATCGTGGAGGGCAAAAAACCGAGGAAGCCACGGTTCACGAGGAAGAATACAGCGCCAAGGCCCTGCCGAATCAGTAGAAAGACAACCCGTCCAGGCGATATAATCGGCTCCATCATCATTGATTCTCTTGTCGACGAGCCCAGGGACTCAACAGTTTTTTTTTGGCCATCCGCCCGATGACCTGAGTTTTTTCCCTCCCCGGAAGGAGGACGAAGCGCACCAGATTGCCGAGAAGCCTTCGCCCAACAAGACCCGCCCGTACCGAGGATGGAGAGGGCAACAGGAGCCGTGCCTTGAGATTCCCTTTGACTCCGGGATCAAGTGGTTTCGTGTAGGAATAGCCATTGGGAATCATGAAGCCGCTAAGAATACTGCAAGCCGCCAAGGTATCCCTCATGGCTTGGGGCTTTAACCAGTCGAGTCCCATCTCCCGGACCAAACCATTCAACTGTTTGCTCCGTCTTCTCGTGACTCCACCCTCATGGATCAGGGCGTGATACCAAAGGCCAAAGAAGTGATCTTCGATAGTTGGTACATATAGATCGCCGGTGAATCGCCGGTTTGACAACATTCTTATCTGCCACTTGGTGTCAAAATAACCATCCCCCACCACCCTGACGTAAACGCTAAACTGCTTGCCGCCAACGACCAGAAGATACCTTTCCGCCCTACCTTTTTCTCTCTGCAGATTAGCGGCTGCCTTGAAGCGCGAAAGATCATCGCAGAGAAAGGTGATGGCATCGGCATCGAGAAATGCTGGCAGCCCCTCGAAGTCATACAGGACCAAGTAGTCGACACAGCGATTCATGACCGAGAAGAAGTGTGCCCAGTCGTACCAGCCATGACAGCCCTCAAGATCCTTGTCGAGGAGCTTCTTGACTCTTTCTATCCCACCCAGGGCCTTCTCGAGGTTGTCCACCCCGAGAATCAAGACACTCTGGTACAGGCACTCCCTCATGTTCGTGCTCGAGTGGACCTGGTATTTCTCATGGAACCAGGAGCGGAACTCCTCCTTCAACGAAATGACATCGGCATTGGCAGGCTCGACCAACTGGGACACGGACCTGACCCAAGTGTAACGAGGCGAAGTATCTTCTACCAGAACGAACCTGAAAGGAGGACGACCCACCTTGGCCAGCGCTCTGTCGGCGTTGCTGGGCGCATTCTTCTCGTAGAGGCGAGACAAGTCTTGCATAAGGTGTTCACTTTCCCATACCACCTCGTAGTCCCCCAAGATTCGGAAGCGCGCTTCCAGAGCCGATAGCATGTCGTCTTCTCTCCGACGCCCCCTTTCCCAGATGAGAAAACAGGCCAAGTCACCGGGCTTCCCACTACATCCCGAAACATCGCCCACGCAGCTACCCTCTCGACCAGAAACGGCACTGACACTTGTTTCAGCATCGTGAGTTGTTAGGAGATAAGTGACAGAACATAAGTTTTTATTCATAATGTCTCTCTTTTTCCGGCATCAGGACGTGCAGATGGGACACCGCTTTGTTCGCTCTCTCACCACCGTTGAGCAAGAGGCCTTGATGAAAGCATATCGGTACGCCGAAAAACCCGCTTTGCGCCGGCGTGCCCATGGCATCCTTCTCCGCCACAAGGGGCACCACTGAAGCAGGCGTTAAAAAAATCGGCCATAGCTTCAAACTCGCCCACCGGTCATTGGCAGGGCGACGCGATGAGACAGATTTCCGCAACATGCAAGGCCTGATGTCGACGTTCCAAACCTGGGAAGATGAGGTCAAAAAATAGCTCTACATCTTTGATTAATCATGATTTTCCCAATCATCTGCCGTGCCCTATGCATGGAGCCCGATAGGAACGCCGCTGGAGATGACCGCCTACTCTCACGGTCACCGGCTCAACGTACCGGATTTCTGAGTCGCCAAGGAAAGCTGATCTGTTAGACCACCAGCGAATCAGTGACGACAGAGACCGTGATCGCTGCCTTCGATCACTTCTTATCGCTCAGAAAGACCCGGATGCCTTCGCGGTCGTGGTGCTGGATAACGCCAGCATGCATCGGTCGGCGGCCTTCCAGCAAAAGCGCCCCGACTGGATGGTCCGGCGGGTCCATGTGGTCATCTGTCGGCCTACTCACCGAAGTTGAACCTGATTGAGATCCTCTGGCGCCAAGTCAAGTATGCCTGGTTGCCACTGACTGCCTACGAAAGCTTCGCAACATTATGCAGCGAGGTAAAGCGGATCCTATCAGACTACGAAAAGGAATATGCGATTAGTTTTGCAAAGGTACTTATATCGCTGGATGGCGGCCTGCTCGTCGCTGGACAGGCCAACGCTATCGAGTTCTGCCCGTTACTGGTTGAGCCGCTCTTCCGATTCGGTAAGTTGCCTTTTCAGCTCCGGCGCACTAACATCTCACTGCCCAAGTATTGCTAGCGCCTTGATTCTACCAGTGCACAGCCTCGAAGCAAGAATATTGAAGACATTGCATTTTTAATCTTTCAGTTGCAAACCTAACTTCCCCCAAGGGTTCGGCAGATGGATCTTACCAGTGAATAAAGGCTGCTAGAACGTAGCGCACGGACACTCTTCTTTCTTGAGCGAAGATAAATGGAACATAGTTTATGCAGCACCCTGTGGCGCCATAATCCCACACAACTCCCACTCTCAAGCGCTTCCATCATACCCACATCATGGCAATCTTTATGAGGAGAGCGTCTATTCTTCTTGAATTTTTTTAATTGAGACAAGGAAACAAACCGGATGCCATCAATCTGAAAATGCCAGTCAGGATTGGTAATCAATTCCTGCTTACTCAAGCAATGGTAAAAAAGATGACTATCTTGTGACTCGATCCCCGGCATTGAAAACTTCTCCTCACCAAGTGCCAGATAATCAATATCATCAGCCTTTCTCAAACCATATATCTCCAACACAATACTGGAGACCAGAACAACTTCATCGCACTTAAACTCGTTTATTCTCATGAATTCCCTGAAAGATTCAAGCCTAGCAGCGGTGCCTGAAAACCTGTCTGGCCGGGCATACTCCAGAAAATGCCTGGCATTAATATTCAGCAGCCAAAGAGCAAGCCGACTGGCCTCATCTTCCATGAGTATCGACCAGTTCCCTATGCTAGAAATGGATCCAGTGGGGTCCAGCTGTGCCAATGACACCGGTGTGATTATCTGCAGTTCCAGTGTTGCGGATTCTCGCGGCAGGACGATGCCGGCAAACCGCGCCAGGTTACTCCGGAACCGGGGTGTGAGTGCTATCCGCTCTTGATAGACTGCCTTGCCTGATAGCACCTCTTTCTCTACGTTCGGGAGAGGGGAAAGATCTTCCGAGAGAGAGCGAAGCGCCATATGGTAGGGGGCTTCAGGGGCTTGAAAGCATGAAAGTATACTGTGCTGATTTGCTTGATGACTCACATGCTGACTACGAGCAGTCTTTCCATGCATAGCGAATCTCTCTCGAATCTGTCAATGGCTATCTGAACTGACCCACTAGCGGCCAGTACTATTGGACCACTTCATCCTCATCTCGATAGACCAGGAGTTCTCGGCGAGAATTTGCCACCAGGCCGGGGGTTATGGGCTCGATATCCACCAAGTGGTCAATGTCCGGCGCGTCGGCCTGGTAATCGATGTGCCCTCCCGGCGCCATGGCACACCCGGTCAGGCTACCGGCCATGAGGAAGGGGAGTATCCAGGTGCGCCTGAGTAGAGGGGCCTTAACGGTATCCTTATCTCATGTCAAGGGCATGAGACGCTGACACTGTCGATCCATACCATGCTTCCTACGTCCAGACACGCTACCGCCCTGGAGTGCTTAAATGGCATTCCCCAAGGCCAGAAACCGCAACTTGTGCATACAAACTTCAAAGCAGCCATCACTCGGCAAATCAGGGATGGCTGCTACAAAAATACAAATTCAACATACACAAGATTACATACGAGTGGCCTTTCTGCGCACACCATTTTTCTCATGTTCCTGCTTAGCGGATATCATGTTTTATCAGCGGGAGATCGCTACGCATCGAAGCTCTGCAACAACAGGCAGCACCTGGTGTCTTGGGAAACTGGGCGGGAGGATAAGGTCAGCGCCACCAGCTACAGGCAGTAACGCATAAAAACGCCGGTCGAGGTCGACCGGCGCAGTATGAGAAACGTGGTTCTGGAACGTTTAGAAAACTCTATTGAGCCCGTTCTGGGCCGCCACCCGATAGGCCTCGGCCATGGTCGGATAGTTGAAGGTGGTGTTGACGAAGTACTTGAGTGAGTTGGCCTCGCCCTTCTGCTGCATGATCGCCTGGCCGATGTGGACGATTTCCGAGGCCTGGTCACCGAAGCAGTGGATCCCGTAGATCTCCAGGCTGTCCTGGTCGAAGAGGATCTTGAGCATGCCCACGGTGTCGCCGGTGATCTGGGCCCTCGCCGTATCCTTGAAGAAGGCCTGGGCCACCTCGTAGGGCACCTTCGCCTCGGTGAGTTCGCGCTCGTTGCGGCCGAAGGAGCTGATCTCGGGGATGGTGTAGATCCCGGTGGGCACCTCGGTGACGTAGCGGAAGTCGTCCTCCACCATCTCGCTGGAGGCATTGAGCCCCTGGTCGTAGGCGGCGCTGGCCAGGCTCGGCCAGCCGATCACGTCGCCGGCGGCGTAGATATGCGCGATGGCGGTACGGTAGTGCTCGTCGACCGAGAGCTGGCCGCGGCCATTGGCCTCCAGGCCGATGTTTTCCAGGCCCAACTGGTCGGTGTTGCCGGTACGACCGTTGGCCCACAGGAAGGCATCGGCACGCAGCCGCTTGCCCGACTTGAGGTGCACGGTGACACCGGACTCGTCGCCCTCGACCCGTTCGTACTCCTCGTTGTGGCGAATCAGCACCCCGTGCTTGCGCAAGTGGTAGGAGAGCGCGTCGGAGATCTCGTCGTCGAGGAAGGAGAGCAGGCTGTCGCGGTTGTTGATGAGGTCGACCTTGACCCCGAGCCCGGAGAAGATCGAGGCGTACTCGCAGCCGATCACCCCGGCGCCGAAGATGATCAGGGTGCGCGGCGTATGATTCAGGCTGAGAATGGTGTCGGAGCAGTAGATGCGCGGATGACGGAAGTCGATGTCGGCCGGCCGGTAGGGGCGCGAGCCGGTGGCGATGATGACCTTCCTGGCGACCAACTCCTCCATGCCCTCGTGGTCGTCGCGCACCAGCAGGGTGTGCTCGTCCTTGAAGCGGGCGACGCCGCTGAACAGATCGATGCGGTTGCGCGCATAGAAGTTGGTACGCATCGCCACCTGCTGGTCGATGGTGACGCGGGACCGCTCCATCACGCGGGGAAACGAGAACCAGCGCGGCTCGCCGATGTCGCGGAACATGCGGTTGGTGTTGAACTGCATGATCTGCTTGACCTGGTGACGCAACGCCTTCGACGGGATGGTGCCCCAGTGGGTGCAGTTGCCGCCCACGGTCGGTTGCTTCTCGACCACCGCCACACGCTTGCCGTGCTTGGCGGCATTGATCGCGGCGCTTTCCCCTGCAGGCCCGGTCCCGATCACCACCACGTCATAGTTATGGACTGCCATGGATTGTTGCGTCTCCTTGTTCCCTTGACTCTTGGTTGGAGGGCCGCCGGGCCAGCGGATATCATCGGCGAGTGGCGTCGTACCCGAGGTCGGCACCGCGGCTCTCGTCGCTGCGGCGGCGGGCGCTGCCCTGGCGCTTGCGACCCTCTTCCTCGCACACCTCGTCCTTGCCGCCGCAGATCTCGCAGCCCTCCTTGAGGCCGAGCTGGTTGAGACCGCCACAGGAGCCGGCGATCGGCTTGCGACCGAGGATCACCCCGATCGCCATGGCCGCCATGATCAGCAGCATGAAGCCCAGAACGATAAGCCAGATGGTCATGTGTGCTCTCCCTTCGGCTATGCTTCGAGGTACGGCTCGAGCGCCGAACCATGATGAATTTCAATACCTTGTGGTGTTAAGACAACGATTCGAACCGGACGATCCGCGGCCTGCGCCACGGCATCGGGCCCGGCTGACATCAGTTCTCGGGCCTGGCGGTCGGCCTCGACGGCCGTGGGGGCCACCACGCTGACCGAGAGGAGTCGACGGGCCGCGGGCTGCTCGCCCGGTTCGCCACCCAGGGTGGCCTGCTGGAGCACAGCGGTCTTGGCATCGAGATGCACCAGGGCAGCATCGCCCAGCCTGAGCCCCGGCGCCCCCTCTCCCGGGAGTCCGGGCCGGTCGAGAGCCAGTCGCCAGGGGCGCCCGCCCGCTTGGCCTCGGGTACGCACCACCCCGCCCAGTTCCAGCATGGCATGCTCGATGCCATGGCCCTCGAGCAGCGCATCGAGCCGGTCGACCGCCAACGCCCGGGTCATCTGCAGCAGCACGTCCACCTGGGGCTCGTCGGCGCTCTCCGCCCCCGGGGAAAGCGCTCCGAGGGCGTGGCGCAGCGGCACCAGCCACAGTGCCAGCTCCTGTTCCAGGCCGACCAGTTCACCTTGGATGCCGGCCTTCAGGAGCTCGCGGGCGCCGTCGTCCAGGTCGGCATACAGGGTGATGTGATAGCCGGTATCGAGGGCCGTGCCCTCGAACTGGTGCAGCGGTGACTGGCTGCGGCACCCGACCAGCAGCGTCACCGGCAGCCACACCAGGGCAAACAGAAAGAGGGCCGGCCGCAAGGCCGGCCCCGTGTCTCGCCTCGCGGCGACGGAGATCATCCGCCGAAATCATCCAGCAGGATGTTCTCGGGCTCGACGCCCAGGTCGAGCAGCATCTTGATCACCGAGGCGTTCATCATGGGCGGCCCACACATGTAGTACTCGCAGTCCTCGGGGGCCGGGTGGTCCTTGAGGTAGTTCTCGTAGAGGACGTTGTGGATGAAGCCGGTCGGGCCCTCCCAGTTGTCCTCGGGCTGCGGATCGGAGAGCGCCAGGTGCCACTCGAAGTTGTCGAACTCTTCCGCCAGCTGGTCGTACTCGTCGTTGTAGAAGGTCTCGCGCCATGAGCGCGCACCGTACCAGAACGAGATCTTGCGCTTGGACTTCAGGCGCTTGAGCTGGTCGAAGATGTGGCTGCGCATCGGCGCCATGCCGGCACCACCGCCGACGAAGATCATCTCGGCGTCGGTGTCCTTGGCGAAGAACTCGCCGAAGGGGCCCATCACGGTGACCTTGTCACCCGGCTTCAGGCCGAAGACGTAGGTCGACATCAGCCCCGGCGGATGGCTGGTATTGGGCGGCGGGGTGGCGATACGGATATTGAACTTGAGGATGCCCTTCTCTTCCGGGTAGTTCGCCATGGAGTAGGCGCGGATGACCTCCTCGTTGTTCTTGTGGGAGATGTCAAACAGCCCGAACTTCTCCCAGTCGCCCCGGTACTCCTCCTCGATATCGAAGTCGGAGAACTTGATGTCGTAGGGCGGGGCCACCAGTTGCACGTAGCCGCCGGCACGGAAGGCCACTTCCTCGCCCTCGGGAAGCTTGAGGTTGAGCTCCTTGATGAAGGTGGCGACGTTGGGATTGGCGATGACCTCGCACTCCCACTGCTTGACCCCGAAGACCTCCTCGGGCACCTCGATCTTCATGTCCTGCTTCACCGGGACCTGGCAGGAGAGGCGCCAGCCGTCCTTCTTCTCGCGCAGGGTGAAGTGGGACTCCTCGGTGGGCAGGATGGCACCGCCACCCTCTTCCACCCGGCACTTGCACTGGGCGCAGGACCCCCCCCCGCCGCAGGCGGAGGAGAGGAAGATCCCATTGGCGGCCAGGGTGTTGAGCAGCTTGCCCCCGGCCTGGGTGGTCAGGGTGTGCTCGGGGTCGCCGTTGACCTCGATGGTCACGTCCCCGGTACTGACGAGCCTGCTGCGGGCAGCCAGGATCACCAGTACCAGGCCGATGACGACCACGGTGAACATGACCACACCGAGCAAGATGACTGTTGTATCAACCATGTCGGTTTCCTATTACTTGACGTTGCCTGGCTCCCGGCGACGCAGCACGCCGCCGGGAGAACACGACCTGCCTCAGAGCTGGATGCCGGAGAAGGACATGAAGCCCAGCGACATCAGGCCCACCGTGATGAAGGTGATGCCCAGCCCCTGCAGGGAACCGGGAACGTCGCTGTACTTGAGCTTCTCGCGGATGCCGGCAAGCGCCGTGATGGCCAGCGCCCAGCCGGTGCCTGCCCCCAGGCCGTAGACCACGGACTCGCCGAAGTTGTAGTTGCGCTCGACCATGAACAACACGCCGCCGAGGATGGCGCAGTTCACGGTGATCAGCGGCAGGAAAACGCCCAGGGCGTTGTAGAGCACCGGCACATACTTGTCGAGAAACATCTCCATGATCTGCACCAGGGCGGCGATGACGCCGATGTAGCTGAGCAGGCCCAGGAAGGAGAGATCGATGTTCTCGGCACCCGGAATCCCGGTCCAGGTCAGGGCGCCTTCGGACAGCAGGAAGGAGTAGACCAGGTTGTTGACCGGCACGGTAACGCCCAACACCACGATGACCGCGATGCCCAGGCCAAAGGCCGCCGAGACCTTCTTGGACACGGCGATGAAGGTACACATGCCCAGGAAGAACGCCAGGGCCATGTTCTCGACGAAGACCGAGGCAACGAACAGGCTGATGTAGTGTTCCATGTCAGACGGCCTCCTTCGGCTGGGTGTTGTGCTTCATCTTGAACTCGTTCTCTTCGATCTGCTCAGGGTTCAGCGAGCGCAGTACCCAGATGATCAGGCCGATGATGAAGAACGCCGAGGGCGGCAGCAGCAGCAGCCCATTGGGCACGTACCACCCGCCGTCCTGGACCGGATGCAGCACGGTGAAGCCGAACACGCTGCCGGAACCGAACAGTTCACGGAAGAAGCCCACGGTCATCAGGATGAAGCCGTAACCCAGACCGTTGCCGATGCCATCCAGGAAGGACATGCCCGGGGTGTTGGTCATGGCGAAGCCTTCGGCGCGCCCCATGACGATACAGTTGGTGATGATCAGGCCAACGAACACCGAGAGCTGCTTGGACATCTCGTAGGCGTACGCCTTGAGGATCTGATCCACCACGATCACCAGCGAGGCGATGATGGTCATCTGCACGATGATGCGGATCGACGACGGAATGTGATGCCGGATCAGCGACACGAACAGGTTCGAGAAGGCCGTGACGAAGATCACCGCCATCGTCATGACCAGCGACACGCTCATGCTGGTGGTCACCGCCAGCGCGGAGCAGATGCCGAGCACCTGCAGCGCGATGGGGTTGTTCTTGAACACGGGCGTCGTCAGGACGCCCTTCGGGGTAGCGGCTGACATGATCAGGCTCCTTCAGCTTCGAGTTCGACATCGGCATCCTGAGCATCCTGCTGCTCGATCCCGCTGCGGAATTTCGCCAGGTACTCGCCGAAACCTTCGGGGCTCAGCCAGAACTGCAGCATGTTGGTCACGCCGTTGCTGGTCAGGGTGGCGCCGGAGAGACCATCGACCTGATGCTCGCCGCTGCCGCTGCCCTTGGTGACGCGGATGGCCGGGACCGTGCTGTCCTCCTCATCGAAGATCTGCTTGCCTTCCCACTGGGCCTGCCAGCGCGGGTTGTTGACCTCGGCGCCCAGCCCCGGGGTCTCGGCGTGCTCGTAGTAGGTGATGCCGACGATGGTGTTGCCGTCGCCCTCCACGGCCAGGAAGCCTCGCATCAGGCCCCACAGCCCCTGGCCACGGATCGGCAGGATGATCTGCTCGGGATCCTCCTCGTCACCGACCAGATAGACGGTGGTAAAGTGCTCGACTCGGGTCAGGCCGGCGGGATCGCGCTCGCCGGACAGCACCCGCGAGGCCGCCGGGTCGCGACGCGCCTCGAAGCCGTCGTAGGTGGCCGGATCGAACTCCTCTGTGTACTCGCCGGTACGCATGTCCACCACCCGCGGGGTGACAGCCGACTCGAACGTCTCGTTCACGTCCATGCCGGGCTCGTAGAGGTTGGCCACGTTGAGGATGTTGGTCTTGCGGTCGAGTTCCTGGTTGAACTGCTGCTTGGCGCGTAGCGCCACCGCGGCAGTCGAGACGATGACCGAACACACGATGCAGAGTGCGAACGCCACCGTCAGGATCTTCTTGATGGAGTTGTTGCTCTGTGCCATCAGGCGGTCTCCTCGGCCGACGCACCGGTGCGCTGCATACGGCGCTTGATGTTGGCCTGTACAAAGAAGTGGTCGATGAGCGGGGCGAACAGGTTGGCGAACAGGATCGCCAGCATGATGCCTTCGGGGAATGCCGGATTGACCACGCGGATCAACACGGTCATCACGCCGATCACCACCCCGAAGATCAGGCGACCCGGATTGGTCATCGAGGCGGACACCGGATCGGTGGCCATGAACACCATGCCGAAGGCGAAGCCGCCGATCACCAGGTGCCAGTACCAGGGCATGGCGAACATCGGGTTGGTGTCGGAGCCGATCAGGTTGAACAGCGCACTGGTCGCCACCATGCCGAGGAAGGTCCCCAACATGATTCGCCACGAGGCGATCTTCGTCCACAGCAGCACCGCCGCGCCGATGAGGATGGCCAGCGTCGATACCTCGCCCACCGAGCCGGGGATGAAGCCGAGGAAGGCATCCCACCAGCTGTACTGGCTGGAGAGTGCCGCCATGCCTTCCTGGAAGCCGATGGAGAGGGGCGTCGCACCGGTGAAGCCGTCGGCCGCCACCCACACTGCTTCACCGGAGATCTGCGCCGGATAGGCGAAGTAGAGGAAGGCGCGCCCGGTCAGCGCCGGGTTGAGGAAGTTCTTGCCGGTACCACCGAAGATCTCCTTGCCGATCACTACACCGAAGGTGATGCCGAGCGCTACCTGCCACAGCGGGATGGTGGCCGGCAGGATCAGGGCATAGAGCACCGAGGTGACGAAGAAGCCCTCGTTGACCTCATGGCCGCGCTTGACGGCGAACAGCACCTCCCAGAAGCCCCCCACGACGAACGTCACCAGGTAGATGGGCAGGAAGTAGGTCGCGCCGAGCACGAAGTTGGCCCACAGGCTGTCGGGGTTGTGGCCGCTGGCGAGGATCATCATGATCGCCTCGCGCCAGCCATCCATGGAGGCGTAGCCGTCGGCGATGGCCAGGTTGGCCTGCCAGCCGGCGGCCCACATGCCGAAGAACATGGCCGGGAAGGTGCACAGCCAGACGGTGATCATTATGCGCTTGAGGTCGATGCCATCACGCACGTGGGCGGTGGTCTTGGCCACGCTGGGCGGCGCATAGAAGATGGTGTCTACCGCCTCGAACAGCGGGTAGAACTTCTCGTACTTGCCGCCCTTGTGGAAGTGCGGCTCGAGATTGTCGAGTGTCTGTCGGATAGCCATCATCAGGCCTCTTTCTCGATCAAGGTGAGGTTGTCGCGCAGGATGGGACCGTACTCATACTTGCCGGGGCACACGTAGGTGCACAGGGCCAGGTCCTCTTCATCCAGCTCCAGACACCCGAGCTGCATGGCAGTCTCGATGTCACCGACGATCAGCGAGCGCAGCAGCTGCGTGGGCAGGATGTCCAGCGGCATCACTTCCTCGTAGACCCCCACGGGCACCATGGCCCGCTCGGAACCGTTGGTCGAGGTGGTCGGCGCATAGTTCCTGAGGCCGGTGAACTTCGACAGATAGATCCCCAGGACCGAGTGGCGGTTGGCGCCGAGCGACATCCAGCCCATGAAGACGCGCTTGTTGCCCTCTTCCAGCAGGCTGAGCTGGTTGTGGAAGCGACCCAGGTAGCGCAGGCTCCCCTCGCAGGTAAACCCCGAGAAGACCGATCCGGAGATGACGCGGGTACCATCGGGGTCGACCACCTCACCGGCCAGCAGCTCGTCGGTGCTGGCGCCGATACGGGTACGCAGCAGGCGCGGCTTCTCGGCACGCGGGCCACCCACGGCGACGACCCGGTTCACGTCGAGCTTGCCTTCGGCGAACAGCTTGCCGAAGGCGATCACGTCCTGATAGCCGATGTGCCAGACCCGCTTGTGCAGGCCGACCGGCGACAGGTGGTGGATATGGGTGCCGACCAGGCCGGCCGGGTGCACGCCGCCGAAGGTCTCGACCTGCACGCCCTGGACGTCGCCGCCGGGAAGGCGCGCGTCGGGCGCAGTACACAGGAAGACCTTGCCTTGGGTTAGCTTAGACAGAATCTTGAGCCCATCCTCGAAGGCTTGCGGCTGCTCGTTGATGATCTCGGCCGGATCGCCGCACAGCGGATGGGTGTCGATGGCGGTGACGAAGATGTCCGTCGGCGTGCCGTCGACGGCCGGCGTGCGTGAATAGGGACGGGTGCGCAGCGCGGTCCACAGGCCGGATTCGACCAGTTGCTCGACCACGACCTGGCGCTCCAGGCTCTCGAGCTTGTCACGTCCATGGGCGGTGAATTCGACCGCCTCCTCGTTCTCGTCGACCTTGATCACCACCGACAACAGCTTGCGCTTCTCGCCACGGTTGATGGCCACGATCTCGCCGGCGGCGGGCGCCGTGAAGCGCACGCCTTCGATCTTCTTGTCGGTGAAGAGCAGCTGGCCCAGCTTGACTCTCTCTCCCTCCCGGACCTCCATGGTCGGCTTCATGCCGACGTAGTCGGTACCCAGGATCGCCACGTGACGCACCGGGCGCGCATCCTCGATGCGCTGCTCGGGCGTCCCCGTGATGGGGAGATCCAGGCCTTTCTTGACTTCGATCATAGTCTCGCCCAGTTGATGGATCGGATATACGAAGAAAGGGGTTCGAATGGATTCGAATTCTTGTGGTGTCAGTACGTTACCAGTCAGGCCCGAGGCGAGCTCGGACCACCCCGAAAAATCCCCGGTATTATAAAGACAAGCCTGGGTGATGACCACCTGCCTGAAAGTCGCAGACGATGGCCCGAAGCAAGGGAAAAATTGTCGCAGGCTGTGGAATCTGCGTTGAAAACGCCGCCGGAGCAGCGGGTCGAGGGAGGGAGGACGACCAATGTCTCGCACCACCCCTCGCTGGAGGGGCGGCGCGGTCAGGACTTACGGCTGGGAGCGGGGCAGCTTGAGGAAGCGCACGTTGGAGACCTGCTGCAGGATGCGCACGACCTGGCAGCTGTAGCCGAACTCGTTGTCGTACCAGACGTAGAGCACGGCGTGCTTGCCGTTGGCGATGGTGGCCTTGGCATCGACGATGCCGGCATGGCGGTTGCCGACGAAGTCGGACGACACCACCTCGGGCGAATCGACGTAGTCGATCTGCTTCTGGTAGGACGAGTCGATCGACATGCGACGCAGGTAGTCGTTGAGCGCCGCGACGTCGGTCTCCTTCTCCAGGGTCAGGTTGAGGATCGCCATGGAGACGTTGGGCGTCGGCACGCGGATGGCGTTGCCGGTCAGCTTGCCGGAGAGCTCCGGCAGCGCCTTGGCCACCGCCTTGGCGGCGCCGGTCTCGGTGAGCACCATGTTGAGCGGCGCGCTGCGGCCGCGGCGATCGCCCTTGTGATAGTTGTCGATCAGGTTCTGGTCGTTGGTGTAGGCGTGGACCGTCTCCACGTGGCCGTGGGCGATGCCGTACTCGTCGTTGAGCACCTTGAGCACCGGCACGATGGCGTTGGTGGTACAGGAGGCCGCCGACAGGATGCGATCCTCCTGGGTGATGTCTCCATCGTTGATGCCGAAGACGATGTTCTTGACATCCCCCTTGCCCGGGGCGGTCAGCAGCACCTTGGCGACGCCCTTGCACTGCAGATGCTGACCGAGGCCCGCCTCGTCGCGCCAGATACCGGTGTTGTCCACCACCACGGCGTTGTCGATGCCATAGGTGGTGTAGTCCACGTCGACCGGAGAGTCGGCGTAGATCACCTGGATGACGTTGCCGTTGGCGGTGATGGTGCGCGCCTCGGCGTCGACCTGGATGGTGCCGTCGAAGGGCCCGTGCACGGAGTCGCGGCGCAGCAGGCTCGCCCGCTTCTCGAGGTCCTGGGCGATGTCGCCGCGGCCACGCACGACGATGGCCCGCAGGCGCAGCAGGTTGCCGCCACCGGCCTTCTCGACCAGCACCCGGGCCAGGATGCGCCCGATGCGGCCGAAGCCGTAGAGCACCACGTCCTTGGGCTCGCCGTTACCGCGGCTCGGGTCGTGGGCATCGACGATCTCGGCGAGCTCCTCGCGCAGGAAGGCCAGGGCGTCACCACCGCCGCGCCTCTTGAAAGCCACGCCGAGCTTGCCCACGTCGACGTGGGCCGGGCCCAGGTTGAGCTGGGCCATCGCCTGGACCAGCGGGAAGGTGTCCTGCACGGAGAGCTCGGTCCCCTCGATCTTCCTGACGTAGCGATGGTCCTTCAGGATGCGGATTACGCTGCGGTTGAACAGCGAGCGTCCGTAGAGGGTCGTGACCACGTTGTTGTGACGGTAGAGGCTGCCGATCAGCGGGATCATCTGCTCGGCGGTCGCCTGGTTGTCATGCCATGCCTGGAAGACGGTATCGAGGGGTTGCTGACTCACGGGAAGCCTCTCTGATGGTGTAAGGAATCGCCCTCATTATCGGGGGCCCGTCCTGCGGGGGCAATCGCAGTATGGTCGCAGCCGCTGTAGGGGGATTACAGGAAACGGCGTTTGACTACAAGCGCGCCATGGGGCTGGTATGATGGCCCCGGGACCCGGCCGACACCCGTCGCGGGCGGATTCTCGCCTCACCGTTACCCAGCCGAAGAGACCATGCCGAACTTCTCGCCGCTCGACCCGCCAAGGCCCCAGGGCCTGCGTGACACCCTCTACTGGCAGACGCCACCGGGCAGCGCCAGCGCCCTCGCGCTGGCGCGACTGGCCAGCGACACGCCGCTGCTGGTGATCACCGCCGACACCGCCCAGGCCCAGCGCCTGGAGAACGACCTGTGCTTCTACTCCCGGCTGCCCGTGCTGCCCTTTCCCGACTGGGAGACCCTACCCTACGACAGCTTCTCGCCCCACCAGGACATCGTCTCGGCACGGCTGCGCACCCTGCGCCTGCTGCAGGACGGCGAGCACGGCATCGTGCTGGTGCCGATCAATACCCTGATGCAGCGGCTGCCGCCGGTGGAATACATCGCCGGGCGCGTGCTGACCCTGGAAGTCGGCATGCGCCTCGACCGCGAGGGGTTTCGCGAGAGCCTGTCCCGGGCCGGCTACCGGGCGGTGGAGACCGTCTTCGAGCCCGGCGAATACGCCCTGCGCGGCGCCCTGATCGACCTCTTCCCCATGGGCAGCGAGGCGCCGCTGCGCATCGACCTGTTCGACGACGAGGTCGACACCCTGCGTCGCTTCGACCCCGATAGCCAGCGCAGCCAGGACAAGGTCGAGCGCGTCGAACTGCTGCCGGCCCACGAGTATTCGCTGTCGCGCTCGGCCATCGCCTGTTTCCGCGAGGGCTTCGAGACCCTGTTCGACGTCGACCCGCGCCAGTGCCCGCTCTACGTCGATGCCCTCAAGGGCATCCCCTCTCCCGGCCTGGAGCAGTACCTGCCGCTGTTCTTCGACCAGACGGCGACGCTGTTCGAGCACCTGGCCGAGGGAACCCGGGTGGCCCTGCTGCCCGGCGTCCTCGAGGCCGCCGAGCACCATTGGGCGTCCATCGAGAGCCGTTTCGAGAACCTTGGCGTCGATCCCACCCGGCCACTGCTGCCGCCCCATCGCGCCTTCGTGCCGGTGGCCGAGGTGTTCGGTGCCATCAAGCGCCATCCGCGGGTCGCGCTGACCGACGACATCGACCATCGCCATGCCCACCCGGTGGCGGCCGTGGCGCCTCCCGACGTGGCGGTGAACGCCCGGGCCAGGCAGCCGCTCGCCGCCCTGGAAGGCTTCCTCGCCGCGCACACCGCCAGTCGGGTGCTGTTCGTGGCCGAGTCACGCGGGCGACGCGAGGCGATGGAAGAGACCCTGGCGCCGCTGCACCTGGACCTGCCCCATGTGGAGGACTTCGACGCCTTCCTCACGGGCGAGACGCCGCTGGCGATCACCGAGGGCGAGATCGACGCCGGCCTGTGGCTGACCGCCCCGGATCTCGCAGTGATCAGCGAGACCGAGCTGTTCGGCGAGGTGGTGCGCCAGAGCCGCCGACGCGAGAAGGCCACCGACGACGGCGAACTGGCGATCCGTCACCTCTCCGAGCTCCGCCCGGGCGCCCCGGTGGTGCACCAGGCGCATGGCGTGGGGCGCTACCTCGGGCTCGAGACCATCGAGGCCGGCGGCCAGGCCGCCGAGTTCGTCGCCCTGGAGTACGCCGACGGTGCCCGCCTCTATGTTCCCGTCGACAGCCTGCACCTGATCTCCCGCTACGCCGGGGTCGACGACGAGCTCGCCCCGCTGCATAGGCTCGGGTCCGAGCAGTGGGACAAGGCACGCCGCCGCGCCGCCGAGAAGATCCGCGATACCGCCGCCGAGCTGCTCGACATCTACGCCCGCCGCGAGGCCCGGGAGGGCTTCGCCTGCGCGCCCCCTGACGCCGACTATGCCCGCTTCGCGGCCAACTTCCCCTTCGAGGAGACGCCGGACCAGCGCGCCGCCATCGCCGCGGTGATCGCGGACATGACCGCGCCTCGCCCCATGGATCGCGTGGTGTGTGGCGACGTCGGCTTCGGCAAGACCGAGGTCGCCATGCGTGCCGCCTTCCTCGCCGTGCACTCCGGCCGCCAGGTGGTGGTGCTGGTGCCCACTACCCTGCTCGCCCGCCAGCACTTCGAGAACTTCCGCGACCGCTTCGCCGATACCGCCGTGCAGATAGAGCTCATCTCGCGCTTCACCGCCGGCAAGGGCCAGGCCGAGTCGCTCAGGCGGATCGAGGGGGGCCAGGCGGACATCGTCATCGGCACCCACAAGCTGCTGTCGAAGAGCATGAAACTGCCCAACATGGGGCTGCTGGTCATCGACGAGGAGCACCGCTTCGGAGTGGCCCAGAAGGAGCGACTCAAGAGCCTGCGCGCCGAGGTCGACATCCTCACCATGACCGCCACGCCGATTCCGAGGACCCTGAACATGGCCATGAGCGGCATTCGCGACCTCTCGATCATCGCCACACCGCCGGCCCGGCGCCTGTCGGTGAAGACCTTCGTCCAGCAGCGCGACGAGGCGGTGATCAAGGAGGCGATCCTGCGCGAGATCCTGCGCGGCGGCCAGGTGTACTTCCTGCACAACGAGGTCAAGACCATCGAGACCGCCGCCGAGAGGATCCGCGAGCTGGTGCCCGAGGCCCGCGTCGGGGTGGCCCATGGTCAGTTGCCGGAACGCTCGCTGGAACGGGTGATGTCGGACTTCTACCACAAGCGGTTCAACGTGCTGATCTGCTCGACCATCATCGAGACCGGCATCGACGTGCCCAGCGCCAACACCATCGTCATCGAGCGCGCCGACAAGTTCGGCCTGGCCCAGCTGCACCAGCTGCGTGGCCGGGTCGGACGCAGCCACCACCAGGCCTACGCCTACCTGCTCGCCCCGCATCCTCGGGCCATGACCCGTGACGCGGTCAAGCGCCTCGAGGCCATCGCCGGCGCCGAGGACCTGGGTGCCGGCTTCACCCTGGCCAGCCACGACATGGAGATCCGCGGTGCCGGCGAACTGCTCGGCGAGGAGCAGAGCGGCCAGATGGAGGCCATCGGCTACGGCCTCTACATGCAGATGCTCGACCGGGCGGTGAAGGCGATCCGCGCCGGCAAGACCCCCAACATCGAGGCACCGCTGGACGAAGGCGTGGAGGTGAGCCTCAACCTGCCGGCACTGATCCCCGACGACTATCTGCATGACGTGCAGCAGCGCCTGGTGATGTACAAGCGCATCGCCAGCGCCGCCGACGAGGCCGAGCTCAAGGAGCTGCAGGTGGAGATGATCGACCGCTTCGGCCTGCTCCCCGCGCCGGTGAAGACCCTGATCCGCCAGACGAAGCTGCGCCAGCGTGCCGAGACGCTGGGTATCGTGCGCCTGGAGGCCGGCGCCGCACGCGGCCGGGTGATCTTCGGTGGCCAGACGCGAGTCGACCCCCTGACCCTGGTCGAGCTGATCCAGCGCGCGCCCGACCGCTATCGCCTCGATGGCGCCGACACCCTGCGCTTCGAGGCGAACATGGAGCAGGAAGACGCGCGCTTCCAGGTGGTCGAACGACTGCTCGAGGCCCTCAACCGCAAGGCCGAGGCGGCCTGAACGAGATTTTGTCCCCGGCGCTCTGGCGCACCGCCGCGCGGCAGGGCAATCTATACTGTCAGCCAAGCGGGACATCGCAGCCTGACTCCCTGGCATCGCCGACAAGGACACCGGCGATGCCGTGACAACCGTCATGACCGGCAACGGACCCCCAGCGTCCACCCGGACGACAGCACTACGAGATGATGACGTCGATGAAGCACTCAAGACTGGCCAGCCGCACGGCGACGGAACTCCTGACCCTGGGCCTCGCCGCCGCCCTGGCAACCGCCATGCTCCCCGGCGCCGCCCTGGCCGAGGAGCAGGAACTGGCGCGCGGCCACTATCCACTGCCCGAGACCGGCAACGTGATCGGCGAGGTCTATACCGTCACGGTCGAGGAAGGCGATACCCTGATCGACATCGCCCGCGAACACAACGTGGGGTATGAGGCGATCCGCATGGCCAACCCGGAGGTCAGCCTCTGGGCCCCCTTCGCCGGCACCGAGGTCGTCATCCCGAACCAGCACATCCTGCCCGACGCGCCGCGCGAGGGCATCGTGATCAACCTCTCCGAGCTGCGGCTCTACTACTACTCGAGCGAGGACGTGGTCGAGACCTACCCGATCAGCGTGGGCCGCGACGGCTTCGCCACGCCGGTGGGCGTGACCAAGACCACCGTCAAGGTCAAGGACCCGGCCTGGTCGCCACCCAGCTCGATGCGTGAGGAAGCCGCCGCCCGCGGCGAACCGGCGCCTGAGGTGGTGCCACCCGGCCCGGACAACCCCCTGGGCCGCCACGCCATCCTGCTCGGCCTGCCGAGCTACCTGATCCATGGCACCAACAAGCCCGACGGCGTCGGCATGCGCGCCAGCCGCGGCTGCATCCGCATGTTCCCCGAGGACATCGAGTCGCTCTACGAGCGCGTGCCGAGCGGTACCAAGGTGAACATCATCGACCAGCCCTTCAAGGCGGGCTGGTCGGCAGATGGCGTGCTCTACGCCCAGTCCTTCCCGCAACTGGAGGAGAACGAGGGCACCTTCGAACCGATCCTCAACGCCCTCGAGGTGGTGACCCGCGCCTTCGGCGAGGAACAGCCCCCGGTCGACTACGCCATGCTGCGTGGCGTGGTGGAGAGCCCGGACGGCAGCGTGGTCTCCCTGCTGCGCCAGGCCGAGGAGGAGCCCACCCCTGCCGCCCCGCAGCCCGAGGAAGCCGACGGGCTGTTCCAGGAACTCGAGCTCAGCGCCCTGGGCGGCCACCTGAACTGACCCTCGAGGCAGGCTTCGCCCGCCGAGACCTGCCCCGGACGGTGACGGCAGAAACGAGAAAACCCCGCCGAAGCGGGGTTTTCTCGTACTGCAGAACCGCCACCATCCATGGATGATGCCGGCACTCCGGCAGAATTACTTCTGCATGGAGCGCTGGAACATGCGGTTCATTTCCTCACGGTTCTGCTCGGACATCTGCAGAGCCGCCTGGGCGTCACGCTGCGCCTGGTTGGCGGTGTTCTGGGCCTGAGTGGCGATGCTGCGTGCTTCAGCGGCGTCGGCCTGGGCGGCTTCGGCAGTCTGACGCACTTCTTCCAGGGCGCTGGTGGAAGCACAGCCAGCCAGGATGGCCAGGGAAGCAGCAGCGGCGGTCAGCTTCAGGGTGGTCTTCAGAGTCATGGTGTTCTCCTTGAGTCTTCCTTGGGTAGTGCGTTGGTGATGCCTGGGATCAGGCTTCCTGCTCATGCAGGATTTTCTTGCAGCGACTTCTGCTGCTAAGCACAGGAGTCAAACGCTGTTTTATTATACACAACGGCGCTTGTCCATAGCTTTGAACGTCCCTTGCGCACGTAAAGCCTAGCGGATCACGACGCGAGTGCCAATGTCGATCAACGCGGCCAGCCGCTCGATCTGCGCATCGGTCACCGCCACACAGCCCTGGGTCCAGTGGAAACGGCGATGGATATCGGGGTCGCCCTTGCCGATGCCGTGGATGCCGATGGCCCCTCCCAGGACGGTCTGCTGCGGAGGATGGCCGCGACGGCGATAGTAGTCGAAATAGTCGTCGTAGTCCTGCTGGCTGTAGATCCCCTCCTCCAGTGCCAGGCGGGCATGGGCCGGCGTAGGGTAATCGAGTCCGATGAAGATGTGCCAGTCGCTCTGGCGGTTGAAGCGATTGACGCGAAATTCCCCGAGCGGGGTCGCGTTGTCGCCTTGCGTCCGCTGGATCCTGGCCCCGCCACGGCCCAGGGAGATCGGCGCGAATCGCTCGACCTGGGCATTGCCACGATAGACGGTCAGGGTCGCCTCGCGGTCGTCGACCAGCACCCAGAGCTCGTCCGGGTACTTCGGCACATGGGCACGCGACAGCAGGGTCTCGATCAGATCGGCCCGGGCGGCATCCGCGCCCAGCAAGGCGAACGGAGCGCTCAGCGCCATCAGGGTGAAGCGGCGGCGAGACAACGGGGTCATCGGGTGATTCTCGACAGCATTGAGGGGTACGCGGGGTGGCCAGTTGATGCCGTTATAACGTACTCCGCGCGCCCCTGCCAGAGGTTCCATCTCAACGCGGCGGCGACGGTCCCGATCATGGCCAGGGGGGCATCGGACATCTAGTCTGTGGAGATCAGGGGACAGCGCCCTGCCCTGTCCGTCACCCGCCAGGAGCCAATCGATGTCAGCCGACGATCGCCATGCTCGCCGCCGCGCCGCCACGCCGCGACACCCCCTGTGCGACCGGGAGCCGGACTTCGCCGCCTGGGCCGCGGGCGCGGGGGTGATCGAGCACGGCACGATGACCATCGAGCGCATCGCCCGGCTACTCGAACGCCGGGCACGGGACCCGGCGACGCGCAGGGCCTGGCTCGCCCGGCTGCGGGCCGCCGACCGGCTCGCCAACATGGGCATGTGGCTGGTGGCACACATGACCTACGCCCGCCGCGTGCGTCTCGACGGTGCGCCACTCGAGGCCGCCGACTTCAAGCCCCGCCCCGAGGGCCACACCGGAGGAGCCCTCAACATGGTGCCGGCCTATGTCGGCTATCTGGCGGCCAACGGCCTCTCCGGCCTGACGCGCAGCTGGCTGATGGGCCAGGGGCACTGCGTGGCGGCCATCGACGCCGTGAACCTGCTGGTCGACAACATGGGCACGGCCCACGCCGCGCGCTACGGTCTCTCCGACGAGGGCCTGACCCGCCTGGTCAACGACTTCTACCACTGCGGCGTCGAGGCGAACGGCCTGCCGCGCTCCCCCCTCGGCAGCCACGTCAACGCCCACACCGCCGGCGGCACGAGCGAGGGCGGCTACCTCGGCTTCGCCGGCCTGCAGTACGTGCACATGCCGCTGCCGGGGCAGCATCTGGTGGCCTTTCTCAGCGACGGCGCCTTCGAGGAGCAGCGTGGCAGCGACTGGGCCGCCCGCTGGTGGCGGCCCGACGACTGCGGCCCGGTGGTCCCGGTGATGATCGCCAACGGTCGGCGCATCGACCAGCGCACCACCATGAGCCAGTCCGGCGGCACCGACTGGTTCGAGGACCACCTGGTGCTCAACGGCTTCGCCCCCCTGACCATCGATGGCCGCGACCCGGCGGCCATCGTCTGGGCGATTCTCACCGCCGAGGAAGAACTCGCCGGCCAGGTCGAGCAGGCCAGGACCGGCCATGCCCGCTACCCCCTGCGCCTGCCCTACGTGATCGCCGAGACGGTCAAGGGCTTCGGCTTTCCCGGTGCCGGTACCAATGCCGCCCACAATCTGCCCCTGGGCGGCAACCCGGCGCACGATGACAGCGCCCGCGCACGCTTCCACGAGGGTGCCGCCGCCCTGCATGTGCCCATGGAGGCATTGCAGGCGGCGATCGCCACCCTCAACGATCACGCCGCCACCGGCCGCCCCCGGGAGCGTGACCACACGCTCGCCGCCCCCCATCCGCGCCTGCCGCGGCTGCCCGCGCCGGCGGCCTTCGCCATCGGCGAGTCGATCTCGCCGATGGCAGCCATCGATGCCGCCTTCAGCGCCCTGGCAGCGGCCAATCCGGCCCTGCGCGTGCGGGTATGCAACCCCGACGAGATGCGCAGCAACCGTCTCGACCGGACCCTGGACCTCCTCAGGCATCGCGTCACCGACCCGGAACCGGGCGTCGCCGAGGCGCTGGACGGCGCGGTGATCACGGCGCTCAACGAGGAGGCGGTGGTCAGCGCCGCCCTGGCCAACAAGCAGGGGCTCAACCTGGTGGCCAGCTACGAGGCCTTCGCGGTGAAGATGCTCGGCGCTATGCGCCAGGAGATCATCTTCGCCCGGCACTGTCGCGACGCGGGACGGGCGCCGGGCTGGCTGTCCCTGCCGGTGCTGGCGAGCTCCCATACCTGGGAGAACGGCAAGAACGAGCAGTCGCATCAGGACCCCACCCTGTGCGAGGCCTGGCTCGGCGAGATGGATGACGTGGCGCCGACGCTGTTCCCGGTGGATGCCCCCAGCGCCGTGACGGCGCTGCGCGCGCTCTACGCGAGCCGCGGCCGCATCGCGGTGATGGTGGTGCCCAAGAACGCGCTGCCGGTCCAGCTCGATGCCGGCCAGGCCCGGCGGCTCTGCGAAGACGGCCTGCTCTGCCTTCACCCTGCCGAGCGGGCCCGGCTACAGCTGTTCGCCGTGGGCGCCTACCAGCTGCTGGAGATGCAGCGTGCCCTGGCCCGCCTGGAGGCCGCCGGTATCGCCACCGGCCTCTATGTCATCCAGGAACCGGGGAAGCTGCGGGAGGCACGCGACGAGCAGGAGGCGACCGCGGTGCTCGGCCAGTGCCGACTGGGCCGGCTGGTGCCGGAGGTTCCCGCCCGCGTGATCCTGGCCCACTGTCGTGCCGAGCCGCTGTGCGGCGTATTGCGGCCTCTCGATACCGGGGGACGCACGCGCTTTCTCGGCTACCGCAACCGCGGCGGGACCCTCGACACCTTCGGCATGCTCTACGCCAACCGGGCCACCTGGGCCCACGTGCTCGAAGCCGCCAGCGAGGTCGCCGGACTCGACCTCGATGCCCTGCTCGACGAGCGCGAGCGCGACGCCCTGGCCGGCGAAGGCGATCCGGAGGCCCTGCGCTAGATACCCGCCTCTGCCGACCGGCCACGCACGCAGCGTCGGGTGGCCTGTGGCCGGCATTCGGTTGGCGTCCCGGGCCCACCATAGGCCAACCGGGCGGCATTGCCGACCACACTCAGCGAACTCAGCGCCATGGCCAGCACGGCCAGCTGGGGCGGAATCGCCATCCACACCGCCAGGGTCAGGGCCAGGACGTTGTAGGAGGCCGACAGCACCAGGTTCTGCCCCATCACCCGCCGGGCGGCCCGGGCGATGTCGATGGCCTCGCGTACGCCTCCCGGCCCCGGGCGCAGCAGCAGGATGCCGGCGGCATCCCGCGCCGCCGTGCTGGCCCCGAGCGGCGCCACCCCCAGGCTGGCCGCGGCCAGCGCCGGGGCATCGTTGACGCCGTCGCCGACATAGAGCGACGGCCGCGGCAGTGCCGCCACCAGGGCGCGCTTCTGCTCGGGGTCACGGCCGGCGAAGCAGGCTGAGGCGGCCAGACCCAGCTCGGCGCCGAGGCGGCGCACCAGCGGGGGGCGATCACCGCTGATCAGTGCCACGGCCAGCCCCTCGTCGTGCAGCGACGCCAGCAGCGGCGCGGCCGCGGGGTCCGGGGCGTCGGCCAGCCACAGGCTCCCGAGCCAGCACCGCCCCCGGGCCAGGTCGACCCGGGTGCAGGCCGGATCGTCGGCCATGTCCGCCGGCGGCGCGACACCGAGCCCTTCGAGCCAGGCGGGCGAGCCGATACGCAGAGGGCTAGCCTCCTGCCCAGCCGACGGCGGCGCCGGCCAGGCGACGCGGCCGCGGCCGGCCCGCTCCTCGACCCGCCAGGGTGCCTCGTCCGGCAACACGCCCCGCGCCAGCGCCCGGCGGCGAATCGCGCGCCCCGCCGGATGCTCGCTGCCCCACTCCAGCCGGGCGGCCAGCCGCAGCAGCTCCGCCTCCGTCATCCCCGGGGCCGGTCGCAGCGCCGTGACCGCCAGCTCGCCCAGGCTCAGGGTGCCGGTCTTGTCGAAGGCCACGCTGCGCACGCCACCGGCCAACTCCAGGGCCGCCGGGTCGCGAAACGCCACGCCCCGCTCCAGCCCCCTGGCACTGCCCGCCAGCGTGGCCAGGGGCACGGCCAGGCCCACGGCGCAGGGACAGGCGACCACCAGCACCGAGAGCGCGCGTACCACCGCCTCCTCCACCGCCACGCCGAACGCCATCAGCAGCGCCAGGGTCGCCAGCGACAGGCCGAGCGCCAGCGGCGAGAGCCAGGCGGCGAAGCGTTCGGCCAGCGCGCGCCGCTGGCCCTTGACGGCCTGATGCCGCTGCATGTCGCGATAGAGCCGGTCCAGCCGGCACTCGCCGGCTCGGGCGGTGACCGCCAGGGTGAAGGAGGCGCCGCGGTTGCGGCTGCCGGCCGCCACCCAATCGCCGCGCGTCATCCGGCAGGGCCGGCTCTCGCCGGTGAGGGGTGAGAGGTCGAGCCGGGCCCCGGCGTCGAGCAACTCGCCGTCCAGGGGCACGCGCTCCCCGGCCGCCACCCGGACCCGCTCGCCGGTGGCCACCTCCTCGAGCGGCACCCGGATCGCCCCCGCTTCACGCAGTACCGTGGCCTCCGCCGTGGCCGGCACCAGCCCCTCGAGGGCCCTGAGGCTGCGGTAGCGGGCCAGGGTCTCGACCCAGCGCCCGGCCAGCAGCAGCAGGATCAGCATCACCGCGGTATCGAAGTAGACCTCTGCCGAGCCACGCCATAGCAGCCAGACCGAGACCGCCAGGGCCGCGGCGACGCCCAGCGATACCAGGGCATCCATGCCCGGCCGACGCGCCCGCAGGGTGCGCCAGGCCGCCACGTAGAAGGGCACGCCGGCGTGCAGCACCACCGGCAGCGCGAAGGCGCCGGAGACCAGCGCCATCACCCGCTCGAGCCGGGGTTCGGGTAGGGCACCGGCATAGATCAGCAGCGAGGCCAGCATCGTCCACATGCCGAACAGCGCCGCCACCGCGAATCGTCCCGCCAGACGGCGGCTCTCGGCGTCGAGGCGCGCCTCGGCATCCGGGGCCGAGGCCAGCGGATGCAACCGATAGCCCAGGCGCGCCACCGCCGTGGCCAGGGACGCCTCGGCGATGGCCTCCGGCTCGCCCTCCACCAGCAGGGTCGCGCCGGCGTAGTCGACGCCCACCCGGTGCACGCCCGGCAGGCGACCCAGGCGATGCTCGATGGCCAGGGCACAGCCGCTGCACCACATGCCCGACAGCGAGTAGAGCGCCTCCTCGATCGACGCGATCCGATCGGGGGCTGGCGCGGCACGGGTATCGGCGATGGGGGGCATGGCGATTCACCTGGCAGCGGCTCAAAGGCAGGGAGGCAACGCCATCAGCGGCAGCCCGACGAAGGCCACTCCGGCGGCCGAGAAGAGGTGCAGCCCGGCGCCCAGGGCCGCCATGAAGCGCGCCCTGCCCCGCCCGCGCCATGCCGCGGTCAGGCAGACACGCACCAGCCATCCCAGCAGCCCCAGGGTGGCGAGCGTCAGCAGACCCAGCCAGAGATTGAGGCCTGTCATCGCGCCCTGGGTCGGCGCCGGCGGCGCCACGGCACAGGCCACCGAGAGCCCGCCGTAGAGCGCCACGAACCACAGGCTCCAGATCGTCAGGCCCAGGATCAGCTGCAGCGGATGACCGGCCGTCAGCCGGGGAAGAGGCCGCCTCATGCTCCGCCTCCGATCAGCCTCGGCAGCAGCCCCAGGGCCGCCACCAGGATCCAGTAGACGCCGAGCTGATAGCGCCACAGCAGGGCCACCACCTCGGGTTCGAAGGGCAGGCGGGCACCGACCAGGCCGAGGGCGGCGCGCGCCCCCTGCAGGCCGGCCAGCACGCCGGCCAATAGACCGTGCGCCAGGGCATAGAGCAGCGCCACCAGCAGCACGGCATCGTGGGCGCTGGCGGTCGGCGCCAGCTCCGCCCGCCACAGCAGCGCCGCCCCCAGCAGCAGGTGCAGCCCGCCCAGGGCGGCGATGGCGAACAGCGCGGCCGCAAGGCCGTTGTCCTCGCCGGAGCGCAGTGCCCGCAGGCGCCGCTCCAGCCACAGGGCACCGAGGGTGAAGACGCCCCCCGCCCCGACCAGCAACGGCAGCGACAGCGGCGAACGCTCGGGCATCTGCCACTGGGGCGAGACGGTCCAGAGATAGAACCAGCCGAACAGCAGCGAGAGGAAGAAGGCGCCGTCGGCGAGCAGCGCCACCCCCATGGTCCAGCGCCCGGGCCCGTCGTGGGTGCGGGAGTGCAGCGGCGGCGAGCCGGGCTCGTCGTCGCTTGGCGGCGCGGCGACGGGGTGGGCACCGTTCTCCCAGGACCAGCGCAGCAGCAGCACCGCCGCCACCGCGAAGGCCGTCAGGGCCAGCGGATAGAGCCGCACCAGCAGCGCGATGCAGACCACCGCCAGGCAGGCCGCGGCGGCGAGCGGCCACCAGCTGTTGGTCGGCAGATGAATCACCTCGCACAGCCGGCCGGAGAGCGCCTCCCCGCCGAGCAGTTCGCGGCGGCCATGGGAGGCATCGGCGAGGGCGTGTTCGCCACGGGCGATCTCGTCGCCGAGTCCCGGGGTCTCCCAGAGCGGATGGCGGGTCTCGACCCGCGGCTGGCTGACGAAGTTGTAGGGCGGCGGCGGCATGGCCAGGCTCCACTCCAGCGTATCGGCCCCCCAGGGATTGGGCGGCGCCGGGCGGCCGAAGCGGAAGTGCAGGGCCAGATCGAGCAGCACCGTGGCGATGCCCGCCGCCATCACGAAGCCGCCGATCGACGAGACCAGGTTGTAGAGATCCCAGCCCATGGCCGTATCGTAGGTGTAGATGCGCCGCGGCATGCCCACGAGCCCCGTCCAGTGCATGATCAGGAAGGTGAGATTGAAGCCGACGAAGGTCAGCCAGAAGCCCAGCCGCCCCAGTCGTTCCGAGGGCATGCGCCCGGAGACCAGCGGCAGCCAGTAGACGAACCCGGCCATCAGCGGGAAGAGCATGCCCCCCACCAGCACATAGTGGAAGTGGGCCACCACGAAGTGGGTGTCGTGGACCTGCCAGTTGAAGGGCACCAGGGCCAGCATCACCCCGGTGAGGCCGCCACAGACGAAGATGATCAGGAAACCGAGGATCCACAGCATCGGCAGGGTCATGCGCGGGCGGCCCAGCCACAGGGTCGCCAGCCAGGCGAAGACCTGGATGGCGGTGGGCACCGCCACCAGCATGCTGGCCGCCGAGAAGAAGGCCTGGGCCAGCTGGGGGATGCCCACGGTATACATGTGGTGAACCCAGAGCCCGAAGCTGATGAAGCCGGTAATGACGATCGCCGCCACCACCCAGCCGTAGCCGACGATGGGCCGACCGGCGAACACCGGCAGCAGGGTCGAGACGATACCCGCCGCCGGCAGGAAGATGATGTAGACCTCGGGGTGGCCGAACAGCCAGAACAGGTGCTGCCACAGGATGGGGTCGCCGCCCCCCTCGATCGCGAAGAAGGGCATCCCCGCGGCGCGCTCCAGCTCCAGCAGCACGCTGCCCAGGATCAGCGGGGGGAAGCCCACCACGATCATCAGCGCCATGGCCAGGATGTACCAGGCGAACAGCGGCATGCGATGCAGCGCCATGCCCGGCGCCCGGGTGCGCAGGATCGACACCGTCAGCTCGACCCCGGCCGAGAGCGCCGAGATCTCGACGAAGGTGATGCCGAGCAGCCAGAAATCGGAGCCCGGCCCCGGGGAGTGCTCGCCGGAGCTCAGCGGGGTGTACATGAACCAGCCGCTGGCCGGCGCCATCTCCAGCAGCAGGCTCGTGAAGAGGATGATGCCGCCGAACAGGTAGCACCAGTAGCCGAAGGCCGTCAGTCGCGGGCAGACCAGGTCGCGGGTACCGATCATCTTGGGGATCAGATAGATCGCCAGCCCCTCGAGCATGGGGATGGCGAACAGGAACATCATCACCGTGCCGTGCATGGTGACGACCTGATGGTAGATCTCCGGCGCCATGAAGGCCTGGTCGGGCAACGCCAACTGGGTGCGCGCGAGCATCGCCAGCACCCCGCCGAGCAGGAAGAACACGAGCCCGGTGGCCATGAAGCGCAGCCCCAGGGTGCCGTGATTGACCACGCTCAGCGCGCGCCAGCCGCGGGGATTGGCCCACACCGCCTCGAGGTCGCGATGCAGCCGCGCGACCTCGGGTGCGTCTCCGTCAGCGCTGTGCGGCGTCTCGCTCATGGGCGCAGGGTCTCCAGCCAGGCGCCGAGGGCCTCGAGGGTCGCGGCGTCGAGATGGTCGTGAGCGGGCATGCGGTTGCCGGGCTTGAGCGTCTGGTGCTCGGTGAGCCAGCGGGCGATGGCGCCCTCCTCCATGGCCAGGACGCCGGCCCCCAGGGTGGCCCGGCTGCCGAGATCGGAGAGATCCGGCCCCCCGGTGCCCTCGGCGAGCCCCTCGACCCGGTGGCAGCCGGCGCAGTGTTCATCGAAGGCCTCGCGGGCCGGGTCGTGTCCCTCGGCCTGGGGTGGCGGTCGGCGTCGCGCCTCCAGCCAGGCCTCGAAGTCATCGGGGGGCACTGCCTCGACATGGAGCTGCATGTGCGTGTGCTGGGTCCCGCAGAATTCGGCACACCGGGCACCGAACACCCCGGGCGTGTCGGCCTCCAGGCGGATGCGATTGACCCGTCCCGGGATCATGTCGATCTTGCCGCCGAGCCGCGGCACCCAGAAGGCGTGGATGACGTCGGCGCCGGTGACGTGGAAGTCCACCGCTTCGCCGGCCGGCATCACCAGCCGATTGGCGGTAACCACCTCGCCCGCCTCGTCCGGATAGCGCACCTCCCACCACCACTGGTGCCCGATGACCTCGATCACCCGCGGTGCCTCGCCACCGGGGAGCGGCAACGGCAGCAACCGCTGCCCGGCCGGCACACCGACGGCCAGCAGCACCAGGATGCTCACCCCCGGCAGCAGGATGCCGCCGCCGAGGATCCAGCCCAGGCCGAGTCGACGCTCACGGGCCTCGCCGCGCCGGGGTGACGCACGGCGCCGGAAGGCGGCCAGCCACAGCCCCACCACGCCCACGAAGACCAGGGTGAAGGCCGTAAGCATCCCCCACCAGAGCCAGGCCACCTCCAGGGCCGCCGGCCCGGCCGGATCGAGAACGGAGTGATCGCCACGGCAACCGGTCAGCACTAGCGACAGCCATACCATCGCCGGCTTGACCCCTCTGTGGCGGGGGCCTTCAATGCCAGGGAGGACTCCACGACCGACAGGGAAGCTGCCATGCCCAGAGCGCAACTCAGATCGCCACGACGCTCGATCCATAGCCGCGTCGCTCTCGCCGGCCATCCACTGCACCCGATGATGATCCACTTTCCCGTGGCCGCCCTGATCGCGCTGGTGGCCAGCGACCTGGGCCATCTCTACACGGCTGACCCCTTCTGGGCCCGCGCCTCGCTGTGGCTGGCCGGGGTCGGCGCCTTCGGCGGCTGGGTCGCCGGCCTGGCCGGCCTCGTCGACCTGGTGTCGGTGAAGGAGATCCGGCGCCTGGTCACCGCCTGGAGCCATGCCATGGTCGCCGTGGTGATGCTCTCGCTGGCCTCGCTGAACTGGCTGTGGCGCTTCCTCGGCGAGGCGCTGCTGCCCTGGGGGTTGGTGCTGTCGCTTGCCACCGCGGCACTGATCGCGCTGGCCGGCTGGCTGGGCGGCCAGCTGGTCTACGAGTATGCCGTGGGCGTGGACCTCGACGACTGAGCGCGGACGACTCGGCATTCCCCCTCTCCCTGGTCGGCGGCGTCCCTCACAGTGCCGGCTTGGCCAGTACCAGTGTCACCACGGCCAGCATGCCCGTGGCGGCCAGCACGCCGGCCGTCATGGCGCCTACCGCCACTCCCCGGGGCTGGCCCTGCTCGAGACGCAGCACCAGCCAGCCACAGGCGCCGTGGGCCATGACCATGCCGGTCACCGCCAGCAGCTTGAGCACCAGCCAGCCACCGGCGAGGCCCTGCACCAGGAACAGCAGCGTGCCCGAAGCGATGGCGAGCAGCGCGGCGGGAGCGGCCAGGCTGTTGTAGACGAAGCGCGGCATGGGCGGCGAGGAGGACGCAAACGACGGCGTGTCGGTCGCGGCACGCGCCGACTGCACCAGCAGCGCCGGCAAATAGAGCAGCGTACCGCACCAGCTCACCAGCGCCACGATATGCAGAAACTTGATCCAGGGCATGGGCGTCCTTGCGACTCGCACCTGCCGGCACCACCGCGAACAGGCACTCTCACCCTAGCCGAGCCACGCGACACCGGCCAGCCCCGACATCGTGTCCGAATGCATTCTCAGCCGTAGAGCCCCTGGCTTCTCAGGTAGTCGTCGTAGCTGCCGCTGAAGTCGGTGATGCCGGCGTCACCCATGTCGAGGATGCGCGTGGCCAGCGAGGCGACGAACTCGCGGTCGTGGCTGACGAAGATCAGGGTGCCGGGATAGTGCTCGAGCGCCAGGTTGAGGGCCTCGATGGACTCCATGTCCAGATGGTTGGTGGGCTCATCCATCAGCAGCACGTTGGGCCGGGTCAGCGACAGCTTGCCGAACAGCATGCGGCCCTGCTCGCCGCCGGAGATCACCTTCACCGACTTGCCGATGTCGTCGCTGGAAAACAGCATTCGCCCCAGGGCGCCGCGGATCACCTGCTCGCCGCCGTCGCTCCATTGGGCCATCCACTCGAACAGGGTGGCGTCGTTGGCGAAGTCGTCGGCGTGGTCCTGGGCGAAGACACCGAGTTCGGCGCTGTCGGTCCAGCGCACCGCCCCGGCCCGGGGGTGCAGCTCGCCGGCCAGCGTCCTGAGCAGCGTGGTCTTGCCGATGCCGTTGGGGCCGATGATGGCGATACGCTCGCCGGCCTCCACGGTCATCGAGATCCCTTCGAACAGCGCCGCCTCGCCCGTATACCCCTGGCTCAGCGCTTCGACGTTTACCGCATTGCGGTGGATCTTCTTGCCCTGCTCGAAGCGGATGAACGGGCTGACCCGGCTCGAGGGCTTGATGTCCTCGAGCTTGATCTTGTCGATCTGGCGCGCTCGGGAAGTGGCCTGCTTGGCCTTGGAGGCGTTGGCCGAGAAGCGGCTGACGAAGGCCTGCAGCTCGGCGATCTGCGCCTTCTTCTTGGCGTTGTCGGCGTGCTGGCGCTCGCGGGCGGCGGTGGCCGCGGTCATGTAGTCGTCGTAGTTGCCCGGGAACAGCCTGATCTCGCCGTAGTCGAGGTCCGCCATGTGGGTGCAGACGCTGTTGAGGAAGTGGCGATCGTGGGAAATGATGATCATGGTGCTGTTGCGGGCCGTCAGCACCCCTTCCAGCCAGCGGATGGTGTTGATGTCCAGGTGGTTGGTGGGCTCGTCGAGCAGCAGCACGTCGGGGTCGGCGAACAGCGCCTGCGCCAGCAGGACGCGCAGCTTCCAGCCCGGCGCCACTTCGCTCATGGGGCCGGCGTGCTGTTCGATCGGAATGCCCAGGCCGAGCAGCAGCTCGCCGGCGCGGGCTTCGGCGGTATAACCGTCGAGCTCGGCGAAGCGGACCTCCAGGTCGGCCACGGCCATGCCGTCGGCCTCGCTCATCTCCGGCAACGAGTAGATACGCTCGCGTTCGGCCGCCACCTGCCACAACTCGCGGTTGCCCATGATCACGGTGTCGATGACCCGCTCTGACTCGAAGGCGAACTGGTCCTGGCCCAGCTTGCCGAGCCGTGCCCCGGACTCGACCATCACCTGGCCGGCCGACGGCTCCAGGTCGCCACCCAGGATCTTCATGAAGGTGGACTTGCCACAGCCGTTGGCGCCGATCAGGCCATAGCGGTGGCCATTGCCGAACTTGACGGAGACATTCTCGAACAGGGGCTTGGCCCCGAACTGCATGGTGATGTTGGCGGTGGAGATCACGTGGGGGTCCAATCGAGGGGCAAAAGTCCGCGATTGTACCGGTTATGGCCGCGAGTCACACGCCGGGAAAGCCTGGCGCCGGCCGGGCGTCTGCGCCACCGGCTGCTGCCACCCGGCGAGGGCCTTCCTGCCGGGACGCCACGCCGGGCCACCCGGGAGATGGGAGGTCAGTCGCTCCGCTCGAGGGTGAACATCGAGAGCAGCTTGTCCCGCTTGCCATAGAGGTGGACCGTGGTCTCCTCGAAGGGGAAGGTATCGAGGTACTCGCGATTCAGACACGGCTTGTGGGCATGGATCATCGCCGCCACCAGCCGCTCGCGGTTGACGTAGCCGGACAGCCCGACGGAATACCAGAGGACCTCTCCCTCCTTCAGGCACGCCTGCCACCTGGGACGATCCTCGTGGTACTGCAACCGGTGGCGCACGTCGCGATGCTCACCGATGTAGAGCAGCTCCTGTACCGCCATCTCGCCACTCTGGGCGTCGGGGCCGGCACGGAAGACACAGAAGATACCGGACTCGCTGGGCACCTCGCGTAGCTGCTCGTCCGTCCAGTAACCGAGCATCTTGGGAGACAGGGTGATTTCCATCATGGCGTCCTCCTCAATAGTCCTCGAGTCGTTGCATATCCCTGGCGAGGCGCCGTACCTCGGCCTCGTGGCCGGCGGAGAGCGCATCGAAGAACTCCTTCTCGCTGGAGCCAACGGCCTTGTCGCTGCGGTGGGCGTAGAGATCCTGAAGGGTACGGTGGGCCGTCAACGCGGTCGCCAGCACGCTCTGCACGGTCTCGCAGTCGATACACCCCGGGAGCCGCTCGAGTACCGGCGGATGCGGGAAGTCGGCCGGATCATCGAACCAGGTCTCCAGCACGGCACGGTGGCCGCCATTCTCCCCCAGGTAGGCGGTGAGGTCCGACTGCATCTTGCGCTCGTGCTCGGCCAGGTACTCGAGCGCCATGCGCACCCGCTCGTCCACCCCGCCGGCCGCCAGCTTCGAGAACTGCTCGGCGAGGCGCCCATGGTAGTCGGCCGCCCAGGCGACCAGTTCCCTTACCTGATGAAAACGCATGCCCGTTCCTCCTCGCTGTCACCGGTGGCGCAACCGCTTGGCTCCTGACTTCATCCTAGCCAACGCCGGCGGGCCGCGCTTGACGTGTATCAACGGGAGACGATGCAAGGCTACAGGAGCAGGGGGGGCTCGATGGGAACGAACTCGCTGGCCGCGCGGATCAGCGAGTCCGCGGTGAGGCGCGCCACCCCGACCACGGTCACGTCGACGCCGTGCCGCTCACGCAGCCGCTGGACCAGCAGGTCGAAGTCGCCGTCGCCGGAGACCAGCACCACCCGACCGACCCGTGGTGCGGCCTCGATGGCATCGAGGGCGATGCCCACGTCCCAGTCGCCCTTGGTTGATCCATCGCCGCGCTGGATGAAGGGCTTGAGCTTCACGTCGAAACCGATGCCGCGCAGGATGTTCTGGAACTGGCGCTGCCGGGGATCGCCTCGCTCCACCGCATAGGCATTGGCCACCACCACCTGACGACCGGCGGCGAAGCGCGCCCAGAAGGCGTGGTAGTCGAAGTGGCGGCCGAAGGCCTGGCGCGTGGTGTAGTAGACGTTCTGCACGTCGACGAAAATGGCGACGCCCTCCGCTCGGCTCACCACTCCTGGCTGGTCTCGCGCAGCGCGGCGATCTCCGCCTTGGCCTCGCGCAGGCACCAGCGCAGCTCATCGGCCAGCGCCGCCCCGCTGCCGGTGGCGATCAGTCCCTGGGCGGCACCACTGCTGCGACGGGCCACGCCGTCGCTGCCGTGCAGGGCCTCGAGCCTGGGCAGCAGCCAGGCCAGCCAGCTGTCCTCGCGGGAGGCCAGCTCACGCAGGCGGTGCAGCTCGGCCAGGGAGCGCCCTTCGGGACCGAGCAGTTCGCGCCAATCATGACGCTCGAGCAAGGCATGCTCGGTGACCTCGCGCAGCAGCGATTGCAGCGCCAGCTCGGTCAGCGCCAGGGCCCCCTCCTCCGCCGCCATGCGCCGCGCCTCGGCATGCTCGTCGCCGCCTGCGCCAGTCTCGAGCAGCAGCTCGGCCTGGTAGAGCAGCTGGTTGGTACGCGAACGCGGGGTCACTTGCGCTTGTCCTCCACCTGCCACTTGCCGTTGTCGAAGACGGCCTTCCAGCCGGTGGCCTTGCCCTCCTCGTCGGTCATCACGAACTGCTCCCTGGCCTTGCGCGAGAAGCGGATCTGCGCCGGACGACCGTCAGGGTCCTCGCTTGGCGCGTCGAGCAGGTAGCGGTACTTGTCGGGCAACTCCTCGGCGTGGGCCTTGAGCTCGCGCACCAGCGGCGGACGAGTCTCTCGGTTCTTCGGGAACTTGCTCGCCGCCAGGAACAGGCCGCTGGCCCCGTCGCGCAGCACATAGTGATCGTCGACCTTCTGACACTCGAGCTCCGGCATGGGGATGGGATCCATCTTGGGCGGCGCCACCTCACCGTTGCGCAGCAGCTTGCGGGTGTTCTTGCACTCGTTGTTGGTGCAGCCGAAGTACTTGCCGAACCGGCCACTCTTGAGTTGCATCTCGCTGCCACACTTGTCGCATTCGATGGTCGGGCCGTCATAGCCCTTGATGCGGAACCTGCCCTGCTCGATCTCATGGCCGTCGCAGTCGGGGCTGTTGCCGCAGATATGCAGCTTGCGGGTCTCGTCGATGAGGTAACTGTCCATGGCCGTGCCGCACTTGGGGCAGCGGTGCTTGGCGCGCAGGGCTTCGGTCTCGGCCTCGTCATCGGCATCGGCGGCCACGGCCTCTTCACCGGGCAGCAGGTCGATGGTGGTCTTGCAGCGCTCCTTGGGGGGCAGGTTGTAGCCCGAGCAGCCGAGGAAGACACCGGTGGAGGCGGTACGAATCTGCATCTTGCGCCCGCAGGTCGGGCAGTCGATGTCGGTGGGCACCGGCTGGTTGGGGCGCATGCCCTCGTCGCTCTCGGCGACCTCGAGCTCCTGGCGGAACTCCTCGTAGAAGGCATCGAGCAGAGCGCGCCAGTTGCGTTCGCCTTCGGCGACCTCGTCGAGGCCATCCTCCATGCGTGCGGTGAAGGAGTAGTCCATCAGGTCGGGAAAGGACTCCTTGAGCCGCTCGGTGACGATATCGCCGAGTTTCTCGGCATAGAAGCGGCGATTCTCCAGCTTGACATAGCCTCGCTCCTGGATGGTGGAGATGATCGAGGCGTAGGTCGAGGGCCGGCCGATGCCGCGCTTCTCCAGTTCCTTGACCAGGCTCGCCTCGGTGTAGCGGGCCGGCGGCTTGGTGAAGTGCTGCTGGGGGTCCAGCGCCTCGAGGGTCATCGGCGTGCCATCGGCGAGATCGGGAAGCGACTGGTCCTCGTTCTTGCCGGCCGGCTTCATCACCCGGGTGTAGCCGTCGAACTTGAGCACCCGGCCCTTGGCCTTGAGCTCATAGCCATCGACCTCCACGGTCAGGGTACTCGAGAGATACTCGGCGGGCGTCATCTGACAGGCGACGAACTGGCGCCAGATCAGCTCGTAGAGGCGCTCGGCATCGCGCTCCATGCCGGCGAGGTCTCCGGCGCGGCGATCGACCTCGGAGGGGCGGATCGCCTCGTGGGCCTCCTGGGCCCCCTCCTTGCTGGAGTAGCGATTGGGCGCCTCGGGCAGGTAGCGGGGGCCATACTCGCTGCCGATGAAGTCGCGCACGCTCTCCACCGCGTCCCGCGAGAGGTTGGTGGAGTCGGTCCGCATATAGGTGATATAGCCGGCCTCGTAGAGGCGCTGGGCCAGGGTCATGGTCTTCTTCACCGAGAAGCCGAGCCGGCCACTGGCGGCCTGCTGCAGCGTCGAGGTGATAAAGGGGGCGTTGGGCCTGGAGCGAGTCGGTTTGTCCTCTCGCGAGGTGATCGCCAGGCTCGCCTTGTTCAGTGCGGCGATGCGCTCCAGGGTCTCGGCTTCCGAGGTGGGGCGGAAGGCCTTGCCGTCCTGCCGCACCAGTTCGAAACGTACCGGCTCACCGTCACCGGAGACAAGATCGGCATGGACGTCCCAGAACTCCTCGGGAACGAAGGCGCGTATCTCGCGCTCTCGCTCGACGATCAAGCGCATGGCCACCGACTGCACCCGTCCGGCCGAGAGGCCACGGGCGACCTTGGCCCACAGCAGCGGCGAGAGCATGAAGCCGACGACACGGTCGAGGAAACGTCGCGCCTGCTGGGCCTCGACACGGGGAATGTTGAGACTGCCAGGGGCCTCGAAGGCATCGTGGATGGCATTCCTGGTGATCTCGTTGAACACCACGCGCCGGTAGCGGCTCTCGTCGCCGCCGATGGTCTCGCGAAGGTGCCAGGCGATGGCCTCCCCCTCGCGGTCGAGATCGGTGGCGAGATAGACGGCGTCGGCCTTCTCGGCGAGCTTCTGCAGCTCGGCCACCACCTTCTCCTTGCCGGGCAGGATCTCGTAGTTGGCCTTCCAGCCGTGCTCGGGGTCGATGCCCATGCGGCGGATCAGCTGCTCGCGGGATTTCTGCTTCCTGTACTCGGCCTTCTCTTCCGGCGACATCTTCCGGGTCGCAGCGGCCTGGCGAGCTCGCTCCTTGGGGTCGGAGGCCGCCTTGCCCGAGCCGCTGGTCGGCAGGTCACGGATGTGCCCCACGCTCGACTTAACGATGAACTCGTTGCCGAGGTACTTGTTGATCGTCTTGGCCTTGGCCGGTGACTCGACGATGACCAGTGACTTGCCCATAGTGCTCCACTATTGTGCATGGCGCGCTGGCAGCGCATCGCGCCTGACGGTTCCGTCCACCCGTCGCCCGGGCGGTGAAAAATCCGCTTACCCTACCCCAGCACCGCTCGTCACGCCAGTCGCAAGCGGCATGCCTGGTGCGAGGCGACCCTCTGACCCTAGACCGCCGGGGCATGTCCCGGCAAGGCGCCGGGACCGCCGACACAACGACGACGCCCCCGCCGGCGGACCCGGCGGGGGCGTCGTCGCGCGGCATCGCGACTCAGCTCTTGTCGCCCCCCTCGGGAGCACGACCGCCGACGGGCTTGGCCCGCTTCGTCTTCCGGGCCGCCGTAGCGGTCGCCGGCTTGACGGCCGCCGCCGGTGCCGTACCGGCATCCCCTGGTGATGGCAGCGACGGCGTGGCCGGGCGCGCCTGGGCGAACAACGCCTTGATGTGCTCGAAGCGATCCGCGGCATGCTCGGAGAGCTCGCCGCTGGCGGCCAGCACGTGCTCGATGTGCGCCAGGTGGTCGTCGATCTGTGCAGCCGTCTGCCCGTCGAGCAGGGCCGGGATCGCCTCCAGGGCAGCCTGGTGATCCAGCGTCAGGATAAAGAACTGATCGCGTACCAGGCGTTTGAAATCGGCCAGGCTGGCGGCCGGCTCCAGTTCGCTGCGAGAGGTCCGCAGACGCTTGAAATTGCGCTCGTCGGTGGCCGGCGCTCCGCCCAGCACGTGGATCAGGGCACGCATCACCGCCTCGTGGTGGCCACCTTCGGCGATGTGCTCGCGCAGCTCGGCCTGGCGACGCTCGATGAAGCGCAGGTGCTCGGGCTCGGCGCCCGGACGGCGACGATGGACATGAGCATCGCCGCCCAGGCCGACCAGCGCCTGCAGCAACGGCTGACCGTAGAGGTCGAGGAACAGCCGTTCGGTGCTGCTGTCGCGCAGGTCACGCCAGGCGTTCAGGCCGCGGGTGATCTGATCGGAGACGATGCTCTCGATCACCCGGAAGAGGTTGTCCTCACCGAGCGGGTGGCGCTCGGCACGCACCCGCTCGGCCAGCACCGGCACCGGCACCATCAGGGGGTTGCGATCGGAGAGCAGCCGGTAGCCCAGGCGATTGGGGTGCATGCGACGCATCCACTTCGCCGCCTCGGGTGTCGCCAGGGCGCGGATCCAGGGCTGCAGGAACAACCGGTACAGCCCCAGGTTGATCTCCGAGATGCGCGCCACGGTGGCGAAGCGGGTGTCGTCCTCGGGACGGTGCTGGACCTCCCGGTCGAGATCCTCGACGGTCCGCGGGGTGAACTCGAGCAGGTAGTCACGCTCGATCAGCTCGGCATCGCTGCGCTCGGCCGCCGAGGAGACCGTGGTCTCGTAGAGGCCCGGCGGCAGGACATCGATGTAGTCCATGTTGGCGGTGAACTCGGCGTGCTCCTTGCGCGAGACACTGCCCGAGACGAAGATCCCCAGGTGGCCGGTGGTGTCGTGAACGCAATAGACGATGGTCTGCTCGTTGGCGATGATGTCCTCGACCCCCTCGTAGAGGTCACGCACCCAGCCCAGTGCCTGGGGAGGCGGCGTGATGTCGTCGCCCCGGGAGCAGAACACCACCACCGGCGAACGCACGTTGCGCAGGTCGATGCGCCGCCCGTCGGAGGTCACCAGTTGGGCGGTGGAGAGGCGGTTGCCGACGAACAGGTTGTCGACGATATACTGGATCTCCTCGCCGCCCAGCACCACGTGGCCGCCCCACCAGCGCTCGAACTCCAGGTAGCGACTCGCCTCGGTGTCGATACGGGAGTAGAGCCGATACTGCTTGTGCCACCAGGTGTTCGCCGGGTTCAGGCGCTCGAAGTTCTGGACCAGAAAGGCGCCGTCGAACAGGCCATCGCCCATGTCGCTGAGCAGCGCGGTCATCCAGCTGCCACCGCTCATGCCACCGGTATAGCGCATCGGGGCGCGGCCGTGCTCGCCGGCCCAGTAGGAGAGCGGCGCCCCGGCGATCAGGATGGGACCGAACAGGTCGGGCTCGAGCGAGGCCGCCATCATGATCTGCCATCCGGCCTGGCAATTGCCCACCACCATGGGCTTCTCGCAGGTCTCCGGATGCCGCTCGCCGACATGACGCAGAAAGGCGATCTCGGCCTCGACCACGTCCTCGACGGTCTGCCCCGGCACCGGGTACGGCAGGAAGCCGATGAAGTAGCAGGGGTGACCGGCACGCAGCGCGATGCCGATCTCGCTGTCGGGCTTGAAACCGCCGATGCCGGGGCCATGGCCGGCACGCGGGTCGACCACCACGAAGGGCCGCATCTGCGGGTCGGTGACGACCCCTTCGGGAGGCTCGATGCGCAGTAGCTCGTAGTTCACCGGCCGCGGAAGCTCGCGACCGTCCATCAGGACCTCGGTCTCGAAACCCAGCACGCTGGGCTTGGTCTGCTCGATGTGCTCGAGGTACTGGTTGCCTCGCAGGCGCATGACGTCCATGTAGAGCACGCTGCGTTCCAGGGCATCACGCCAGTAGTCGCAAGCGGCGCGTCCGAAACCGAATGGATCCACAAAGGGCAGCACAGTTGTCGGGGGGGTCGGCATCAGGGAGTTCATTTCGGTCTCCAGGCATGGCGCGGATGAAATGCTGCATTGCAATATAGCGCATCTTCCTCGACACGACGAGCGGAGATTGAACGATGGTTCAATCCTTGCGCCGCGAAAGGGCCACCATCGTCGAGGCGGCCCGCGATGGCCCAGGCAGGATCGGCAATGCTAGCATGCCCCCCGGACCATCAGAGGTCGCCACGGCGGTGTCCAGCCGGGCGGGACGAACCATGACCACTCCCAAGCTGCTCAATCGCCTGACCTTCCGTCAATTGCAGGTATTCCAGGCCGTGTACGACCAACAGTCGTACTCGCGGGCCGCCGAACGCCTGGGGCTCACCCAGCCGGCGGTCAGCTCGCAGATCCGCCAGCTCGAGCAGGCGCTGGGCCAGCCGCTGTTCAAGTACGCCGGCAAGACCCTGCATGTGCTGCCCGCCGCCAACGCCCTGGCCGCTTCCACCAGGGCGATCTTCGGTCAGGTTTCCCGGCTGCAGATGGCGCTCTCCGACATGGCGGGGACCATCAGCGGCGAACTCGACCTCGCCGCGGTCTCCACCGCCCAGTACGTGGTGCCCCACCTGCTTGCACGCTTCCGCGCCCACTATCCCAACGTCCAGGTGCGGCTGCGGGTGTGCAACCGGAGCCAGGCCCTCGAGCGACTCGCCGAGCGGTGCGACGATCTGGTGATCATGGCCCGGGTACCGATCGACGAGGACCTGGCCTGCATGCCGATCCTCGACAACGAGATGATCCCGGTGGTGTGGCCCGGGCATCCGCTGATGACGGCCAGGGCCCCTACCCTGGAGGACTTTGCCCGCCACTACGTGTTGACGCGAGAACCCGGTTCCGGCGTGCGCAGCGCCTTCGAGGAACTGGCCGCCGCCCAGGATGTCCGGCTTGCCCACACCATCGAACTGGGCACCAACGAGGCTGTCAAGCAGGGGGTCATGGCGCAACTCGGCGTGGCGGTGCTGCCCCGTCTGGCGGTTCGCCTCGAGCTCGAGGCCGGGCTGCTCGACGAGCTCTCCCTGCCCGGCTTCCCGCTGCGGCACTCCTGGTGCAGCGTCCATCCCCGCGACCGCTTTCCCACCCCGGTCGCCGAGTTCTTCCTGCGTTTCCTGCGCGAGCATCTGGGCGAATTTCACGCACACTTCAATGCGCCGCTCCGCCCGCTGCCCAGCCACGGGGTGGATTGCCTGCCGCTGACCGGGGACCACTAGCTCGCCGCGACCCGTCGAGACGTGCCCGCCTGTCCAGGGTCGCAGCTGCTGTGGTACCTTTACGCTCCCAGCCAACGTATCATTTGGCGCAGCATGCAGCTCAGTGGCGGCTCCCGGTGCAGTCATTCCGCGGCGGCCTCACCACATCTTCAAGACGTCGACAGCCGGCGAGTAGAGAGGCTCAACACCCCATGAGCGATACCACCTCCAAGCGAGTGCCCAGCGGCGAGAAGTTCCGCAACGAACACGGCATGGCCGTGATCAAGGATGGCATCAAGCAACGCAAGCAGGTCGAGGCGAGCCCCGCGACCGAGCGCAAGCCCCACTGGCTGCGTGCGCAGATACCCGGAGGGGGACGCTTCGATGCGGTGAAGAAGAACGTCGCGACGCATCGCCTCAGCACCGTCTGTGCCGAATCGCACTGTCCTAACATGGGCGAATGCTGGAGCAATGGCACCGCCACCATCATGCTGATGGGTTCGGTCTGCACCCGGGCCTGCCGCTTCTGCGCGGTGGATACCGGCAACCCGCGGGGCTGGCTCGACGGCGAGGAGCCGGAGAACACCGCCAAGTCGGTCGAGCTCATGGGGCTGCGCTACGTGGTGCTGACCTCCGTGGACCGCGACGACCTCTCCGACGGCGGTGCGGCACACTATGCGTCCTGCATCCGCGCCATCAAGACCCATACCCCGGAGGTGGTCGTCGAGGCCCTGACCCCGGACTTCGACGGTGAACCGGCGGCCATCGAGCGCGTCGTCGATTCGGGCCTCGAGGTGTTCGCCCAGAACGTCGAGACCGTCGAGCGCCTCACCGAGCGGGTGCGGGATCCCCGGGCCGGCTACCGCAAGACCCTGGACGTCCTGGCGCATGCCAAGCGGCATCGTCCCGAGGTCATCACCAAGACCAGCCTGATGCTCGGCCTGGGCGAGACCGAGGAGGAGATCCTGGCGACCTTCGATGACCTGCGCGCCATCGGCGTGGACATCGTGACCCTGGGACAATACCTGCGGCCGACGCGCAACCACCTGCCGGTCGAGCGCTGGGTCACCCCGGAGGAGTTCGACCGCTACCGGACCCTGGGCCTCGAGAAGGGCTTCATGGAGGTCCCCTCCGGCCCGCTGGTACGCTCCAGCTACCGGGCCGACCGGGTGTTCGAGAAGAACAACCTCGGGCTCGCCGCCCCCGCCGAGGTGCCGGGCCAGGAAGCCGACCCCAACCGCATCGACGCCGTCAACGTCGGCTAGTGCCCATACCGCTGAGCGCAGTTTGAGTGGACGGAACTTGCGCTCGCGATCCCGGCCCCGAAACCCCGACGCAAGCGGCGCCGGGGATAGGTCGGAGCGGAGGTCATTCTTCAGGGATGAAGAATGTAGCGCCCAGGGAGGGGTCCACAGCGCCTCCGCGATGGTCCGACACTTCGGGACCTGTCGCCGGGAAAGCACGATCCGAGGCAACGACCAGCTCCCGCCCCAACTCCTTCGCCAGGCACTCGGCCAGGCGTTCGCCCACCGCCTCGACGCCGGGGCAATCGTCGACCAGGTCGGCCAGCCGCGTCATGGCCATGCCGGCATAACCGCAGGGGTTGATGCGTTCGAAGGGTGACAGGTCGCCATCGACGTTCAACGCCACGCCGTGGAAGCTCGCCCCGCGCCGGATACGCAGCCCCAGGGAGGCGATCTTGGCCTCCCCCACATAGACACCGGGGGCGTCGGGCCGTGCCCGCGACACCACGCCGTAACCGTCGAGCAGGGCGATCACCGCCTTCTCGAGCGCCGTCACCAGGTCGCGCACGCCGACCCGGGCGCGACGCACGTCGAGCAACGGGTAGAGCACGACCTGCCCCGGGCCGTGGTAGGTCACCTGGCCACCGCGGTCGGTGGCCACCACCGGGATGTCGCCGGGCATCAACAGATGCTCGGGCTTGCCGGCCTGCCCCTGGGTGAACACCGGATCGTGCTCGACCAGCCAGAACTGGTCAACCGTGGTGGCATCGCGCGTATCGGTGAGCTCGCGCATGGCCTGCCAGACCGGCAGATAGGGCTGCCGCCCGAGCCGGTGGACGACGATGGGAGGTAGCGCTCCGACTGCCGGCATCAGACCACCATATGCACGCGGCCGGTAGCCTTGAGGTCGACGAACAGCGCCTTGAGCTGCTCCTCGCCGGTGGCGCGAATGGTGAGACGCACCGACTGGAAGCGGCCGTTGCGGCTCGCCACCACCTCGAGCCGGCTGCCGTCGAACTCCGAGTCGTGGCGGCTGACCACCTGGCAGACGGTAGCAGCGAAGTCCTCGGCGGCATCGCCCACGACCTTGAGCGGATAGCGGCAGGGGAAGGTGATCTTCGGCGGCCGACCGCCAGGCTTGGGCTCGGCGGTGGAGGGCCGGCGCAGGTCACGCAGGGTCTTGTCGTTCATCGATCACCCCAGAAACAGAATACCCGACCATTCTACTCAACCAATGGCCATCCACCAAGGTTCGCTCAGTCGAACCAGCCCCCTATCAGGTTACTGAAGAACCGATGCACGCGGTCGAACAGGCGCTTGAACAGGCCACCCTCCTCGATGCTCTCCAGGGCGACCAGCGACCGCTCGCCGACCACCTCGTCACCGAGGCGAACCTCCATCACCCCGACATTGTCTCCGGCCTGGATAGGGGCTTCGATATCGGCACGGATGTCCAGGCGTGCGGTGAGCTGATCGTTGCGCGCACGCGGCACCGTCATCTGCACGTCGTCATCGACGCCCACCCGCAGCTCGTTCTTGTCGCCCCCCCAGACCCGCGGGGTGTTGAGGACCGCCCCCCGGTCATAGAGCTTGAGGGTCTCGAAGTAGCGGAAGCCATAGCTGAGCAGCTTCTGGGTCTCCTGGGCACGAGACTCCTCGGAGTTGGTGCCCATCACGGCGGAGATCAGTCGCATGTCATCGCGCTTGGCCGAGGCCACCAGGCCGTAGCCGGCCTCGGTGGTCCAGCCGGTCTTGAGGCCGTCGACGGTGGGATCACGCCACAACAGCCGGTTGCGGTTGGGCTGGCGGATATCGTTGTAGGTGAAGTACTTCTCCGCGTAGACGGCATAGTGCTCGGGATAGTCGTTGATGATGTGCTGGGCCAGCAGGGTCAGGTCCCGGGCCGAGGAGTACTGTTCGGGGTGCGGCAGGCCGGTGGCGTTGGCGTAGTTGGTGTTGTGCATCCCCAGGCGGGTGGCATGCTGGTTCATCAGGTCGGCGAAGGGGGCTTCGCCGCCGGCGAGGTGCTCGGCCACGGCAACGCTCGCGTCGTTGCCAGAGGCGATGATGATGCCGTGGAGCAGTTCGTGGATCGGCACCTGGGTGCCGACCTCGATGAACATCTTGGAACCACCCGTGCGCCAGGCATTCTCGCTGACCTGCACCATGTCATCCATGGTGATGTTGCCACGGTGCAGCTCGCGCTCTACCAGATAGGCCGTCATCAGCTTGGTCAGGCTGGCCGGCGGCAGTCGCTCGTCGGCGTTATGCTCCACCAGTACCCGCCCACTGTCGGCATCCATCAGGAACCACGACTTGGCCGCCAGCTGGGGGGCCGCCGGGATCATGGTTTGAGGCGCGGGCACGGCCTGCGCCAGGGCCTGGGGGGCGGCCAGCATCAGCAGGACCAGCAGCACCGGGAAGCAGCGACGGTGGAGAAGCGAGGGCAACACTCTCATGGGGGAGAATCTCATCAGGGACATCGGGGGCATCATGATACTGGAGTGCCGACTCAATCGGCACCGTTGACGACGAAAGCCTGGTCGAAACCGGCACGACGCAACTCGTCACGCACCGGGTCGACCTGGCCGGCATGGGCGAGTGGCCCCACCTGCACACGGTGCAGGCCGGCGGTACTCGCCACTCGCACCGGATGGGACAACTCTTGCTGCAGCCGGGCCTTGAGGGCCTGGGCACTCTCGCCGGAGCCGAGGGCGGCGATCTGCAGGTAGATGGGGCGGCCATCCGCCGGGCGGCGTTCCGCGGGGCGGCCATCCGCGGTCTCCGGCGCACCACTGTCGCCGGTCGCAGCGCGTGTCTCGGCTCGCTCCACCGGGGCAGCGGCGGCCACGGCGGCGGACTCGCGGGCCGGCTCGGCGACCCGTACCGAGGTCGCCTGGCGTCCGGCACCGTTATCCTGCGCCGCGCCGCCCGACGGAGCGCCGCCCGCCCCGTTCTCGGCCAGCCAGCGCTCGATATCGATGGCCTCCACCTTCACTCGCCCGGTGCCGCGGCCGAGGATATCGAGGCGCGTGGCGGCGGCGTAGGAGAGATCGATCTCGCGGTCGCTGTGGAAGGGGCCGCGATCGTTGACGCGCACGATCACCGAATTGCCGTTGTCGAGACTGGTCACCCGCACGAAGCTGGGCAGTGGCAGCGAGCGATGCGCGGCACTCATCTTGTACATGTCGTAGATCTCGCCATTGGAGGTGGCGTAACCATGGAACTTCTCGCCGTACCAGGACGCCGTGCCCTGGCGGGTATAGCCGCGGGCGTCGGGCAGCACCCGATAGGTCTTGCCCCATACCTCGTAGGTGGGCCGGTTCCCGCCCCGGGATGGAGGTTCGATACGCGGTACCGCATCGGGCACCTCGCTGACGTCCGGCGGCTCCTCGGGATAGGCGTCGCCGGACATGGCGTAACGTTCGCCGCTCCCGGTGGACGCCGCCGGCGCGGCGGCCCCGTGCTCGCCGGTTGGTTGGGGTCCGCCACCGCCGGCACAGCCGGCCAGCAGCAACACGACGGCTAGTGCTCCCGGCCAGGCCTTCATGAGCGCCCCTCCGCTTCATCGCCACGGGGCCTCAGGGGGACCGCCTCGAGCGCCTGGGCGTCACGGATCGCCTCGGCCAGCTCGGTCACCGCCATGGCATAGAGGTGGCTGTGATTGTAGCGGGTGATCACATAGAAATTCTCGTGGCCGAGACGATAGCGAAGGACGTCGTCGGCGTGGTCGAGGGCCAGTGGCACCACCGGCTGCCCGTCGTCGAGCTCGCCCCGCGGCTGGATGCCCGCCCGGCGCAGCGTCTCGACCTCGGCGTAGGGCGGTCGGGTGAGGTTGAACTCGACCTCGTCGGGCAGTACCTCTGGCCCCTCGGCCTCGGCATAGATCGGCTCGCCACCCTGCCAGCCGTGCTCGGCGAAATAGTTGCCCACGCTACCGATGGCATCGACCGGATTGGTCCAGAGATCGCGGATGCCGTCACCGTCGAAGTCGACCGCATAGGCGCGGTAGCTGGTGGGGATGAACTGCGGATAGCCCATGGCGCCCGCGTAGGAGCCATCGAGACTACCGGGATCGACCCCCTGCTCGCGGGTGATCTCCAGGAAGGCCGCCAGTTCGCCACGAAAGAAGGCACCGCGCACCGGATGGTGGAAGGCCAGGGTGGAGAGCGAATCGAGCACCCGATGACGGCCGGTGAAGCGGCCATAACTGGTCTCGACGCCGATGATGGCGGCGATCACCTCGGCGGGCACGCCGTACTGGGCCTCGGCGCGCGCGAAGGCGTCGCGATGGGCCTCGATGAAGGCCACCCCACGAGCGATGCGCTCGGGCTGCAGGAAGATCTCGCGATACTCGTCCCAGCGCAGGCGGCGCTCGGCGGCGCCCTCCATGGCATCCAGCACGCCCTGCTGGAAGGCGGCGTCTCGCATGGCCGCCTCGAGCCAGTCGCGCTCGATGCCTCTTTCGGCGAGCTCCTCGACCAGTGCGCCCACCTCGGCGTGGCGGGCGGGATCGAAATCCACGGCAGCCTGGGCGCCCAGCACCTGCAACGACAATCCGGCACAGGCGATCACGGCCAGGCCCTTCCTCGGTCCTTGAAAACGGGACACCGTCATTCTCTTGCCCTCTCCTGCGCCGGCGGCTAGCGCGGCAGCAACCTACGGTGAGCGTGAATGGCCATGAGAATACCGAAACCGGCCAGCAAGGTCACGCCGGAGGTGCCGCCATAACTGACCAGCGGCAGCGGCACCCCGACCACCGGCAGGATGCCGCTGACCATGCCCACGTTGACGAACACGTAGATGAAGAAGGTCAGGACGATGCTCCCGGCCAGCAGGCGCCCGAAGGTGTCCTGGGCACCGGCGGCCAGCCACAGGCCACGGCTGATGATCAGCAGGTAGAGCACCAGCACCGCCAGCATGCCGGCCAGCCCGAACTCCTCGCCGAGTACCGCGACGATGAAATCGGTGTGTCGCTCCGGCAGGAACTCGAGCTGAGACTGGGTGCCCTGCAGCCAGCCCTTGCCGAACAGCCCACCGCTGCCGATGGCGGTGGTCGACTGGATGATGTTCCAGCCCGACCCCAGTGGGTCGCTGTTGGGATCGAGGAAGGTCAGCACCCGCTGGCGCTGGTAGTTGTGCAGGCTCATCCACAGCACCGGCAGGGCCGCCGTCACCAGACCGGCCAGCACGGCGATGAAGCGCCAGGAGAGCCCGGCCAGCAGCACCACGAAGACCGCCGCCGTGGCCACCAGCAGCGAGGTGCCCAGGTCGGGCTGCTTGGCGATCAGCACCACCGGCACACCGATGAGCAGTGCGCAGATCGCCAGATCCTTGAGGCGTGGCGGCAACGGCCGGCGGCTGAGGTAGGCTGCCACCATCAGCGGCATCGCCAGCTTCATCAATTCCGACGGCTGGAAGCGGATCACCCCGGGGATCACCAGCCAGCGCTGGGCGCCCATTCCCATGTCACCCACCAGTTCCACCGCCACCAGCATCAACAGGCCGACGACATAGACGGGCAGTGCCCAGCGCAGCAGCGTGGTGGTCGAGAGCTGAGCCAGCAGCAGCATCACCACCAGCGCCACCCCGAAACGAATACCCTGGGCGATCACCACATCGAGCCGCTGGCCACTGGCGCTGTACATCACCGCCAGCCCGGACGCCATCAGCACCAGCAACATGGCCAGCAGCCAGGGGTCCAGGTGCACGCGCTCCCAGACACCGCGCCTGCGGGCGATGCCACTGGCCGGGGGCCGCACCGGGTGGGGACGCAGCACCCGCGACAGGTCGATCATTGCCATGGGTCAGTTCCCCGCCACGCGAGCATCGTCGTTCTCCATCTCTTCTCGAATCTCCTCGACGTCTAGCGCCTCGTCGTCCAGCAGCCAGGCGTCGGTCATGGCACGTGCCAGGTGCGCCGCATGGGTACTGCCGCCCCCGGCGTTCTCGACGATCACCGACACGGCGATCTGTGGCTCGTCAAGCGGCGCGAAGGCCATGAACAGGGCATGGTCGCGTAGCCTCTCGGCGAGCTCATCGGCGTCGTAGCGCTGGTCCTGCCCCAGCGAGAAGACCTGGGCGGTGCCCGACTTGCCCCCCATGCGATACTCGAGCCCCACCCCGGTGCGCCGCGCCGTGCCTTCGCTGCCGCTGAGCACCTTCTCCATGCCGGAGAACACCTTGTCCCACCAGCCGTCGGTGGCCAGGGTGATGTCCGGCGGGGTCTCGGGCAGTTCCCGCGGCACCTCCTCCTCTCCGATGCGCCGCGCCAACCGCGGCTTGACCCACTGTCCCCGGTTGGCGAGCACCGCGGTAGCGGTGGCCAGCTGCAGCGGCGTCACCTGCCAGTAGCCCTGGCCGATCCCCACCGACAGGGTCTCGCCGGGATACCAGGGCTGGTTGAAGCGGCCGCGCTTCCAGTCCCGCGACGGCATCAGGGCGGTGCTCTCGCCGAAGACGTCGTGGGCGACCCGCTGGCCGAAGCCGAAGGCACTCATGTTGTCGTGTAGCCGGTCGATGCCCATGTCGTGGGCCAGCGAGTAGTAATAGGTGTTGTTGGAGACGGCGATGGAGCGCTCCATGTCGACCCGGCCATGCCCCCAGCGCAACCAGTTGCGGTAGCGCCGCGAATCGTTGGGCAACTGGTAGTACCCCGGATCGAAGATGGTCTTGTCCGGGGTGATCTCCCCCTCGACCAGGCCGGCCAGGGCCAGGAAGGGCTTGATGGTCGACCCCGGCGGATACTGGCCACGGATGGCGCGGTTGAACAGCGGCAGGTCGATGTCCTCCTGCAGCGCCCGGTAGGAGGCCACGTCGATGCCGGTGACGAACTGGTTGCTGTCGAACCCCGGCACCGAGACCATGGCCAGGATCTCGCCGGTCGCGGGCGCGATGGCGACGATGGAGCCGCGCCGACCGTCGAGCAGTTCATAGGCAAGCCGCTGCAGCTCCTTGTCGAGGGTCAGGGTCAGGTTCTGTCCCGGCACCGGGTCGGTGCGACCGAGCTCGCGCAGCACCCGGCCGCGGGCGTTGGTCTCGACCTTGCGCAGCCCCGCCTGGCCATGCAGGGCATCCTCGTAGAAGCGCTCGACACCGGTCTTGCCGATGAAGTGGGTGCCGGCATAGCGGCCGGTGTCCAGGCTCGCGAGCTCCTCGGCGTTGATGCGCCCCACGTAGCCCAGCGCATGGGCCATGATCTCGGCGTCCGGATAGTAGCGCAGCAACTGGGCCTCCACCTCGACCCCGGGCAGGCGATGCCGGTTGACCGCCAACCGGGCGATCTGGTCCTCATCGAGGTCGCTCATCAACAGCGCCGGCTGAAAGGGGCGTTGGCGCTGGCGCGATCGCACCCGGAAGGCCTCGGCCTCCTCGTCGGGCAGCTCGAGGAGACGCACCAGCAGGGCCAGAGTGGCGTCCAGGTCGTCGACCCGCTCCCGCACCAGGGTGAGGTTGTAGGTGGGACGGTTCTCGGCCAGCAGCGCGCCGTTGCGGTCGTAGATCAGCCCGCGGGTCGGCGGCAGCGGCTCCACCCGGACCCGGTTCTTCTCCGAGCGGGTGCTGTAGACCTCATGCTGCACCACCTGCAGGTAGACCAGCCGCCCCATCAGCAGACCGGTCATGACGAAGACCAGCAGCACCGCCAGCAGCGAGCGCACGCGAAAGATGCGCAGTTCCTGCTCGGGATTCTTCAGGGTGTCGCGTCGCTCACGCATTCTCGGCAATGGCCTCGGCAGACGCCTCGCACGGAGGCGGGCTGATATCGGTTACAGGGACACCTTCGCGGGTCGGGGACGGCTCAACGGTGATAGGGATGCCCCACCAGCAGGGTCCAGGCGCGATAGAGCTGCTCGGCGAGCAGGATGCGCACCAGCGGATGGGGCAGGGTCAACGGCGACAGCGACCAGCGCTGGTCGGCGGCGGCCGAGAGCGACGGCTCGAGGCCGTCCGGTCCACCCACCAGCAGGACCACGTCACGCCCCTCGAGACGCCACGCCTCGGCCTCCCGGGCCAACTGCTCGGTGCTCCACGGCTTGCCGCCCACCTCCAGGGCCACCACCCACTCGTCGCCCCTCAGCCGGGCCCGGAGTCGCTCGGCCTCGAGGGCGACCGCCCTGGTCACGTCGGCATTCTTGCCGCGCTGCCCGGGAGCGATCTCCTCCACCTCCAGCGTGAAGTCACGGGGCAACCGCTTGCGGTACTCCTCGACGCCCTGGGTCACCCAGCCCGGCATGCGGGTCCCCACCGCCAGCAGGCGGACCCTCATGCGCCGCCCGCCTCGCCTCCGCTACGCGAACCGCGCACCTCCGCATCGCTGGGCAGGTCGGCCCAGAGGCGCTCGAGATCATAGAGCTGGCGGGTCTCGGGCAGCATCACGTGGACCACCAGGTCGCCGAGATCCACCAGCACCCAGTCGGCACCGTTCTCGCCCTCGACGCCCAGCGGCTGGACGCCGCCGGCCTTGGCCTTCTCGACCACGTTGCCGGCCAGCGCCGCCACATGGCGAGTGGAGGTGCCACTGGCGATCACCATCAGGTCGGTCACGCTGGTCAGGCGCGAGACATCCATCAGGCTGATGTCCCTGGCCTTGAGTTCCTCCAGCGCGTCCACCGCCAGAGTCTTGAGTGCGTCGATTTGCATAGCCCTTCGTGTCAGCCCCTCGTTGAAGCGAAATCGTGGTTACCGTCATTGTACCGGGTTGCGGCTGCTCTCAGGAACCGGAATAGAAGCCATGGGCGAGGATGCGCGCCTCCACTGCCTCGGGCAGCAGGTAGCGCACGCTGCGCCCCGCCGCCAGGCGCCGACGCACCTCGGTGGCCGAGATCGCCATGCGCGAGGGCAGCGCCAGACGCAGCAGCGCTCCCGCCGGCCGGGCCATCAGCGCCTCAGGGGAGCCGACCTCGCGCCCGGCGAGCAGCGCCTTCAGCGCCGCCGGCAGCGGCGCCTCGAAGTCGGGGCGGTCGATCACCACCACATGGGCCAACTCGAAGAGCTGCTCGGGCTCGTGCCAGTCGGCCAGGCGCCGGAAGGCGTCGTGGCCCAGCGCCATCACCAGGCGGGCCCGCTCGCCGAGCTCGCCGCGTAGCGAGGCCAGGGTATCGGCGCTGTAGGAGGGGCCGTCCCTGCACAGTTCGCGAGGATCGGCGATGAGCCCCGGGGTGTCGCCGATACCCAGGCGCAGCAGCGCGAGACGCTCGGCGGGCGCGACATGCGGCTCGCCCCGCAGCGGCGGCGTGCTGGCGGGAATCATGTGCACCCGGTCGAGGGCGAGCGCCTCGCGAAGCTCCACGGCGCTGCGCAGGTGGCCCAGGTGCACCGGGTCGAAGGTGCCGCCGAGCATGGCCACCCGCGGCGGCGGGTCGCCGGCTCGCACCGGCAGTCGACGCGACGTCTCGGGCGTCACTGGCGAACCTGGCCGTCACCGAGGACGATGTACTTGCGGGTGGTGAGCCCTTCGAGGCCCACCGGGCCACGGGCGTGGAGCTTGTCGGTGGAGATGCCGATCTCGGCGCCCAGGCCGTACTCGAAGCCGTCGGCGAAGCGGGTCGAGGCATTGACCATCACCGAACTGGAGTCCACCTCGGCCATGAAGCGGCGGGCCAGGCCGTAGTGTTCGGTGACGATGGCATCGGTGTGGTGCGAGCCGTAGCGCTCGATATGGGCGACCGCCGCGTCCATGCCGTCGACCACACGGATCGCCAGCACCGGCGCCAGGTATTCGGTGTGCCAGTCCTCCTCGGTGGCGGGGACCGCCTCGGGGAGAATGGTGCACGTACGCTCGCAGCCGCGCAGCTCGACGCCGTGCTCGGCATAGGCGGCGGCCAGCTTCGGCAACAGCGCCTCGGCCACCGGCGCGTCCACGAGCAGGGTCTCCATGGTGTTGCAGGTGCCGTAGCGATGGGTCTTGGCGTTCACCGCGATGGCCAGCGCCTTCTGCGGATCGGCGGTGGCATCGATGTAGACGTGGCAGACCCCGTCCAGGTGCTTGATCACCGGTACCCGCGCCTCGCGAGAGATGCGCTCGATCAGCGACTTGCCACCCCGCGGAATGATCACGTCGACATACTCGGGCATGGCGATCAGGCGGCCCACGGCGGCGCGGTCGGTGGTCGCCACCACCTGTACCGCGCCCTCGGGCAGCCCGGCATCGGCGAGCCCGGCACGAATGCAGCCGGCGATGGCGGCGTTCGACTCGCGGGCCTCGGAACCGCCGCGCAGGATGCAGGCGTTACCGGACTTGAGACAGAGACTGGCGGCTTCCAGGGTGACGTTGGGCCGCGACTCGTAGATGATGCCGATGACCCCCAGCGGCACCCGCATCTGGCCCACCTGGATGCCGCTGGGTCGCGAACGCAGGCCATCGATCTCGCCCACCGGATCCGGCAACGCCGCGACCTGATTGAGCCCCTCGACCATGGCGTCGATACGCCTGTCGTCCAACGCCAGTCGCTCGAGCAGCGCGGCGTCCAGGCCGCTCTCCTGTCCCCGCGCCAGATCGCGGGCATTGGCGGCGAGCAGCTCGGCGCGCGCCTCGATGAGCCGCTCGGCCATGGCCAGCAGCGCGGCGTTCTTGGCCCCGGTGGCGGTGCGGCGCATCGCGGTGGCGGCGGTACGGGCCGCCTGGCCGAGGCGCACCATGTAGGTATCGATATCGCCGATACCCTCGGTACCGGCAGCCAGGACAGAGGACGAATCGGAGTGGGAGGCGTGCGCAGTCATGCCGTAGAGTGTCTCCTGAGGCCGGTGTCGCCGAGAGACAGGGACGACACCGGCGTTATACTGTGCGGAAAACCGGGAAGGGATTCATAGTAAGCCACCATGCAGAGCAAGTACAAAATCGGCCTGCTGCGAGGCAACCTGCTGGCCGCGGCACTGTTGCTGGCGTTGCTCGCCCCCGCCGCCCCCACCCTCCCCGAGGCCCTGCTCCTGTGGCTGGCGACGGGCTGGCTGGGGGTAACCGCCGCGCTGCTGGAATTCAGCCATCGCCGCCCGGCCATGGTGCCGTGGCAGTTGCTGCCCAGCCTGCTGCTGGCTGCCCTGTTGTGGGTGGCCCCCGATCGCTACCTGATCTGGCTATGGGCGTGGGCGGTCCTGATCATGCTGCCCCAGCCCGCCTGGATGGCGGCGCTCAACGTCCTGCTCGCCGGCCTCACCTGGTGGTCGCTGCTGGACAGGATGGGCCTGGAACAAGCCACTCTCTCGGGATTGGTCCTGGCCGGCCTGTTGCTCCTCGGCCTGGTCCGCAGCCGTGACCTGCAGCCGCTACGCGGCCCGGACCGGCGCCGCATGCGCCTGATCCCGGGGCTGCGCCTCTGGCCCCGGAACCAGCTCTCCCACGACCTGATACGCGAACGGGCACGAGCCCGGCGCGAGGGCGTTCATGCCGAGCTGTTGATACTCCAGACCTCACCCGGCCAGCTCTGGCCACTCGCCCGCCGGCTCTGCCGGTTCACCCGCAGCTTCGAGAACTGCTATCACCTCGACCGCCGCACCCTGGCGACACTGCTGCTCAGTCGCGATGCCGAGCAGGCCGAGCAGCGCCGCAACCGGCTGCTGAGAGACCTCGACACGACGGCTCGGTTGCGCGTCACCGCCCTGTCCCGGGTCGAGTCGCTCGGCGACGAATGCCGCGCCCTGGAGCGACAGCAGCCACCCATGGCCGTGATCCGAGGGCTCGAGCATGATTGAGCCACGCCCCGCGCGGTTGCATGCCCTGGTCTACAGCACCGGTGCCCTGCTGTTGCTCGGCCATGCCCTGTGGCTCTACCTGATGGGCGACTATCCGAGTATCCTGCTCCCGGTGTTACTGACCCCGTTGATGCTGCTCGCCGCCCTGCTGCGCCTGGGCCAGGACGACCACGGGAGGCTCTCGGCCTATCTGGTGCTGATCTGCGGCTACCTGCTGATCGCCGTTGAGCTACCCCAGCAGGCGTCGCTTGCGCCCCTGTGGCTGGGCCTGCCGGCGGTGCTCACCCTGCTGCTGCTGCCGCTGGGGCCAGCCATGCTGCTCAACGTCATGCTGGTGCCGATCTGGCTGATTCTGGTCGGCGACGAACATCTCGATCGCGACCTGACGCTGAGCTACCTGGCCCTGGTGGTGGTGGCCGGCCTGACGCCCTGGGAATTCCTGCGTCAACAGGCCTTGCTGCGGGCCACCGACCCACGCGACCCGGACTGCCCCGCCACCAACCGCGAAACCCTTCACGACCGGCTGCACAGCGAGTGCGAGCGTGCCGAACTGCTGGACCAGCGCCTGGCGGTACTGCTGCTCCACCTGCCTCAGTTCGACATGGCCGGCGAGCAGTTCGGCTCCAGGGTCCGACAGGCCCTGCTCGACGCCGTCTGCCGGGAGGTCGACAAGCGCTGCCGCGACCATGACCTGCTGGGCCGGGAAGGACCGGCCGACTTCTGGCTGGTACTGCCCGACACCAGCGAGAACGGCGCCATGCTGGTGCGCCAGCGCCTCGAACAGTCGCTGCAGCGGACGGTACTGCTGGAGATCGGCCCGATCGAGACCCGCATGACACTCTGCCTGCTGCAACGCCGCGAATCTCCGGAACACTTCGAGCAGCGCCTGCAGACCCGAACCCAGCGCCTGGCCGAGATCTGATTCCTTGCCGCCGACCACGGAGCGTTCTCTTGAGCCTTGCGGATACCCTCTATCAGTTGACCCCTTCCCCCACCCTGCTGCTGCTGCTCATCGCCGCCATCGCCCTGGTCGAGTCCCTGGCCCTGGTCGGCCTGCTGGTGCCCGGCGTCGTGCTGATCACTGCCGCCGCCTCCCTGGCCGGCCATCAGGAGATCGCCCTGGCGGCGGTCCTCGCGGTCGCCTTCGTCGGCGCCGTGGTGGGTGACGGCGCGAGCTTCCTGCTGGGCTACACCCAGCGCGAAAGGGTGACTCGCCAGTGGCCCCTCTCCCACCACCCGGAGTGGCTGGCCCGGGGCGCCCGCTTCTTCCGGCGCTACGGCAGCCTGTCGGTGTTCTTCGGTCGCTTCGTCGGCCCGGTGCGCCCCATGGTGCCGTTGATCGCCGGCATGCTGCACATGTCGCCGCGAGCCTTCCTCTGGGCCAACCTCGCCTCGGCGGTCCTGTGGGCTCCCGCCTATGTACTGCCCGGCTACCTGCTGGGACACACCTGGCAACGGCTACTCGACCTGCCGGAGGGTATCGAGACCTGGTTGATCGCCCTGGCCGTGCTGCTGGTGGCACTGGCGGTGGTGTTCTCCTGGCTGCGCCAGCAGGTCACCCGCACCGGGCGCCTCTATCGCCTGGCGGCCAACGGCGCGCGGCGCCACCCGGTGATGCGGCGCTTCTGGCTGGCCCAGAGCTGGCGGGGGCAGGGCGAGGTGCCGCTGGCCAGCTGGCTGCTGCTGATCCTCGCCCTGGGCGCCCTCTCGGGCTGGACCCTGATGGTGATCCAGCAGCATGGCCCGCTGGAGGTGGACCTGCGCGTCGACTCGCTCTTCGCGGCCCTGGCCTCCCCCGCCCTGGCGCGTGCCGGCCAGACGCTCGCCCGGGTCGGCGACACCTACGGGGTGCTGGCCCTGGTGCTGCCCTGGGGGCTCTGGCTGCTGTGGAAGCGCCACCTGGCGGCCTTCCTGCACATCGCCGCCGGGCTCGGCGGCATCGCGCTGCTCAATACCCTGGGCAAGGCGCTGATCGGTCGCGACCGCCCCGATGCACCGGACTACCTGACCGGCTCCCTGGCCTATCCCAGTGCCCACGCCTCCACCGCCGTGGTCGTGGCCGGCCTGGCCGCCGCCTTCATCGCCCATGAGCTGCCCCACCGACAGCGCCACTGGGTCTACTGGGGGGCGATCTTGCTCGTCGTCCCCATGGCGCTCTCGCGGCTGGTGATCGGCGTGCACTGGCTCAGCGACCTGGTCGGCGGCGCCCTGCTCGGCCTGGTGGTCTGCGCCCTGGTGCACCTGGCCTGGCAGCAGAGGCCCCATCCGCCACTCGCCCCCTGCCCCTGGTCGTGGCTCGCTGCCGCTTCGCTGGTCCTGGTCGGCGCCCGGGTCGCCTGGCTACCGCCCGTCTAGGCCCCTATCCCAGGGCCAGCCACACCCCGACGCCGACCATCAGCGATCCCGCGAGACGGTTGAGCAGGCGCACGTTGTCACTCTCGCCGAGCAGTCGGCGCAGGCTGCGCCCGCCGGCGGCGTAGAGCAGCAGGCAGAGGAACTCGATGGTCAGTATCACCGCGATCAGCACGCCGAGCTGGCCGGCCAGCGCCCGCGAGGCGTCGAGGAAGGGCGGCAACAGGGCCACGAAGAAGGCCCAGCCCTTGGGATTGGCCACCGCGGTGAGAAAACCCTGCAGCGCCAGCTGACCGCGGGAGGCCGGCGGCAACTCGACGCTCTCGAGGGGAATCGCCATGCGCCCCCGGGAGCGCCACATCATCACCCCCAGATACCCCAGGTAGGCGCCGCCCACCCACTTGAACAGCGCGAACAGCTCCGGCTGACGCAGCATCAGCGTGGCCACCCCGGCACCGGCGGCGGCGGCCACCAGGCCCACGCCGACCAGTTCGCCGGCCATCATCCACAGGGTCCGTTTCACGCCCTGGGTCATCCCCAGCACCATGGAGAGCGTCATGCACATGCCGGGGGTCAGCGACACCAGCAGGAAGGTCGGCACGAAGACCGACAGCAGCGACAGCTTGATCATCATCGAAGGCCTCGTCCTTGTGCGCCCAGCCTGGCGGGAGCGAATGACACCACCGTGACGGCTCCCGCGCCGGAAGCCTCCCCATCACTCGCCCCAGCGCGGCATCAGGCGGTGCTCGATCCCCAACTGGTTGAGGATCCGCGCGACGATGAAGTCGATCAAGTCGTCGATGTGCTTCGGCTGATGGTAGAACCCCGGCGCCGCCGGCAGGATCACCGCCCCCATGCGGGCCAGGCTCAGCATGTGCTCGAGATGGATCGCCGAGAAGGGCGTCTCCCGAGGCACCAGGATCAACCGGCGACGCTCCTTGAGCGCCACGTCGGCGGCGCGCTCGATCAGGTTGTTGCTGGCGCCGGTGGCCACCGCCGAGAGGGTGCCGGTGGAGCAGGGACAGATCACCATCGCCGACGGCGCCCCCGACCCCGACGCCACCGGCGCCATCCAGTCCTCACGTCCGAAGCAGCGGATCTGGCCGGGAGCCGCGCCGCTGCGCGCGGTCAGTGCCTCGGCCAGCCGCTGCGGGCGGGCCGGCAGGTCGGTATCGGTCTCGGTACTGACCACCAGGTGGGCGGCCTTGGAGATCATCACCCACACCGCGTGGTCGGCCGCCACCAGCGCCTCGATCAGGCGCAGGCCGTACTGGGCCCCGGAGGCGCCGGTGATGGCCACCGTGACCGGTGCTCGCAGGTCGTCAGCCATGGGCGGCCTCCAGGGCGGCGAGCAGCTTCTCGTGGATGCCGCCGAAACCGCCGTTGGACATCACCACGATGCGATCGAACGGCCGCGCCTCGGTCACCAGGGCATCGACCAGGGCGTCGAGGTCCTCGTGCAGGTGGGCCACCACGGGGCTCGCCGCGAGCAGCGGCGCCAGCGACCAGTCGAGCCCCGGGGGCTGGTACCAGAAGGCGGCATCGGCGGCGCCGACGCTGGCGGCGAGGCGATCCCGCAGGGTGCCCAGGCGCATGGTATTGGAGCGTGGCTCGACCACCGCCAGCAGCCGGCCGCGGGTGGTGGCGGCGCGCAGCCCCTCCAGGGTGGCGGCGATGGCCGTGGGGTGGTGGGCGAAGTCGTCGATCACCTGGATCCCGGCCACCTCGCCACGCAGCTCCTGGCGCCGCCGTGGGGACTCGAAGCGCGACAGCGCCGCGCAGCCCCGTGCCAGGTCGACCCCGCAGGCGTGTGCTGCCGCCAGCGCGGCCAGAGCATTGCGGGCGTTGTAGGCGCCGGTCAACGGCCAGTCGACCACGGCGTCCTCATCCGCCTCGTCCTGCTGGTGGATCACCCGGAAGCGCGAGCCATCCTCGCGCTCGAGCGCCAGCCGCCAGGGGCTGGAGGCCTCACCGCCGAAGCGCACGACCGGCGTCCAGCAGCCCTGCTCGAGCACCCGGTCCAGCGCCGGTTCGCCGTCGGCCACCAGCAGCCGGCCACGGCCGGGCACGGTGCGCACCAGGTGGTGGAACTGCCGCTCGATGGCGGCCAGATCGGGGAAGATATCCGCATGGTCGAACTCGAGATTGCCGAGGATGGCGATCTCGGGGCGGTAGTGGACGAACTTGGAGCGCTTGTCGAAGAACGCCGTGTCGTACTCGTCGGCCTCGACCACGAAGGGGGCGTCATGGGCCCCGAGACGCGCCGAGACGCCGAAGTTTCGCGGCACGCCGCCGATCAGGAAGCCCGGCGCGAGGCCGGCGGATTCCAGCAGCCAGGCCAGCAGGCTCGCCGTGGTGGTCTTGCCGTGGGTCCCGGCCACGGCGATGACCTGCCGCCCGGCCAGGACATGCTCGGCGAGCCACTGGGGACCCGAGACATAGGGCAGCCCCCGGTCGAGCAGCGCCTCGACCTCGGGGTTGCCCCGGGAGAGGGCGTTGCCGACCACCACCAGGTCGGGGCGTGGCGTGAGATTGGCGGCCGCGTAGCCCTCGGCCAGATGGATGCCGGCCTCCTCGAGTTGGGTGCTCATGGGGGGATAGACATTGGCATCCGAGCCACTGACCGTGAGGCCCAGTTCGCGGGCCAGCAGCGCCAGGCTACCCATGAAGGTGCCGCAGATGCCGAGAATGTGAAGGTGCATGCTGTCTCCGACTGCATCGTGCCGCCGCAGGCCGCGGCGCGGTCACGGGAGACTAGCATGGCGCCCGCGGCGCGCTCCAGCGGGTACCGTCGCGGCCGGGGCACAAGCCCTCTTGGACCCCGTGACCGCGCAGATGCAGCCCATGCCGCTTTCGGCTAGAATCAGACCCCTTTCGAACCCCGAAGGAATCACCGAATAGGCCGACGCCGCGGTTGCCCACGCCTCTATTCAGTGATTCCTTGACGCTACCCAGGAGCAGGAAAGCCCCATGGCCCAGCACAACGCCTTCTACGCCCAGTCCGGCGGCGTCACCGCCGTGATCAACGCCAGCGCCTGCGGCGTGATCGAGGCCTGCCGCCGCCACCCGGACCGCATCGGCAAGGTCTATGCCGGCCACAACGGCATCATCGGCGCCCTGACCGAGGACCTGATCGACGTCAGCCAGGAGTCCGACGACACCATCGCCGCCCTGCGCCACACCCCGGGCGGCGCCTTCGGCTCCTGTCGCTACAAGCTCAAGGACATCGAGAGTCACCGCGCCCAGTACGAGCGGCTGATCGAGGTGTTCAAGGCCCACGATATCCGCTACTTCTTCTACAACGGCGGCGGCGACAGCGCCGACACCTGCCTCAAGGTCTCACAGCTCTCCGAGAAGCTGGGCTATCCGCTGACCGCCATCCACGTGCCCAAGACCGTGGACAACGACCTGCCGATCACCGACAACTCGCCGGGCTTCGGCAGCGTGGCCAAGTACATCGCCACCTCGACCCTGGAGGCCTCGCTGGACATCGCCTCCATGTGCGCCACCTCCACCAAGGTGTTCGTGCTCGAGGTGATGGGCCGCCACGCCGGCTGGATTGCCGCCGCCGGCGCCCTGGCCGGCAACGGCGAGGGCGAGCCGCCCCACCTGGTGATCTTCCCCGAGGTGCCCTTCGACCGCGCCAGGGTGATGACCCGGGTCGAGGAGGCGGTGCGGAAGTACGGCTACTGCGTGATCGTGGTCTCCGAGGGCGCCCGCTACGAGGACGGCACCTTCCTCGCCGACTCCGGCAACACCGACGCCTTCGGCCACCGCCAGCTGGGCGGCGTGGCGCCGACGCTGGCCGGCATGGTCAAGCAGGACCTGGGCTACAAGTACCACTGGGCGGTGGCCGACTACCTGCAACGTGCCGCCCGCCACCTGGCCTCGAAGACCGATGTCGACCAGGCCTACGCGGTGGGCGAGAAGGCCGTGGAACTGGCGCTCGACGGCAAGAACGCCATGATGCCGGCGATCAAGCGCATCTCCGACGCCCCCTACGCCTGGCGCATCGAGGCCGCGCCGCTGGCCGAGGTCGCCAACCGCGAGAAGTTCATGCCCCGGGAGTACATCCGCGAGGACGGTTTCGGGATCACCGAGGCGTGCCGCCAGTACCTCTCGCCGCTGATCCAGGGCGAGGACTTCCCGCCGTTCGAGAACGGCCTGCCGAAGGTCGCCCACCTCAAGCGCGCCAAGACCGAACGCAAGCTGCCAGAGTTCAAGCTCTAGGCGCATAGCCGAGAGCGCCGAGCCAAGAGCCCCACCGGATGTCATTGAACTGCACCCCGAAAGTTGGACACCTAATCCAACCCTCGGGGTGTTTCTATGAGCAATCGATACGACGAGTGGTTCAAGCTGCTAGTGGTGCAGCAGTGTTTGCATGAGGACACTAGCCTACGCGAGGTGGCTCGCCAGCATCGCCTTGACCATTCCCTGGTGCGTAAATGGCGGGAACGCTACCGCCAGCATGGCGCGCCGGGGCTAGGCAAGAAGTACAGTCACTACAGTGCTGCCTTCAAGCTGGCGGTACTCGAGAGAATGTGGCGAGATGGCTTGTCACGCCGGCAGGCTGCCACCCTGTTCGATATTCGCGGAGATGCCGCTATTGGCATATGGGAGCAGCAGTACCATAGTGGTGGCCTGACTGCGTTATCGCCAAAGCGAAAGGGACGCCGCCCGATGGTCAAAAAGCCGCCTTCACCACCACCCCCACCTGATGAAGAGCGCTCTCATGAGGAGTTGCTCAAAGAGTTGGCGTATCTGCGGGCGGAGAACGCCTATCTAAAAAAGCTCGATGCCTTGATCCGGGAGAAGCAGGCGGCAACGCAGGGCAGAAAGCCCAAGCCGTCCAAGGGTTAAGGCACGAGCATTCGCTGGCTCTGCTGCTGCGTGCGGCAGAGCTACCGCGCAGCACGTTCTACTACCAGCTCAAGGCCCTGGGCGCTGACGATCAGTGCGCGCCCCTGAAGGCGCGTATCCGGGCGATCTACGATAGCCACAAAGGGCGCTATGGTTATCGCCGCATCACTGCTGCCCTACGGCAGGCAGGTGAAGTGATCAACCACAAGGCCGTCCAGCGCTTGATGCAACAGCTGGGCTTGAAGTCCCTGGTTCGCCCAAAGCGGTATCGCGCCTACCGAGGAGCAGTGGGACATGTGGCTCCCAACGTACTCGACCGGCAGTTTCAGGCAGAAGGACCGAATCAGAAGTGGGTGACCGACATCACGGAGTTCAACGTCGACGGACAGAAGCTGTATCTGTCCCCCATCATGGATCTCTACAACGGCGAGATCGTCGCCTATCAGACCAGCAGGCGTCCCGTACTCTCACTGGTGAAGCACATGCTGCAGCAGGCCTTTGCCCGCTTGAAGCACTCGGACCGGCCACTGCTGCATTCCGATCAGGGGTGGCATTACCAGCATCCCACCTATCGCGCCCTGTTGGCAGGACAGGCGCTGACCCAGAGCATGTCACGCAAGGGCAACTGCTTGGACAATGCCGCCATGGAGAGCTTCTTCGGCACCCTGAAGGCCGAGTATTTCCACCTGAACCGGTTCGATACGGTTGAGCAGTTGCAGCAAGGCCTCGATCGTTACATCCATTACTACAACCACGAGCGCATCAGGCTGAAACTAAAAGGCCTGAGCCCCGTACAGTACAGGACTCAGGCCTTGGGCGCCGGCTGAACGAACCGTCCAACTATTGGGGGTCAGTTCA